>CAYWOW010000325.1:0-3390 GCA_964459005.1 uncultured Acetobacteraceae bacterium
TGGCGGCGGGCTGGCTGTCGGCCAACTCGGCCGGCGTGGCGGCGGGGGGGTCGGGTTCGGCCTCGGCGTAGATCACCTCGGACGGAATGGCGGCGGGCTGGGCGTCGGGCTCCGGGGCGGGCGCGGCGGCCTCGGCCGGCGGGGGTTCGACGGGCGGCGGCGGTTCCGGCGCGACGGCGTCCGCCGCATCCGGGGCGGCCGGCCCGGCGGCCGGCGGCGGTTCGGTCTCGAAGGCGGCCGGCTCGGCCGGCGACGCCTCGGGGCTGGGCGCGTCGCTGTCCTCGCCGGCGGCCTCCGGCGCCTTTCGCCGGGCCGGCGCGGCGGGCTCGTCGTCGTCCTCTTCCTCGTTCTCGCGCGCCTCCTCGGCCTGCAGGGCCAGCAGCCGCTGCCGGTCGGCGACCGGGATCTGGTAGTAGTCGGGATGGATCTCGCTGAAGGCGAGGAAGCCGTGCCGGCCCCCGCCGTATTCCACGAAAGCGGCCTGGAGGCTGGGCTCCACGCGGACGATCCTGGCGAGGTAGATGTTGCCCTTGAGCTGTTTCTTGGCCGCTGTCTCGACGTCGAAATCCTCGAGGCGGTTACCGTCCAGCACCACCACGCGGGTTTCTTCCGCGTGGGTGGCGTCGATCAGCATACGTTTCGTCATTCGGTCCGGAACTCCGATGCGCCGCACGCCCTCGGTTGCGAGGGGTCGGGCAGGCGTCAGGTGAAGCGAGGGGGCCGGACCGCAGACCAGAAGGGACGGGTAAAATCGTGAGGAGACGGGCCGCCGCTGCCGGCTCGGCCGCACCCGTCGTCGCCTGGGCTAGGCGGGCGCGACGGCGGGACTCGCGCCCTTCGGCGTCGGTCCCGGCGGTCTCAAGCGGCTGTGCGGCGGACAATCGGGTCCCTATGTGTCTGCGGGCGGAGCGCATTGGCGCGCACGGCCCCGGTGAAATCGGTACGTCTGCTGCCCTGGGGCAACAACCGGCGCCGAACCAGGCGCGGCCCGCGATGCGCGATGCATCAGGCCGGCACAAGGCCACGGCGGCACGGACGGCGGCATGGCCGTGGGCAGGCGCCGGATCGGCTGGCAGGTTCTGGCCGGAACTGGCACCGCCACGGATCGGGCTCCCATGGGGCATCGTGAGCCCCCCGGGCACGCCACCGGAGCGTGACCCGACCATGAAGCAAACCCACCCGCGCCGCAAGGACGAAGCCCGCGGGGCTCGTGCCAGCCGCGGCGATCCGATAACATTCCTGCGAGCGGAGTTCTGGACGGCGCCGCGGTTCGGGTGCATTGAAGCGGCCGAGGTGACAGCATGAAAACGGTACGGATCGGCCTGATCGGCAGCGGCTTCATCGCCGTGCTGCACATGCATTCCTATCGCCGGGTCTACGGCATCAACGTCGAAGTGCGCACGGTGGTCTCGCTCGACGCCGACGTGGCCGAGTTCGCGCGGCGCTTCGGCATTCCCGACACCGGCAGCGATTGGCGCGGTCTGCTCAACGACCCCGATATCGACGTGATCGACATCTGCACCCCGCCGGCGCTGCACGCGGAGATGGTCGTCGCCTGCATGCGGGCCGGCAAGCACGTGATCTGCGAGAAGCCCTTCACCGGCTATTTCGGTCACCCCGGCGACCGCGAGCCGGTCGGCAAGCACGTGCCGAAGGCGGTGATGTACCAGCGGGTGATGGCGGAGATGGAGGAGACCTGCGCCGCCATCCGCGCCAGCGGCCGGCTGTTCTGCTACGCCGAGGACTGGGTGTACGCGCCGGCGGTGGCCAAGACCGCGGAAATCCTGCGCGCGACGCAGGACAAGATCCTGTTCATGAAGGCCGAGGAGAGCCACAGCGGCTCGCACGCCGCGCACGCCGCCAACTGGTCGCTGTCCGGCGGCGGCGCGCTGATCCGCCAGGGCTGCCACCCGCTTTCCGCCGTGCTCCACCTCAAGGGGGTGGAAGCCGCCGCCCGCGGGCAACGCATCACCGTCGCCAATGTCACCTGCGACGTCGGCAACCTGACCACGGAGCTGACGGAGCGGCAGCACGCCTACATCCAGGCCCGCCCGGTCGATGTGGAAGACTGGGGCATGCTGAGCCTGACCTTCTCGGACGCCACCAAGGCGACCGTGTTCGCCGGCGACATGGTCATGGGTGGCGTGCGCAACCTGGTGGAGACCTACACCACCGGCGGCGCGGTGTTCGCCAACATCACCCCCAACAACCACGTCGTCACCTATCTGACCGACGAATCGCGGCTGGCCGACGTCTACATCACCGAGAAGGTGGACCGTAAGACCGGCTGGCAGTTCGTCTGCGTCGAGGAGGAAGCGACCCGCGGCTACACCGGGGAGATCCAGGACTTCATGGAATGCGTGACCCTTGGGCGCGAACCGCTCGCCGGCGTCGACCTCGCCTATCAGGCGATCCAGGTCCACTACGCGGGCTATTGGGCGGCCGAGGAAGGGCGCCGGATCAGCCTTTGAGCGCCGCGGACCGTTTGCATCCCCGTGATGCAGCGGGCAATGCCGCGGCAGGACAACAGACCGAACAGAAACGCTGTGTGGAGAACGCCATGGAACAAGTGAAATCGTGCTTCCGGCCCGGCCGTCGCGCATTGCTCGGCCTCGCGGCGGGGCTGCTGGGCACCACGTCGCTGCGCGCGCACGCGCAGGGCGCGGAGTGGAAGCCGACCCGGCCGATCAACCTGATCGTGCCCTGGGCCGCCGGCGGTTCGACCGACTCGGTTACCCGTGTTGTCGCCTCGGAGCTCGAAAAGCCTTTGGGCCAGACCATCGTCATCATCAACCAGGCCGGCGCGTCCGGCGCCATCGGCACCAACAGCTGCCTGACCGCCGCGCGCGACGGCTACACCTGGACCGCCGGGGCGGCGCAGGATCTCGGCGCCTATGAGACCCTCGGCACGGTGAAGGCCGGCATCAAGGACTGGAACCTCTACCTCAGCATCGCCAACGTGTCGGTGCTCAGCGTCAGCGCCAGTTCGCCCTACAAGACGGCCAAGGACTACATCGCCGGCCTGAAGGCGCATCCGGGCGCGATCTCGGTTTCCACCGCCGGCGTCACCTCCGGCGGCCACGCGGCGATGGACATGCTTGCGAAGGCGGCGGGCGTCACCTATCGCCACGTGACCTATGACGGCGGCACCCCGGCGGTGATCGCCGTCGTGTCGGGCGAGGCCGATTCCACCAGCCAGCTCGCCAGCGAGGAAGCGGACATGATCCGCGCCAAGAAGCTGCTGCCGCTGTTCACCTTCAGCGACAAGCCGCTGGAGTTGGAAGGCTACGGCACCATTCCTCCGCTGTCCGACACGCTGCCCGGCTTCAGCGCGCCGATCAACTACTTCGGCATCTTCGTGCCGAAGGGCGTGCCGCCCGAAGTGCTCGC
>CAYWOW010000326.1:0-3377 GCA_964459005.1 uncultured Acetobacteraceae bacterium
CTACAGCGAGCGCAACTTCATGAATTTGTTCAGCGCCGGCTGGGAGAAGCGCAACAGTTGACGCCGGTCCAGGCGCCGGGACAATGCCGCGTGGCGTTTATCTGCGCCTTTGTGACAAATTAATGGCCAGGGTCACTGGGGACGCTGTAAAGTAATGACCGCTCCAGCGTTCGCCGCATCCAGGAGCGCGTCGAGGGTGGCGATAAGGCGGCAAGGTGGAAACGCAGGCGCTGTCCGATGGAGGCGCGACATGAGGCTTAGCGACTTCCGGGTGCTCTCCTTCGATTGCTATGGCACGCTCATCGACTGGGAGACTGGTATTCTTGTTGCGCTGCAACCCCTGCTTGCACGCACCCGTGGCATTTATCCCAGGGTTGTGATGGAGACCTTTGCCCGCCACGAATCGGCGCAGCAGGCCGAGACGCCGACGATGATCTATTCCGACGTGCTGGCGCAGGTGCATCGCCGGCTGGCGCGCGAGTGGGGCGCGCCGATGTCCGAGGACGACCACCGGCGCTTCGGCGCCTCGGTGCCGAACTGGCCGGCGTTTCCGGACTCGGCGGCGGCGCTGCAATACCTCAAGCAACACTATCTGCTGGTGATCCTGTCCAACGTGGACCGCGCCAGCTTCGCCGCCAGCAACCGCCGCCTCGGCGTGGAGTTCGACGCCATCTATACCGCCCAGGATATCGGCAGCTACAAGCCCAACCCGGCCAATTTCCGCTATATGCTGGACCGGCTGGCCGCCCTCGGCCACGGCAAGGGCGAGATTCTGCACACCGCCCAGAGCCTGTTCCACGACCATGGCCCGGCAAAACGCTGCGGGCTCGCCACCGCCTGGATCGACCGTCGTCAGGACCAGCCGGGCTGGGGGGCGACCATGGCGCCAACCGAAAAGGTCACCTGGGATTTCCGATTCGCGACGCTGGAGGCCATGGCCAGGGCGCATCGTCGTGAAGATTTTGCCCCTTCCGCCGGATAGGTCGTGTCGTTCACGGACCCCGCAACGAGCGCGGCCGGGCGGAGTCTCGCGATTGACACAACGGCTGTGGCTAATTTGCAACAGGGGCGTTTGAAACGCCGCCAGATCGTCGCTTCGTGCCATTCGGGGCTGGTTTCATTAGCTGGTGATCGTTAGGTTCCTGGCGTAGTGGACAGGGCGGTGAATCGCCTGCCGGGGTTGCGCACAGCAGCCTGAAACACGAGGAGATAAAGTATGAGCATTCGGAGCGTGTTGCTGGCCGCAACGGTTCTGGCGATTCCGGCCGCTGCGATGGCCCAGGCCCCCAACCAGCCCATCAACGGGCTCTATATCGCTGGTGGTGCCGGCTATAACTGGACCCAGAACGTCGACATCAAGAACAGCAACGCCAACCTGCACGGCAGCGGCGGTCTCGCCGCGGTCGCCAGCGCCGGCTGGGGCTTCGGCAACGGTTTCCGGGCCGAAGTCGAGGGCAACTACCGCGGCAACCACTACAGCCTGCATAACGCCGGCGGGGTGAACGGCGGCGGCAATGCCGACAACTACGGCCTCATGCTGAACGGCTTCTACGACTTCACCTGGCTCAACCTTGGGGTGCCAGTGGTTCCGTATGTGGGCGCCGGCGTCGGCTATCAGTGGACCCAGCTGTCCAGTGTCCACCTTGCTGGTTACCCCGGGAGCCAGCGGACCGAGGGCGGCTTCTCGGCGCAGGGCATCCTCGGCGCCGCATACGCGTTGCCGGTTCCGGGCCTGTCGCTGACCGCCGAGTACCGCTTCATGGCGACGGTTGAAAACGAGACGTTCCACTACCCGGCGGGCAGCATCAAAATAGGCGACCAGTATAATCACGCCGGCCTGATCGGTGTGCGCTACGCCTTCAACGCGGCCCCGCCGCCGCCGCCGGCGATGCCTGCTCCGGTCGCCGCCCCGGCCCCGGCCCCGGCCCGCACCTACCTCGTGTTCTTCGACTGGGATAAGGCCGACCTGAGCGCCCGTGCGCATCAGATCATCGCCGAGGCGGCGCAGAACTCGACCCGGGTGCAGGTCACCAGGATCGAGGTTGACGGTTACGCCGACCGCACCGGCACCGCGCAATACAACGTGGTGCTGTCGCGCAAGCGCGCCGACAACGTGGCCGCCGAGCTGGTCAAGGACGGCGTGCCGAAGAACATCATCGCGATCCAGGCCTTCGGCGACACCCACCTGTTGGTGCCGACCGGTCCTGGCGTGCGCGAGCCGCAGAACCGTCGCGTCGAGATCATCCTGAAGTAATCCAGGCCTTACCGAGAACGCCGCCGTCCCCCGGGACGGCGGCGTTTTCTTGTACGCGGTCGGTTCGGACCGACCGCCGGACGTTCCGGGTGGTGTCTCCACCCCTCCTTCAAGGGGAGGGGGGCTAGCTCTGCTTCTTTGCCGGCGCCTTATGCGTGGCCGGCTTTTCCGGCGCCGGCGGGGGAGGCGGGCATTCGCTGAACTTCATGGCCTGCGGAACGGATTGCGCCTTGCTCTCGGCAAAGCCGGGCAGATCCTCGGGCTTGGCCAGGGCCGCCACCTCGTCGAACTGGCCCAGGGTGCGCTCGCAGAACTGGTTGCCCAGCACCATGGCGCGCTGCGACTGCGCGTTGGCCAGCTGGGTGATGTAGTCGTCGCGCTCCTTCTGCCAGCTCCGCTTGTCGTTGCGGCTGAAATAGGTGTCCACCAGCTTTTCCTGCGCCAGCAACGACGACCGGTAGCGGTTCACGAAGGCGTTGTATTTCGTATCCGCCTGGCAGGAAACGGCGGCGACCATCAGGTCGCTGTGCAGCGCCGCCACCGAGAACGCCGTTATCTCGGCCGGGCGCGCGCACCAGGGGGCGGTGGGCGGCTCCGGCAGCGGCGGCGGTACGTAGGCGGCCTGCGGTGGTGGCGGCGGCGGCGGCTTCTCGGCGCAGCCGGCCAGCAAGGCGAAGAGCGACAGGACAGCAGTGGTGGCTAGTGCGGGACGCAGCATGCGACAGATCCAAAGGCGGGGGAGGTGATCAGCAATAGGCCGGGTCCGCCGCGTCGCGCAACAGCGCCTGTCACCGCGCAACGAAGGCGGCCATGCACCGCGGCGAATGGGGGTTGCATCTGTCGCGGGTCTGGTATGCTGTGGCGGTTGAAACCTTCCTCGGACCCGACGAGCCCCCGCGCATGCACGAACGCCTTCCCGACCTCTTCGCCGGCTACGAGCCCGGCCCCTATTTCTGCGAACTGACCAGCGAGCGCGCCGGCGACGGGGGCGCCGCCGCCGCGGTGTGTACCCGCATCGCCGCCATCGGGCTGGACGCGCTGCGCGCCCGCGCGACGGCGGCCGAGAATGACCTGTTCAACCTCGGCATCACCTTCACCGTCTATTCCGATGCCACCGCGATCG
>CAYWOW010000327.1:0-3359 GCA_964459005.1 uncultured Acetobacteraceae bacterium
CGATGAACGACACCAACGGCGGCCTCTACATGGCGCTGATGCAGCAGTTCGGCACCAAGGAGGAGGCCAGCGCCTTCTGCCTGATGTCGCTCGAATCGGGGCCGTTCATGACCATGTGCACGCTCGGCCTCGCCGGCTTCGCCACCTTTCCGTGGCAGACCCTGGTCGGCGCCCTTCTGCCCTTCATCATCGGCTTCGTGCTCGGCAACCTCGACCATGAGCTGCGCGCCTTCTTCAGCCAGGCGACGACCGTGATGGTGCCGTTCTTCGCCTTCGCGCTGGGCAATGGGCTGGACTTCCACATCATCTTCGCGACTGGCCTGCTCGGCATCCTGCTCGGCCTGTCGGTGATGGTGATAACCGGCATTACGCTGGTGCTGGCCGACATCTTCCTGGCGAAGGGCAACGGCACCGCCGGTGTCGCCGCCTGTTCCACCGCGGGCGCCGCGGTGGCCGTGCCGGCCATCATCGCCAATATATCGCCGAAGTTCGCGCCGATCGTGCCCTCCGCCACCGCCCTGATCGCCACCTCGGTGGTGGTGACCGCGCTGCTGACGCCGTTCGTCACCGCATGGTGGGCACGCCGCTTCGGCATGCATTCGCCGCGCTACAAGGCTATGATCGTGGCGGCCCCGACCACTGGAGTTGAATGATGGACATCCGTCAGAGCATCCACAGTGAACACGCCCGTACCCTCGATACCGAGGGCCTGCGCCGTGAGTTCCTCATCCCCGAGGTGTTCCGCCCCGGTGAGATGACGATGACCTACAGCCATATCGATCGCATCGTGGTGGGCGGCGTCATGCCGCTCGCCGCCCCGGTCGGGCTGCCCGAGGGGCTCGGCAAGACTTACGGCGTCGATTTCTTCCTGCAACGCCGCGAATTGGGCCTGATCAACATCGGCGGCAACGCCCTGGTCGACATCGACGGCCGCACCGTCGAGGTGAATGGCGAGGAGGCGCTTTACATCGGCATGGGCGCCAAGGTGCTGACCTTCCGCAGCGCCGATCCGGCCAAACCCGCCAAACTCTACTACAACTCCGCCCCGGCGCACCGAGGGCTGCCGACCCGGCGGCTGACGTTGGCCGACGCCGCCTCGGTGAAGCTGGGCGATGCCGCCAGCGCCAACAGGCGCACCATCCACAAGTTCCTCGTCCCCGAGGTCATCGAGACCTGCCAGCTCTGCATGGGCATGACCAAGCTGGAGGAGGGCAGCCTGTGGAACACCATGCCCTGCCACACCCATGAACGCCGCATGGAGGTCTACCTCTATTTCAACATGGAGCCCGGCGCGGCGGTGTTCCACATGATGGGCGAGCCGCAGCAGACCCGTCACATCGTGGTCCACAACGAACAGGCCGTGATCTCGCCGAGCTGGTCGATCCATTCCGGCGTGGGCACCCGTGCCTATACCTTCATCTGGGGCATGGTCGGCGAGAACCAGACCTTCGACGACATGGACCAGGTCGCCACCGCCGATCTGCGCTGATCCCCAGGCGCGGAGTTCGTTTCGGTCCCATCAAGGAACAGACACCGTGAATTTCCCTGAAGCGTTTTCCCTCAAGGGCAAGGTGGCGCTGGTGACCGGCGCCTCCTACGGGATCGGCTTCGCCATCGCGAGCGCGCTCGCCAGGGCCGGCGCGACGATCGCCTTCAACGACATCGACCAGCAGCACTGCGACCGCGGCATCGCCGCCTACCAGGCCTCCGGCTTCAAGGCCCACGGCTATGTCTGCGACGTCACCGACGAGACAGCGGTGCAGGCGCTGGTGGCCAGGATCGCCGGCGAGCTCGGCCCCATCGATATCCTGGTCAACAATGCCGGCATCATCAAGCGCATCCCGATGATCGAGATGTCGGTCGAGGATTTCCGCGCGGTGATCGACGTCGATCTCACCGCCGCGTTCATCGTCGCCAAGGCGGTGATCCCCGGCATGATCGGCAAGGGCGGCGGCAAGATCATCAACATCTGCTCGATGATGTCCGAGCTCGGCCGCGAGACGGTCTCGGCCTATGCCGCCGCCAAGGGCGGGCTCAAGATGCTGACGCGCAACATCGCCTCCGAGTACGGCGCGGCCAACATCCAGTGCAACGGCATCGGCCCGGGCTATATCGAGACGCCGCAGACCGCTCCGCTGCGCACCCCGGGGCATCCGTTCAACAACTTCATCCTCTCGAAGACGCCCGCCAACCGCTGGGGCACCACCGGCGACCTCGAGGGCCCCGCGGTGTTCCTTGCCTCGCCGGCCTCCGATTTCGTCAACGGCCACATCCTCTATGTGGACGGCGGCATTCTTGCCTATATCGGCCGGCAGCCCTGACCTGACGGCCGACCGGGAAGTTCCGCGACGCCCGGGGGAAACAGCGTGCGGGAAAGGATGACATGGCGGGACGGAAAGTCTCGGGAGCCGAATTGCGCAGACTGGCCAGCCGCGTCGCCTGATCGTGGCGGTGGGCTTGGTCGTGGTGAAGCTCGGGGCCTGGCTGATGACAGACTCGGTGGCGCTGCTGGCCTCCGCCGCCGACGCCCAGGTGGACACCGCCGCCAGCCTGGTCACCTTCTTCTGGGTCCGCTATGCCGAAAGGCCGCCGGACCTGGAACATCGTTTCGGTCACGGCAAAGGCGAGGCCGTCGCCGCCTTCACCGAGGCGGCATGATGCGCAAGGTGGCAGACTTGCCGCTGGTGCGATTTGGACACAGGCTCGGAGCCGCGCGCTGACGGCCGACACGGCTCTCGCACCCCAGCTTGTGCTGCCAGATGGGACCGAGTGTTTATCAAGAACCAACCGAGATCCCACCCAAATGCGGGGCAATAGGTCGAACTTGCTGACAAAATGGGTTCTCGGGCAGGGGCCCGGTTGGGTGCCGATTTACAGCCAAAGCTGCCTGGTCAAGGCGCAGTGCGCGACAAACAAGGAGTACCCACGCAGCCCGGGAAGTGCGGTTCGGCAAGACTCAGTTCATCGCCCGCTGACGCCGGAGCACGACAACACCACTGTACCTGCGTTGCCCGGACCAAAGTCTCGCCGCGTCGATGAAGCGCACGACGGCGGCGCCGACGCCGAAGACGATAATGCCCATGCCGATGGCGGCAGCCAGAATGATCATCCGCGCCAGGTACAGTTGCTGCAAGCTGTCGTTGGCGTGCAACCAGTTCGTCATCATGTCTCAGTCCCCCGTCACACCGTTGAACCAAGCTAACGTGTGACTTTTACGGAATGTGATGGGCTAAGGATGGACTGCGGCGGATAGGAATTCGATTGGTGTCGAAGGGCCGGCGCATAGGAATCCGATAGGTGTGGCCGGCCCCGGGAGCGCGCATCCACAGCGTCATCCTGGCATGGCCTCCACCTGCCGG
>CAYWOW010000328.1:0-3341 GCA_964459005.1 uncultured Acetobacteraceae bacterium
ACGCGTTCGGCCAGGTGCAGGGGGCGATGTCGTGGTTCGTCAACACCTACGCCGACCTCGCCTCCTGGCGCGCCACCGTCGAGCGTCTGTCCACCTTCCAGCGTGCCATCGAGGCGGCTCAGGCGGGCGCGGAGGAGGGCGTGCGTCTCGGCGCCGCCGCCGGTGCCGGCTATGCGCTGAAGGACGTCACGCTGGCGCTGCCCGACGGCCAGGACCTGCTGCGGGACGCCGATCTGTCGCTGCGGGCGGGCGAATCCGTGGTCGTCACCGGCCGCTCCGGCTCGGGCAAGTCGACCCTGTTCCGGGCGCTTGCCGGCATCTGGCCGTTCGGGCACGGCGAGGTCCGCCGCCCCGCGGGGAGCACGGTGTTCCTGCCGCAGCGCCCCTACATTCCGCTCGGCACGCTGCGCCACGCCGTTTGCTATCCGGCGCCGCCGGACGCGCACGCCGACGCCGAGGTCCGCGATGCGCTGGCGGCGGTCGGGCTGGACGGGCTCGCCGGACGGCTGGACGAGGAGGAAAGCTGGGCCCAGCACCTTTCCGGCGGCGAGCAGCAGCGCCTTGCCCTGGCGCGGGCGTTGCTGGCGCGGCCGGACTGGCTGTTCCTCGATGAGGCGACCGCCAGCCTCGACCCCGAGGCCGAGGCGTCGCTTTACGGCGTGCTGCGCGAGCGCCTGCCGGGCACCACCATCGTCTCGATCGCGCACCGCCCGGTGGTGGCGGGGTTCCATGCGCGCCACCTGGTTTTCCAGCGCGGGCCGCAGGGGCCGGGGCAACTGGTCGAGTCGTGAGCCGGCGGCGCCGGGGGATGTACTGAGCAAACCTCAGCCTGGACGTGCAACACCCCGCCCTGATGCTCTACGCTCCCTCCCGCAGCAAAGGGGGATGCCAATGATGGCAGAGCGCACCGCGGCATCGGGGGTACCGGCCGAGGAACCAAGAGGCGAACTGGCGGTGCGGACGCTGGCCATGCCAGCCGACACCAACCCGGCCGGCGACATCTTCGGCGGCTGGATCATGTCGCTGATGGACGTGGCCGGCGGCATCAGCGCGGCGCGCCTCGCCGGCGGACGCGTCGCCACGGTCGCGGTGACCGACATGGCCTTCCTGCGCCCGGTGAAGATGGGCGACGTGGTGTGCTGCTACACCGATCTGCTGCGCATCGGACGGACGTCGCTGACGCTGCGGATCGAAGCCTGGGTCCTGCGCCAGCGGATCGGCGACCGCATCAGGGTGACGCATGCGGACTTCACCTATGTCGCGTTGGATGACTCGGGTCAGCCGCGACCCGTGTCGTCGGGGAAACCCCTGCCGTGACCCAGGCGGACCACGCCGCCGAGACACCGCAAGCCGCCCGTGCCGGCCCGACCGGGATGGCCGTCGCGGCACTCGGCGTGGTGTTCGGCGATATCGGAACCAGTCCGCTCTACACGCTCAAGACCGTGCTCGATACCACCGGCCCGCACCCCTCGGCGCAGGCGGCGCTCGGGTCGCTGTCGCTGATCCTGTGGACGCTGATCATCGTCACCTCGGTGAAATACGTGGCGCTCGCCATGCGCGTCGACAACGACGGGGAAGGCGGCATCCTGGCGCTGAT
This sequence comes from uncultured Acetobacteraceae bacterium, assembly GCA_964459005.1. Classification (GTDB taxonomy): domain Bacteria; phylum Pseudomonadota; class Alphaproteobacteria; order Acetobacterales; family Acetobacteraceae; genus Rhodovastum. The sequence continues at coordinate 1,598 of CAYWOW010000328.1, forward strand.
GTCGTTGCTTGGCGTGAAACTCGGACGGCGACCGGTGATCGTGGCGGTGGGGCTGTTCGGCGCGGCGCTGATCTACGGCGACGGCGCCATCACGCCGGCCATCTCGGTGCTGTCGGCGCTCGAGGGGCTGGACATCGCCACCCCCGCCTTTCACGCCGACATCCTGCCGGCCTCGGTGGCGATCCTGCTGGCGCTGTTCGCGGTGCAGCATCTCGGCACCGCGCGCATCGGTGTCGCCTTCGGGCCGCTGATGGCGGTCTGGTTCGTCGTGATCGCGCTGCTCGGCGTTGGCGGTATCGCGCGCCATCCGGCGGTGCTGTTCGCCATCGACCCGCGCCAGGGGCTGTCGTTCCTGTTCTCCAGCGGTCTGACCGGATTCCTGGTGCTGGGCGGGGTGTTCCTGTGCGTTACCGGAGCGGAGGCGTTGTATGCCGACATGGGGCATTTCGGCGCCCGGCCGATCCGGCTGGCCTGGTCGGCGGTGGTGCTGCCCGCGCTGGTGCTGAACTACGCGGGCCAGGCGGCCCTGGTGCTGGAGGGCGCGCCGACCGAGGGCAACATCTTCTACCGGCTCGCCCCGGCGCCGCTGCTGGTGCCGCTGGTCCTGCTGGCGACGGTGGCGACCATCGTGGCCAGTCAGTCGATCATCACTGGCGCCTTCTCGATGACGCGCCAGGCGATCCAGCTCGGCTGGCTCCCGCGCCTGCCGATCACCCAGACCTCCGCCGGGGGCTACGGGCAGATCTACGTCGGCCCGGTGAACTGGCTGCTGATGGTGACGACCATTGGCCTGACCGTGGGCTTCGGCAAATCCGACAACCTGGCCGCCGCCTATGGCATCGCGGTTTCGGCGACCATGCTGATGACGACGGTGCTGCTGTTCATCGCCATGCGCGAGGTCTGGCATTGGAGCCTGCCGCGCGCGGCCGCGGTGGCCGGCGCGCTGGCGGTGGTTGACGCCGCCTTCGTCGCCGCGAACCTGATGAAGATCGCCGACGGCGGCTACGTCCCGCTGCTGTTGGCGGGCTGCGTCTATGGCGTGATGGTGGTGTGGCACCTGGGCGCCGAGGCGGTTGCGGCGCGGATGGCCGACGCGGTGGTGCCGATCGACACGTTCCTGGCGCAGATCGCCGCGCTCGGGGTGCCACGGGTGCCGGGAACGGCGGTGTTCATGACGCGCACGCTGCGCGACGCGCCGCCGGTGATGGTCTGGCACGTCCGCCACAGCCGCGCGCTGCACGAGCGCGTCTTCATCCTGAACGTGACGACGCAGATGGTGCCCACCGTGGCAGCGGCGCAGCAACTGACCGTGGAACAGATCGCACCGGACACCTGGCGCGGCATCGCGCGCTACGGCTTCATGCAGCGACCCAACATTCCCGCCTTGCTGGCCGCCGCGCACGCCGGGGGATGCGGCATCGATCCGGCCGACCTGACCTATTTCGTCGGCCATGAAACAGTGGTGTCGCGCGAGGATGGAACCGGTCTGCCCGGCTGGGTGGAGCGGATGTTCGCCTTCATGCAGCGCAACTCGCTGCACGTGACGGAGTATTTCCGGCTGCCGGCCGAGATGGTGGTGGAGATCGGGCGGGAGGTGGCGATCTGACCGCGCCGGAGGTGGCGCCGGTCAGCCGCGCCGCTCGCGATAGCGGCGAATCAACGCGTTGGTGGAGGCGTCGTGCGTCAGTGCCGGCTCGGCCCCGTGGCCAAGCTCCGGGATGATGCGGCCGGCCAGCACCTTGCC
>CAYWOW010000329.1:0-3330 GCA_964459005.1 uncultured Acetobacteraceae bacterium
CGGCGCGCGGGGACGCCCTGAACAAGTGCAAAAAAGCCGGCAGCAAGGTTTGCGATCTGCAGGTCTCAGAGTGTTCGAGGTGAGCAAGTGTAGAAAGTGTAGCCAGCATTAGCGTAGCGTAATGCGGGACAGCAAGTGTAACCCGAAACGCTCAAGCGTCGTAGTCCCGGATTTTGTTGCGGGACCTTGCGGCAGTTCGTATCGTTGCTCAACGAGACCGGCATCGAGATGCGGGCTACCCGCTCGCTGTTGCAGCGCCATGCGAATTCCTCCCCTGTGCATCGGCTGCTCAACCTGCGGTGCGTGCTCCCTTATTCGCCTTACCGGATGGCCCGGTGCGCCAACAACGACACGTCGATCGTTGGAGGGTTTGCCCACTTCGCAGCACCGGCCATCGCACGCATTATCTCCTTAACTTGCGGCGACAGCTCAAAGGCACGTGCCCGTTCGGCTATCGTGCGCATTGTCTCCTGAACCTGTGGTGACAGCTCAAACGCATGCACCCGCTTCGCCATCTCGGCAGCCGTGTGCATTGCCTCCCGCATCGCGGGTGAATGCATGAACGCGCTTACCTGTGCCACGGTTGTTACAATGCCGGCGGGATTCCACGCAGAGGCGGGCGCCTGTGCTACACTGTTGCGTCTATCTCGTTCGGCGCGGGCGCGGGCCTCGGCGAGATGCTGCTCCAGGTTCGGCTTCATCTTGCCACGTAACCTGTGGATCAACGTGTCATCGCTTGGCTTACCTGTAGCCAGCTTGATGGCGGCCGTAGGCGACAGCTTGCCGTCACGGACCATCAGGTCTGCCGCCTGCCGCAGGACGGTTGCGTCCTGCTGTGCGTAGCGGGTGCTGCCTTTCGGCCTGCCTCGCTGCCGCCGCTCGGTCACACCATGCATTCGGTTCTCCATCACCAGACAACGCTACAATATGGAACGTGACAGGAGTCGCGCTAGGTATTTAAAATGGAACTGACCGGATGTGCTTCACCCCCAAAAGGTGACGAACGGAGGAAAATTCATTTTTTCTCCGTTTTATACATTGGCCGCCTTTTTTCTCCGTCACGTGAGGGAGCGTCCACCCCATCACCCAACTCGCTGGCCGTCCGTCGATACAAGTGCGTAGCCGTAGATCACGCGCTCACCCCAATTGCCGTGTCGGCAAGGTCGGGTCCGGGTAACGGCCCATCCTCGCATTCCAATAGGCCCAGGAGCGCGGCCCGATGATACCGGGAGGCGCGGCGTCAAGCGCCTCGCGGAAATCAGCTTCGGTAAGGTAGCGACGCAGCGCGTTCATGTCCTCATGGGTCGCGGATTCCAGCGCATAGGCCACAAAACGGACGGGATCGGCCAAGGCTTCCGCCGGCTCCTCGAACCACACCAGCCGCCGCGCCAGCGCCTCGGTTTCGGGCGTGAGCGGGGTCGGCTTCATCGTGCCGACCCCGGGTCTTTGTCATGCGCGCGTCCCGGCGGTGCGATCTGCGGCAGATCGTCGAGATCAACGGCGCGCGCCGCCTGTATCAGCCGATCCTTAACGGCCCTGGGCAGGCGCCGCACCGTGCCGTCCTCGAAATAGGCGAGGGCTTTCAGGGTGGCCAGCGGATTGAACGACCGTCCGTAGATTGCCCGCGCGCCCGCCAAGGCCGTCGGCAGGTCGATGCGTCCATCCGTCAGGATGGCGTCGATATCGACATAGTCCTTCGCCTCGGCGCGCATCTGCACCACCGACGCCTTCATGCCGGCCAGATCAAGCAGCGAGGCGACCCGCAAGCCGTTGTCGGGAGCGATCAGTGGCGGCGCTAGGCGCGGGATGCCGGGCAACCCTGAGAACGACAGTTTTACGGCCCCGCCGCGGTCAACGATGCAACCGAAACTGTTCGGCTCGCGCTGCGTGACCATCGCGCCGGCAAGGAAAGGGATAGCGGGAACCAGCTGGGTTGGATCGAGCGGCCGGTTGCCGAAAAAGTCGAAATTCACGGACTGCCGGTGCCCAAGATGCAAGGCAATGGCCGTCCCGCCGTAAAGCACGAATTCCGCGGGCACGGCAGCAAGCTCGCCCCATAACCGCCGTTGCGGCGGCGGCAGGATATCGAGGCGGGGCGCGAAGTCCTGCTTCATCCTGTTATGATACACCGGACCTGTGTACCGGAAAAATCCTTTGTTATCAGCGCACTAATCTTGGTTCGACATTCCCGATTTCCGCACCAGTGGCCAACTTGCCGCGCACCCAGTGGTCCAGGAACGCCCGCACCCGGTCGTAGCTGTCGCTCGCCGCCGGGTAGTCGTATTGCATCTTGTGGCCCTCGTTGAACTGCTCGGCGCTGACCGAGGGGGCGTCGAACATGTGCACCACGCCGGGATAGGTGTGCATCTCGAACGGCTGGTTGGGCTTCAGCTGCTTCCCGAACGCGAGGCAGTTCGATGGTGGCACCCAGTCGTCGGCCTCGCCGGATAGGACCAGCAGCGGCACGGTGCCGTGGTAGGCCGCGTTCCCGCACCCGCCATAATAATCCACCGACGCCGCCAGCAGGCCGGGGTACAGGCGCTCGTACTCCGTGCGTGTCACCCACGCCGCGGTCGAGCCGCCATGCGACTCGCCAAGCACCGCGATGCGCGTCCCGTCGATCTTCGGCAGGGTACGCAAATAGAGCGCGGCGCTCAGCACGTCCGCCGCCCGGTCCCGCGGCGTCACGAGAGGCTGGTTCGCGTCCGCACAGACGTCTACGTTCCCGCGCGCGGTGAAACTGTCGAGGATGAGCGCCGCATATCCCCAGGACCGGAGCCGATCCGCCCAGAGCGGCTGGTTGGGACGAACACCGTTGCAGCCGTGCAGCAGGATCACCACCGGGAACGGGCCGGGCCCATCCGGCGTCACCAACAGCGCGCCCAACGGACGACTTGGAACGCGCGCCCCCAGCACAGGCTGGTCGGGAATGTTCAGGTATTGGTCGGTGCCGCTCGCACACCCTGCCAACAGGACAAGGGCGGCGATCAGCCCTAGGCGGTGGCCTGGATGGTACGGCGCGCTCGTGGTGCCCATACGGCGCAAAACCCCGGCTCGATTGCAGCACTGCATCAAGCATATTGAGGTCGCCCAATCGGGACAATTCATCCGGGACTGTTCGTGACCAGGTTGCCGACAGTGTGAGCTGGCGATTGTTTTCGACGGGGTCACCGACGGTGAATGACTGCAAGGGCGGGTAGCCGTCGGCGCCACGCGGTGCAAAATGCCCGGTTCCAGGGCCTTTTAGAGCGGGATGAGCGCTGAAGGGCGCGCTCATCCCGCTCTAACTCTTTGTTTGATCGCGTGATTCAGACCTCCGGCGATTCCGCC
>CAYWOW010000330.1:0-3284 GCA_964459005.1 uncultured Acetobacteraceae bacterium
AGCACGCGGGCGGTCGGGTTGACCGGCGAGTTCAGGATCACCGCCACCGTCCGCGGCGTGATCGCCGCAGCCAGCCCATCCGGATCGATGCTGTCCAGCATCGCCAGCGCCACCGGCGTGCCGCCGCACAGGCGGACGCAGGGTCCGTAGCTGACCCAGCCCGGCTCCGGCACCAGCACCTCGTCGCCGGCCTGCACGATGCCCATCAGGGCGGTCAGCAGGGCGAACTTGCCGCCCGGCGTGATCAGGATGTCCCCCGGGTCATAGACGGCGCCGCTGCGCCGCCGCTCGCGCTCCGCCAGCGCCGCCCGCAGCGCCGCGGCCCCCGCCGCCGGACCGTAATGGGTGTCGCCGTCGCGGAGCGCGCGCGTGGCGGCCTCGACGATGCGCGGGTCGGTGTCGAGGCCGGGGTCGCCGCTCGACAGGCCGATGATCCGCCGCCCGGACGCCCGGGCCGCGCGCACGCGCTCGGTCATCTCCACCGTGGCCGACGGCTTCAGGGTCGCGACGCGCGCGGCCAGGCGAGGCGGGGTGTGCATCATCGTCATCCCTCGGCGTAAAGGGCGGCAGGCACGAAGACCTCGCCCGACATCAGCTTGCGCGCGGTGCGCAGCAGGGCGGAGCGGCCGATTTGCAACCCCCCGGGACCGGTCCGCACCAGCATCGACACCGCGAACGACCCGGTGGGGTGCTCGATGTCGAGCAGCACCTCGCCGCCGCCGTCGGGCCGCGGCAGCGCCGCGATGCCCTGCGCCGTCGACCCCGGCAGCAGACAGGCCGTGGCGACCGAGACCGCCCCGAGCACGCCGATCGCCTTGTGCACCTTATGGGGGATGAAATTGCGGGTGCCGACGGTGCCGCCGGCCGCCGGCGGCGACAGCAGGCACATCTTCGGCACGCTGCGCTTCGCGACGTCGCCCAGGTTCATCATCGGTCCGGCGATCAGGCGGATCGCCTCGACCCTGGCGACGAGGGCCTGGTTGGCTTCCAGTTCCTCGGGCGGCTCGCGCCCGCTCACGCCCAGGTCGGCGGCGCGCATCAGCACCACCGGCATGCCGTTGTCGATCAGCGTGACGGCCACCCCCTCGATCATGTCCACCACCCTTCCGGTGGGCAGCAGGGCGCCGCAACTCGATCCGGCGACGTCGAGGAAGTCGATCAGCACCGGAGCGGCGGTGCCGGGCACGCCGTCGATCCGCGCCTCGCCGCCATAGGCCACCTCGCCGCCGGGCGTGCGCACGGTGATGGCGGCGATCGAGCCGGTGTTGACCATGTGGACGCGCAGCGTGGTGGTGGGATCGCCGGCCGCCACCAGCCCCGACTCGATGGCGAACGGCACCACGCCGGCGAGGATGTTGCCGCAGTTCTGCGACCCGTCGACGCGCGCCTCGGCCACCGAGACCTGGAGGAACAGATAGTCGATATCGGCATCCGCCCGGCTGGACCGGCCGACGATCGCCACCTTGGAGGTCAGGCTGTCCGCCCCGCCCATGCCGTCGATCTGGCGCGGGTCGGGCGAGCCCATGGCGGCCAGCAGCACCGCGTCGCGCTTGCCCGGCTCGCCCGGCAGGTCGCGGTCGAGAAAATACAGCCCCTTGGAGGTGCCGCCGCGCAGCACCGTGCAGGCGATCGCGCGCTGGGGCATCAGGCCAGCGCCCCCACGACGGCCGGGAAGACGGCTTCGTAGGCCTCGCCGTAGGTCATCTTGCGGTCGGCGTTGCGTGCGCCCTGCACGCCGCGCTGCAGGGCCACGCGCTTGTAGTACTCCCACAGGTGCTCCTGCCCCGCCATGCACTCGATCGCCGCCTGCTTGCTGGCCCAGACCGGGGTGATGTCGAGGATCACGCTGGGCATCCAGTGGCACTGCTCGGGCTGATGGGGTTCGAACAGGAACACCGGCGGGGCGCCGAGCACCGGGACGCCCGGCTCATGTCCGTGCGCCTGGGCGATCACCCTGGCGTGCTGGGTGAAGGCGCTGGCTGCCGGGTGGTCGAAATTATACGGGTCCTGGTGCGCGTGGGTCAGCACGAAGCCCGGCCGCAACTGGCGATACAGTCCGGCCAGGCGGAACAGGTGCGCGTCGGTCAGTCGCAGCGGATAGTCGCCGATGTCCCAGAACTGGATGTCGGCCACGCCCAGCGTCCGCGCGGCGGCTTCGGCCTCGGCCCGGCGCTCGGTCTTCACCCGCTCCTCGCTCATCGCGGGCAGGCGCCACAACTTGGCGGATTCGCCGCGTTCGCCGAAGGACAGGCAGACCACGGTGACCTGCCAGCCCTGTTCGGCGTGCAGCGCGATCGCGCCGCCGGCGCGCCAGACGAAATCGGCGGAATGGGCACTCACCACCAGGGCGGTCTTGGTCATCGGCTCCGTCTCCCTAAACCCGCGCAAGTTAAGGCCACCCGGCCGCCGTTGTCCCGTCGCTTTTGCCGCACGCGCCAATGCCGCTGCGGCATGTCTGCGTGGGGCCGGGGTTGCGGCCCTCCGGTGGCCGCGCTACCCCTCCGCCGCCCGCGACGGCCGCGCGCAGGGCATGGAGCAGGGTACATCTTGGCGATCGGCTCGCAGGCTCTCGAAAACCGCTGTCGGACGCCGGCCTGGTGATCCGCCGCCTGAATCCGGTGGCGATCGCCTGCGTGGCGGTGCTCGCGGTGCTGCCGGCGCTGGTCGGCCCGTACGGGGTGACCCTGCTGAACTACATCGGCATGTCGGCGCTGGCCGCCCTCGGCCTGGTGCTGCTGACCGGCGTGGGCGGGCTCACCTCGTTCGGCCAGGCCGCCTTCGTCGGCATCGGCGCCTATGCCACGGCCTGGCTCACCACCGCGGCGGGCGGCTCGCCCTGGCTCGGGCTGGTGCTGGGGCTCGTGCTGGCCGGCTCGGTCGCGCTGGTGCTGGGCGGGGCGACGCTGCGCCTGTCCGGCCATCTGCTGCCGCTCTCCACCATCGCCTGGGGCCTGGCCTTCTACTTCCTGTTCGGCAATCTCGACGTGCTGGGACGGCACAGCGGCATTTCCGCCATTCCGCCGGTGCGCCTGGGCGGGTTCTCCTTTCAGACCGCCATCGCGTCCTACTATCTGGTCTGGGCCATGGCCGGCGCGGCGTTTCTGCTCGCCACCAACCTGCTGGGGTCGCGCCAGGGCCGCGCCATCCGCGCGCTGCGCGGCGGCATCGCCATGGCCGAGAGCCTGGGCATCGACACCTTCCGCGTGCGCCTGGCCGCCTTCGTCGCCGCCGCGCTGTGCGCCGCGCTGTCGGGCTGGCTGTTCGCCCATGTGCAGCGCGTCATC
>CAYWOW010000331.1:0-3276 GCA_964459005.1 uncultured Acetobacteraceae bacterium
CGGAGCGCCCGCTGGCGCCGATCACATGCACGGGTTGGTCCATCCGCCCGGTCTATTCGGGTCGTCGCGCGCTGTCATCAGCTGGCGCGGGGCGGCGGTCCGGGTGATCCAGGCTTGCGCCATCCGACTCAGCTGGTTTCCATTGAAGATTCACCGACGCGTGGTTATATGAAAGCACTGCCGCAAACGTGACTATTTTATCGCGCGTGACCTGATGTATCTGATCTAAGTATTGACCGCAATAACAACGAAAACTTGATGGAGGACCGCACTTGTGCCGGCGCGACGTATTGGCACCGGCCTTCAGGGAGCAGGCTATGACGAGCCGGGATATGCTGCCAAGGAAGCGGATCGGGCAGGACGAGGTGGGCGATGCCGCCATCCTCGCGGCGGAACACGAGTTGTCCCCGCACGGAATTCTGGTCGTCGACCAGCAGGGCCGATGGATATCTTTCAATCGACGTTTCATCGACACGTGGGAGATTCCGGAAGAAATCATCGGGTCCAGATCCGACACCGATGCCCGGGAGGTTATATTATCCAAGGTCACCCAACCTGATATATTCATGGTTCGGATGGCGTATATCTATGAGCACAAGGAGGAAAGAAGCCACGATGAAATAGCCATGAAAGACGGAAGAACCATTGAGCGGGATTCGGCACCTCTGACCCTCGCCAATGGGCAGATAAATGGAAGGGTCTGGTTCGTCCGGGATATCACCGAACACATCCAGGGCGCGGCGGCAAAGTCCCAGTTGGCCGCCATCGTCGAATCCTCGCACCACGCCATCGTCTGCTCGGATCCGAACGGCATCGTGATCAGCTGGAACGCCGGGGCCGAGCGGCTCTACGGCTACACCGCGTCCGAAATGATCGGGCAGTCCATTGCCATTGTGGTGCCCGCCGATCGCCAGGGCGAGGGCGAGAAGGCCATGGCAAGGCTGCTTGCCGCGGGCGAGGCCATCGACTACGAGACGGTGCGGATCCGAAAGGACGGCACGCCGGTCGACGTTTCGTTCGTCCTCTCCCCCATCAAGGCGGGGGACGGTTCCGTAGTCGCCGTCTCGGCGATCATGCGCGACATCACCGCACGCAAGCGATCCGAACAGGAGTTGCGAAACACGACCAGGGCGCTGGACACGCTCAGCCGTGCCAACGAGGCGGTCTTCCGCGCCACCACGGAAGAGAGTCTCTACCGGCAAATGTGCCAGGTCATCGTGGACGTTGGCGGCTATTGCATGGCCTGGATCGGGCTGGCCGAGGACGATCCCGGCAAGACCGTGCGCCCCGTCGCCTACGTCGGCCAGGACGGCGACTATCTTGAGCGGGCGGAAATCACCTGGGCCGATACCGATCGCGGCAGAGGCCCCACCGGAACCGCCATCCGGGACGGCATCGTGCAGATCAACCACAACTCCGCCGACGATCCGCGGATGGCGCCATGGCGGGACCACGTGCTGAAGCGCGGCTTTGCCGCCAGCATCGCTTTCCCCTTGCGAGACGGCTCGCGCGTGTTCGGATCGTTGACCATCTACTCCCGCAGTTCGGACTCCTTCGGACCCGAGGAAGTAGCGTTATTGTCACGGCTGGCGAGCAACCTTTCGTACGGCGTCGTCGCACTGAAAGCCCGCGCCGACCGCGAGTTGGCGGCAAGGACTCTGGAGCAGGCCAAGGAGAAAGCCGAACGCGCGGAGGCCTTGTTGCAGGATGCCATCGACACCATCGGCGAGGGCTTGCTGATCTGCGGCGCCGACGACCGGCATCTCCTGGCCAACGAAAGCTATCGTCGTATCTATGAGTATGAGAGCGGTGAGCAGTGGGTTCCCGGCCGTACCCGTGAGGACGGCCTGCGCCGAAGCTTGGCGAACCGCAGATTCGCCGACCCGGCGGGCCGCGATCCGGCATGGGTCGAGGAATGGGTGCGGCAGAACCTGGAAGTGCCGTCATGGACGGAGCGGCCACTGGCGGATGGCCGATGGTTGCTGGTGACCCGGCAGCGCATGCGCAACGGCGGCGTCGCCGTCCTGATGGTGGACATCACGGCGCTCAAGCAATCGCAGAGCGCGCTGCGCGACAGCGAGGCCCGCCTCGAGCGGGCGCAGGAGATCGCCCAGATCGGCAGTTGGGAACTGAACGTCGCCACCGGCGACATTGCCTGGTCCAGGCAGCTCCATCGCATGTTCGGACTGCCGCTCGACTTCAAGCCGACCCGCGACAGCATCGGAGCCGGGGTTCATGCCGCCGACCTCCAGCCGCGACTGGACTGGATCGCGGATCTGGCGGCCGGCCAGCAACGCGAACCGATGGAAATGAGAATCAGGCGCCCGGACGGTAAAGAGCGCCTGATCCTCACCGAGGGCCGCCCGGTGGCCGATCCCGATGGCGTCATCCGGCGTATCGTGGGGACCGCTCAGGACGTCACCGAACGCCGGCAGACCGAACGCGCCCTCGCGCAATCGCAGAAGATGGACGCGCTCGGCCAACTCACCGGCGGCATGGCGCACGACTTCAACAACATGCTCGGCATCATCATCGGCAACCTCGACCTGCTGAAGCCGGCGCTGGGCGCCAACGCCATGGCGGACGAACTGTGCGCGGAAGCGCGCGATGGCGCGGTCCGCTGCGCCGGCCTGATCCGCCGCCTGCTTGCCTTTGCCCGCCGCCAGTCTCTGCAGCCAGAGCAGACCGACGTGAACGTCCTGGTCAGCGACGTCTCCCGCATGTTGGGCCGCACGCTCGGCGAGCACATCGCGCTGACACTGGACCTCGATGCCGCGCTGTGGCCGGTGCAGGTGGACGCGGCCCAACTGGAGGCCGCCCTGATCAACCTGGCGACCAATGCCCGCGATGCGATGCCGAAGGGCGGACAACTCGCCATCACCACCCGCAACATCACGCTCGACGCCCTCTATACGGCACACCATCCCGACGCGACTGCCGGAGACTATATCCTCATCGAGGTCAGCGACACCGGCACCGGGATTCCGCCCGAGATCGTCCACCGCATCTTCGATCCCTTCTTCACCACCAAGGGGGCCGGCAAGGGAACCGGTCTCGGCTTGTCGATGGCGTTCGGCTTCGTCAAGCAATCCGGCGGCCACCTGTCGGTCTACAGCGAGCCAGGCCTGGGCACCACGTTCCGGCTTTATCTGCCGCGCAGCGACAGCGGCGAGGCCGCAGCGATCAGCGCGCCCGGCTCGGACCTGATCGTGGGCGGCAACGAGACCATCCTGGTGGTCGAGGACAACGCGCAACTGCGCCGGACCGCGGAGCGGC
>CAYWOW010000332.1:0-3268 GCA_964459005.1 uncultured Acetobacteraceae bacterium
CTTACCAGCCGTAGCCCGGCCAGTCGTAATGGCCGTGCAGCCGCTTCTCATAGGCTTCGTCGAGCGCCTCCATCGGGTTCCACGGCGGGCTGGATTTGACCCGCTCGCGGGTGACGTCGAGTTGGACCTGATGGCGCGACCAACTGATTTCCCGGACCGCATAGGGCGACAGCAGCACGTGCGCGCCCGGCCACCAGTTCCTGGTGTCGATGATGAGGTAGCGGATGATCCAACTGGCGTCGTCGACGATGAAGTCCGCGATATGGCCGATCCCGCCGTCGCTGGCGTGGACGTTGTAGCCGGTGATGGCGGCCAGGCTGCGCAGGTGCGGATCGCCCTCGTGCGAACGGGCCAGCATTTCGTCGACCTCGCGCCGCGCCATGCCCGCATAGCCGGGCGGCGACAGCGGTTCGCCGATCGCACCGCCGCCGAAATAGCTCGCCCCACCCCAATACGGGTCCCACCCATAATAGTCGTACAGGTGGTACTCCATCTGCTGCGACACCGGCTGATCCTGCAGCAGGTCGGGGCTGTCCCCGACCTTCTCCTTCGTCAGGGCCACCGGAAGCTCCCGCCGCTCGTAGTCGGCCTGCCCGATCGCCGAAGGGTGGATCAGGACCTTGCGCCCGCTCAGCCAGGTTCCGGTGTCGACCACCAGCCAGCGCAGTTTCCAGGTCCTGTCGTCGAACAGGAAGTCGCTGACCGTTCCGATCCGCCCGTCGCTCGCCGCGATGGCGTAGCCCTTGAGTGCCGAACCGACCAACAGCATCGTGGTGTCCTCCTGAAACGACCGCACGGCCTGGCGTCGCGGCGCGCGCTTCTCGGCGCAGAGTTGGGCCGGCAGGCCGTCATCCGACAGGATCGGAAACTACTCAACGCGGTGGCTTTCCCTCTGCCGTGTCCGTTGCCATGATCGCGCCATGACGGCCGACCGCCCGCAACCGGGGGGAAGGAGGCGAGGTGATCGACAAAATCGTGCGCTCCATGGCCGAGGCCATGGCGGGCATTGGCGACGGGGCGGTGGTGCTGATCGGCGGCTTCGGGGCGGTCGGCCAGCCCGACGCGCTGATCGAGGGGCTGATCGAGCAGGGTGCCAGGGACCTGACGGTGGTGTCCAACAACGCCGGCACCGGCCATGCCGGGCTGGCCCGCCTGATGGAACTGGGCCGGGTCCGCCGCATCGTGTGCAGCTTTCCCCGCAGCGCCGGCTCGGTGGTCTTCGAGGACCTTTACAAGGCCGGAAAACTGGAACTCGAGATCGTCCCGCAGGGCACGCTCGCCGAGCGCCTGCGCGCCGCCGGGGCGGGGGTGGCGGCCTTCTACACGCCGACCGGCGCCGTCACCCTGCTGGCCCGCGGCAAGGAAGCGCGCGACTTCGGCGGCCGGCCGCACCTGCTGGAATACGCGCTGAAGGGCGACGTGGCGCTGATCGAGGCCTGGCAGGCCGACCGCTGGGGCAACCTCACCTACCGGCGGTCCGGCCGGAATTTTAATCCTGTCATGGCCACGGCGGCGGCACTGACGATTGTACAGGCCCAGCATATCGTCCCGCTCGGCGCGCTCGACCCCGAAGCCGTGGTGACCCCCGGCATCTTCGTCAACCGCGTGCTGCACGTGCCGATGAGGAGCACGGACCCATGAACGCCGTCACCCCCTGGAGCCGTGCCGAATTGGCCGCGCGGGTGGCGCGCGACATTCCGGAGGGCTGGTATGTGAACCTCGGCATCGGCATTCCGACGCTGATCGCCGACCACCTGCCGGCCGCGCGCGAGGTCATCATCCATTCGGAGAACGGCGTGCTCGGCATGGGACCGGCGCCGCCGAAGGAGGCGGCCGACCGGTGGCTGATCAACGCCGGCAAGCAGCACGTCACCCTACGGCCGGGCGGCAGCTATTTTCACCACGCCGACAGCTTCGCCATGATTCGCGGCGGGCATCTCGATCTTTGCGTCATGGGCGGCTTCGAGGTGGCGGCGAACGGCGATCTCGCCAACTGGGCAACCAGCGAAGGTGACAGCGCGCCGGCGGTGGGCGGGGCGATGGATCTGGCGGCGGGGGCGAAACGGCTTTGGGTGGTGATGGAGCACACCACCAGGGACAACAAGCATAAGCTGGTGCGGCGCTGCACCTGCCCGCTGACCTCGCCGGGGGTGGTGACGCGCGTCTACACCAACCTGGCCGTCATCGACGTAACGGCCGACGGCTTCGTGGTCATCGATAGGCTGCCCGGATTGTCGCGCGAGGCGCTGCAAGCAGCGACCGGGGCACCGTTACGATGGGCGTGAGGGCACTGACCGCGCTCGAGGCCGCCGATTCGCGCCGGCGGAGCCGAAATCGACGCGAATAGTGCTGAATCAAGCGATAAATCTCAATTATGCCTTGACGCGACTCGCAGATTTTGTAGTGCTATGCACCCAATGGTGGCTGCGCTGTGCTGGCCGCCCCGAGCAACGGTTGAATGATATGTCAGATCAAGGCGAAGCCGATCTGTTCCGCCGGCTGACGGCGCAAATTGTGGCCGCGCACGTCTCCCACAACAAGCTGGACAGCGCGGAAGTGCCGCCACTGATTGAAATGGTGTACCGGACACTGTCCGACCTCGGCAAGACAGCCGAAGAACCGGTGCGGCCGGAACCGGCCGTTCCCGTCCGGAAGTCCGTGTTCCCCGATTACGTCATTTGCCTGGAAGACGGCAAGAAGCTGAAGATGCTCAAGCGGCATCTAAAAACCGCGTACAACATGACTCCCGACCAGTATCGGGCGAAATGGGGATTGCCTCGTGACTACCCGATGGTGGCCCCCAACTATGCGGAACACCGCTCGACCTTGGCCCGGAAGATCGGGTTGGGACGCCGCGCGGTCGTCGCGGCCCCAGAACCGCCGCCGCCCGCCCCGGTGAAGGCGCCGGCCAAGCGCGGACGCAAGCCCGCGGCGAAGTAACCGCCCCGATCGCCCCCGATCAGGCAGGACACCCGGCCGGGCCTTCCGGCCGGGTGTCTTTTGTTGTTGGGCCGCCGGCAATCAAGTCGTCTCCGGACCGACCTTGACGTGGATCAATGCCATCGTGCCCAGCCCCTTTGTATCCTAGAATACGACCGCTTGGGCAAGGAGGGTGCGATGGCCACGACAACGACGCCACAGGGATCGCCCGCGACGCGCCCGTTCAAAGTGCCCGGACGGGTCTTCGTTTATGCCCTGCTGTTCCTGATGACCGCGATCAACTACGTCGATCGCGTCAACCTGTCGGTCGGGGCCAGCTCGATCGCCA
>CAYWOW010000333.1:0-3265 GCA_964459005.1 uncultured Acetobacteraceae bacterium
AGCACGACAGGTTCGTCATGCCGATATCGTCGCCCCAGATGACGACGATGTTGGGCTTGCCACCCGCCGCACCGCCGGCTGGGCGAGACGAGGCCGCCTTTGGCTTTTTCTTGTCACTCATGGTGTGCTGATCCCCTCTGTTTGTGTGGCCCGTATGATGCAGCGAAAGCCGACATGGCTCATCGCACTGTCGATCATTTGCGGCTGGCGTGCGGCAGGACGATAACGGCGGCAATAACTCGGCGCGCACAGGAAGGAGCCGCCCTTGACGACCTTGCGCGGAATGCGGATGCGGGGCTGGCGCGGATCGAAACTCGCTTCCACCGGGCCACCGCGCGGGTTGTCCGGCACGCAACAGGATTTCGCCGGCTCGTCGGGATGCCGCGCGGAGTACCAGTCGGTCGTCCACTGCCAGACGTTCCCGGCCATGTCGAACAGGCCGTAGCCGTTCGGCGGGTAGCTGCCGACAGGTGACGTTCGCTCGTAGCCGTCGGTGGCGAAATTCCGCCACGGGAATGGGCCTTGCCAAGTGTTCGCCATGGGCTTGCCGTCCGGCTCGAATTCGTCGCCCCAGGAGAACTCCGCGCCGTCCAACCCGCCGCGTGCGGCAAACTCCCACTCCGCCTCGGTCGGCAGAGTCTTTTCGACCCAGGCCGCGTAAGCCTCGGCATCGGCGAAGGCGACGTGAACCACCGGATGTTTCTCGCGCCCGGCGAGGTCACTGCCTGGGCCTTCGGGTCGATGCCAGCACGCGCCTGGAACATAGCTCCACCAGTTGCTGACGTCGCGCGTGTCCACCGGGCCGGTGGTCATGTGGAACACCACCGCGCCGGGAACCAACAGATCCGGCCTGGCGCCCGGGTATTGGGCCGGATCCAGCGGTTGCTCGGCGACCGTCAGATAGCCGGTTGCCGCCACGAATTGCGCGAATTGGGCATTGGTGACGGTTCGCGAGTCGATCCAGAACCCATCGAGCGTGACACGGTGGACCGGGCGTTCTTCCGGATAGTGGCAAGCGGACCCCATGCGAAAGGAGCCACCCGGGATCCAGGCCATATCTCGGCACAACTCTGATGGCATCAAGGTTTGGTCCCCGGCCACGCCAAGTCCTTTTCCGGGAAGCTGTGGCGGAAGCGACGCCATCCCGGTTTATTTGTGACCGGCCGGTATCGCTATGCATATTCGGCATAATCCGCTCCGAACGGCCCGGTTAATTCACGGGATACGAGCCACTGGCGATGGCGTTTGAAGGCGGCGCTGTGTGACCGGTGCTTCGTCAAGGCTTCCATCCTCCAGAAGCCCAGCATCAGAGGGCAATTCAAATCGCCCGTTCTGTCCACCCCCTGGGGCGCACTCCAATCCAGGGTCCCGTTCCAACCCGATTGACAGGGCGCGGTTCCGGTCGCTGCTGTGGATGGGGCTGAGCGACGCGGTGCGGACGCTGCAACCCAACGGGAAGGTGTACACGTTCTGGGCCTACCAGGCCGGCGCCTGGCCGTGCGACGTGGGCCTGCGCATCGACCACGTGCTGCTGCCTTCGACGCTGACCGAGGCGGCGCCCGACCGGCGGGAACGCGGCGAGGAAAAAGCCTCGGACTACGTCTCCGTGGTGGTCTGGTTCTGAGCGCCTAGCGCCAGTACGGGTCAATCCACACCCAGCCGCCGCCGCGCATCACCCAGCGGCCTTGCACCCACTCGTGCCAGCCAGGCTGGCGTATCAGATAGCGGCCGGGCACCCACAGATAGGCGCGGCCGTTCCACCGCCAGTAGCCGGGACGCCAGATATAGGCGCCGTGCGGCAGCGGCGGCACCGGCTCCATCCGTGGCGGCGGGATCGGTGGGTAACCGGGCTGCGCCACCGCCGCACCGGACAGCGCGACGAAAACGGACGTGAGCAGAACGCGGCGGGTCAGCGAGGCCATGACGACGTCTCCGTTCGGATTTCTCAACGCCAACACGCCCCTAATAATCGAGCTTGCGCGTACGGTGCAATGACACCCTAGCGAGCAGCCACCGCGACACGACCCACGCCGGCCGCACTCGCCCCTGGCCGGACGAACCCCGGACGACGCATATTGGGCGGCCGGCGTGACGAAACTGGCGGCGTGACGACAACCAGAACCGAGCTTAACCAAGCCGCCAAACTGTCCAGCCGTTGGGGACCACCTCACCCGCGCCGCCCGCCTGCTGGTCGAGGAGAAGCAGACCTTCCGCAACCTGGAGAATGCCGCCACGGCGGCGCATTTCGAGGCCATGCGCGCCGGCGACGCGGCCGAGACCAGCGCGCTGCACCTCGACCTGCTGCGCGACATCCGCCGCGTCAACGCGCATCTGGTCGCCGCCGCTGCCTATCCGGTACTCGAAAGCCACGGCGAACTCCTGCCAAGCCGGCTCCGCCGCGACGATTGATGCCGAGGAGCCTTCCGGGAAGCGATGTCCCTATGCGCGTTCCATGTCGCGCGTCGTGACGATGTCGACCCCGGTGCCGAGGACATTGGCCAGGACGACGGTTCCCATCTTGATTGGCGCTTCCACCTCGATGCCACGCACGGCGCGCGCGACCTCGCGCACCATGGTTTTCGGGATCGAGCCTGAGGTCTTCACCGGCACCCGGCGCCAAGCCCCGCCGCTGATGCGCACCGAGGTCGCCACCATGCGGCGCGGGTCGATGTGTTCCTCCTCGCCATAGGCCCTGCCTTTCGTGCAGCCCCAGCCGCGCACCTCGACCACGCCGCCGGCGCCGTTGTCCTCGACCTCGAGGCGGCATCCGAGCGGGCAGCCGATGCAAAGATAGTGGGTGATGTGCGCTTCGGACATGCTCTCTTCCCTCAGCGCTGGATGACGTCGATACGCAGCGTGTCGTTGTGGAATTTCTCGAGAAACTCCGGCATGAGGGTGATGTTCACCATCTCGGCCGGGAACACGTATTTCACCTCCGTCCTGAACGCCGGACCGAAGCGGATAATGCACTCTTCCATCGGCTTCCTCACCCGCATGTAGACGATGTGCTCGCGGTCGGTGGAAATCGTGTGCGGCACGCAATAGGCCACGTTGTCGCCCGGGATCAGCCGGATGTTGTCGGCCGGCAGGTGGCGGAACATGGCGTAGTCGCCGGCGGCCTTGCCGGCCAGCATCGACTCCTGGCTGACGAAATCCACCAGGTCGTGGATGTGCACCACGTTGCCGCAGGCGAACACGCCGTTGGCCGACGTCTCCATGGTGCTGTTGACCACCGGCCCCGAGGTGACGGGATCGAGCCTGAGGT
>CAYWOW010000334.1:0-3262 GCA_964459005.1 uncultured Acetobacteraceae bacterium
CGCGGTCGAGGAAGTTGACGCAGAACAGCGCGATCACGAAGGGAAGAAAGCGGCGAGAGACCTTGGACATCGTCCGCCGACGGATTTCAAGTTCGCTCAACGTTTCTCTCCCTGTCCTGCCACGTTATCTCGCCCGGGATCGATGCGGCTGCGCCGACAAGAATCCCCAGCCAGTGACAGTTTTCGAAAACCTATCGCCATCGCATGACGAGACGGTCGCCACCCCAACCGCCTTGCCGCTCCAGGCCCGTGACGCAATAAATAGGCCACCTCGGCAGGCGGACCAAATGATTTGATTTTCAATCAGATCTCCAAGCACATTGGCGAATTCGGCCTGACGCGACGTTGCGATCGGCCACATCATGTTGTGAATTGCATCGGTCTGCTCCCGAAATCTGGCCCTCCCTGGGCTTGGGCGTCTCGTCAGGAGGACGACCTGACGACAGCGAGGGAGGAGCACACAGCAGAATAGATTGTCACGAAGCGACGGAAGGTGGATTTGATGCTGCCGCAAGGAAAATCAGCGACACGACCGGCCACCAAGGTCTCACTCCAATGAGAGATTAAATATAGATATCGATTGACAATCAGATCATCTTCGTGCACCCCTTCATGTCAGTGTCGGCCGATCCCAAGCCGACGAAATCGAGATTACAGGAGAAAAACCCGCAATGAAATTTGGTGTTATAGATGGAAATGGCATCGGGCCTGAGCAGATCAACGCGACAAAACTCGTGCTGGAAGCAACCGGCCTGCCGATAGAATGGGTTGCCGTTCCCGTTGCCGAAGACGCCATGAAGAAGTACGGCCATCCATTGCCGCAGGAGTCGGTGAAGGCACTGAAGGAACTCAAGGTTAGCATCAAAGGCCCTCTGATTGTCGAGAAGCTGCATGGGCGGATAACCTGCGTGCACGATGACGGTTCAGAGCACACCTACCCGAGCATCAACAATGCCATTCGCCGTGAATTGAAACTATTCGTCGCTCCCAGGGCCATCCGAGGATTCCCCGGCATATCGGGCAGGCACTCGACAATGGATGTCATCATCATGCGGGAGCTTACCGAGGACGTCTATGTCGGGTGGGAGCATCAGATCGGTGACGTCGCAGCGCAGGCAATAAAACTTACGACCAGAACGGCCGTTACGCGCCTTTCGCGGTATTCATTTGAATATGCACGGCGAAACGGGCGCAAGAAAGTGACCTGCGTTCACAAGGCGAACGCGTTGAGCATCACGGATGGCTTTTTCCTGAAGTGCTTCCTGGAGGTCGCAGACAATTACCCTGATCTCGTGGTTGACGACTATTTCATCGACGCGACCTGTTTCAATCTGGTGAAGAACCCCGAGGTGTTCGATGTGATCGTGACCTCCAATCAGTACGGCGACATCCTTTCCGATCTGGCCGGTGGCCTGGCGGGCAGCCTGGGCCTGGCGCCGGGTGCCAACATCGGCGAAGACGCGGCCGTGTTCGAAGCCACGCACGGAGCCGCCCCGGACATTGCCGGCAAAGGCATCGCCAACCCGGTGTCGCTCATTCTTTCCGGCGCGGCCATGCTGCGGCACGTCGGATGCGATGACGAAGCCAGGAAAATTGAAGCTGGCACCTACGACGTACTGACGGCGGGTCGGTTGCTCACGCCGGATCTGGGTGGGGAGGCCACCACGATGCAGTTGGCGGACGCCATTGCCCGTGAAGTCAGCCGGTAGGGGCTGGCTGCCCTGATTTCCGGGGCGCGCCACCGAGCGCGCCAACAGTATCGATTTTCCCTTGTCGGGCTCGGCATGAATTGCTTCATGCCGAGCCAATCGATATGACCTTCAACTTCGGCCTCGAAGCTCCGGATGGGCTCAGGCTGCCGAGACCTGTGTGGCGGGCGGGTCCATGACCACACGCATGGGCTTACGCGTGAGCGTCAGGTCGGATACCGCGCCGAGCAAGAGCAGTATGCCGGCGAAACCGAAGGCCCAGTCGTAGCTGCCGGTGATGGCAATCACGTAGCCGGTGATGATCGGCGCCAGCAGCGCAAAAAGATTGCTGCCGAGAACGAAAAACGCCATCGCCTTGGCGATGTCCTTGGGGTTCACCAGGAGATCGTTCACAAGCGCCTGATTGAGCGCCGTCGTCGTCGCGACCCCGCCGATCGAGAGGCAAATCACGACCATCAGCACGGCGACATCGTCGATGAACGGAACCGCGAGCACGACCGCGGCCATCGCCATCGTAAACGCGATCATGTTGCGGCGGCGGCCGGAAGCAGCCCCCGACCGGGCCAGCAAACGGTCGCTGAGCCTGGCCATGCAGAGGCAAATCACAACCGCAAAAATGTACGGCACCGCCGTGAAAATGCCCGTCTTCATCAGCGTGAGGTGCTTCACGGTCTGCAGGTAGCTCGGCAGCCAGGTGAGGAACAGATATTGCGAGTAGGTGTTGCAGCTTTGGGTTATCGTAACGCCCCAAAGAGATGTGGTGCGCATAAGCCGCAACAGCCCCGCAGGCCTCGTCGCCGTGTCGCTCTCTTTCACACCCTCGTTGCGTTCCGCCAGGATCTTTTTACGCTCGTCCTCACCGAGCCAACGGGCGGCCTCCGGCCGGTCGAAGAACCATACCCAGGCAAGCAGCCATGCCACGCCTATGACGCCGGCGACAACGAACAGGGCCCGCCAGCCCCAGGCTTCGATGATAGCGCCCGCCACCAGCGCGCAAAACGCCGGTCCCGCGTAGGCACCCGTGTTGAAACTCGCAGCGAACATGCCGCGCTCGCCCGCCGGAATCCACTCGCGAATAACCTTTGCCCCCGCAGGGTTGGTGCACGACTCGCCGCCGCCCATGACGAGGCGAGTCACCATGAGCGATACGAAACCGACCGAGAGCCCGGACAAGGCCGTCGCCAGCGACCAGATGCCCATCCCCCAGCCCGCCACCTTCTTGCTGCCGTAGCGGTCCGCGAGGAGACCCATGGGAATTACGCAAAGCGCATAGGTCCACAGGAAGGACGATAAGAGATAGCCTTTCGCCACGTCGCCCAGCCCGAACTCCTGGCCGATCGGGCCGATGCCGAACGACAAGGTGATGCGATCCATGTAGTTGATCAACGCCATGGTGAACAGGAAAACCGCGATCCAGACCCGCCTGTGGCTCATCTCCGCCCTCCGAAGTCCTGCTTGTGATGTTGTTGCACACTCATCGTGGCCCGCCGCTCCTCACAGGAGCGAGAACAGGTAGGACATGGTGGTGGTCGGGTCGCGGTCGCGGATCAGCT
>CAYWOW010000335.1:0-3251 GCA_964459005.1 uncultured Acetobacteraceae bacterium
CGCTCGGGCGTGTCGATGCCGTAGAAGCAGGAGTGCGTGGTCGGCGGCGAGGAAATCCGCATATGCACTTCGGCGGCGCCGGCGTTGCGCACCATTTCGACGATCTTCTTGCTGGTGGTGCCGCGCACGATGGAGTCGTCCACCAGCACCACCCGCTTGCCGGCGAGCACCGCGGCGTTGGCGGAGTGCTTCAGCTTAACGCCGAGGTGGCGCACCCGTTCGGTCGGCTCGATGAAGGTGCGGCCGACATAGTGATTGCGGATGATGCCAAGCTCGAAAGGAAGGCCGCTCTCGCTGGCGTAACCCATGGCGGCGGGCACGCCGGAATCGGGCACCGGCACGACCACGTCGGCGTCCAGGTGGCTCTCGCGCGCCAACTCGGCGCCGATCCGTTTGCGCGCCTCATAGACCGAGGTGCCCTCGACGATGGAATCGGGGCGGGCAAAGTAGATGTACTCGAAGACGCAGAAGCGCGCCGGCGTGCGGCTGAACGGGCGGATGCTGTGAACGCCCTGGTCATTGATGATGACGATTTCGCCGGGCTCGACGTCGCGCACGAACTCGGCGCCGACGATATCGAGCGCGCAGGTCTCGCTGGCCAACACCCAGGCAACGTTGCCGTCGGCGACGGCGATACGGCCGAGGATGAGCGGACGGACGCCGAGCGGGTCGCGCACGCCCATCAGCGCCTCATTGGTCAGCGCGATCAGCGAATAGGCGCCGATCACCTGCTTGAGCGCGTCGATCAGGCGGTCGACCACCGTGGAGTAAAGGCTGATGGCGATGAGGTGGACGAAGACCTCGCTGTCGGTGGTGGACTGGAACAGGCAGCCGCGCCGCACCAGGGCGCGGTGAAGCGCGGTGGCGTTGGTCAGGTTGCCGTTGTGCGCCACCGCGAAACCGCCGAACTCGAAATCGGCGTAGAGCGGCTGGACGTTGCGCAGGATCGTGTCGCCGGTGGTGGCATAGCGGTTGTGGCCGACGGCGCGGGTGCCGGGCAGGGCGGCGATGACGCGCGCGTCGCCGAAATTGTCGCCCACCAGCCCCATGCCGCGATGGCTGTGGAAATGCTCGCCGTCGAAGCTGACGATGCCGGTGGCCTCCTGCCCGCGGTGCTGCAGGGCATGCAGCCCGAGTGCGGCAACCGCGGAGGCGTCGGCATGGTTCCAGATGCCGAAGACGCCGCATTCCTCGTGCAGCTTGTCGTCGTCGAGCGAGTCGTCGGGCAGCGGCGCGGGAGCGTGGGACATCGGGGCGTCTCCTGTTGCCGTTACGGGCGGGCGGTGGCACGGCCCTGGGCGGGCACATGCAAGAGATCGGCCGAGCGGGTTTCCCGGCCGGGAGGCGGTTCAGGGACCTTGGGCCGGTATTGTGGCGGGACTTGGCCGACCAGCCAGGCGGCGCCCTGAAAGGCATAGGGCAGGGCGCGGGCCTGCAGCACCGGATCGGGCCAGCGTTCCGGCGTCACCAGCAGGCCGCCGGCGATGTAGGCGACCACCACCAGGGCGGCGCCGCGCACCAGGCCGAACACCACCCCCAGCGTGCGGTCGATGCTGCCGAGCATCGAGCCGCGCACCACGCCACCGATTATTGACGCTACGACCGACAACAGAATCAATGCCCCGACGAAGACGGCGGCATAGGCGAGCGGGGCGGACCAATCGGCTTTGCCGGTCCACGCGAGCATCCGCGGTTCCAGATCCGGGCCGCCCCAGACCGCGACGATGCCCGCGCCCACCCAGGCGCCGATGCCCATCACTTCGCGCACCAGGCCACGCATGAAGGCCAGTATCGCGGAAGCGGCGATGACGACGAGGACGACGATATCGACCCAGTTCAAGATGCGCTGCCCGGCATGTGCAGGGGCATATATCGTCTGTGGCGGGGTGGATGCCAGCCTATCCAGCAGATGACTTGCCCGACTTTCCCGCAAACCTGCCCACCAGGTCGCCCAGGTGCCCGATTTCCTGCAGGGCGAGGCCGTCCGGGGCGAACAGCGGACGGTTTCCGCGGGCGACCCGGCGGGGCAGGCAGGCCGCGCCGAAGCCGAGCTTTTGGGCTTCCTTGAGGCGCGACTCGGCCTGCGCGACCTGACGCACCTCGCCGGACAGGCCGACTTCCCCGAAAAAAACCATGCCCGGGTCGGTCGGCTGGTCGGTGACGGCGGAGACCAGCGCGGCCGCGACAGCCAGATCGGCGGCCGGCTCGGCGATGCGCAGGCCGCCGGCGATGTTGAGGTAGACGTCCGACGCGTTGAGCCGCAGGCCGCATCGGGTCTCCAGCACGGCGAGCAGCATGGACAGGCGGCCGGCATCCCAGCCCACCACCGAGCGGCGCGGCGAGCCGCCGGGGTTGGGGGCGAGCAGGCACTGGATTTCGACGAGCACCGGCCGCGTCCCCTCCATGCCGGCAAACACCGCGCTGCCCGAGACGTTGCCGCGCCGTTCGGCGAGGAAAAGGGCGGATGGGTTGGGCACCTCGGCCAGCCCGGTTTCGGTCATCTCGAACACGCCGATCTCGTCGGTGGCGCCGAAGCGGTTCTTCACCCCGCGCAGGATGCGGAACTGGTGGCCGCGGTCGCCTTCGAAGTACAACACCGCGTCGACCATGTGTTCCAGCACGCGCGGACCGGCGATGGTGCCTTCCTTGGTCACATGGCCGACCAGCACGACGGCGAAGTGGCTCGATTTGGCGAGCCGGATGAGCTCGAATGCCGAGGCGCGCACCTGGCTGACGGTGCCGGGGGCGCTGTCGATGGCATCGAGCCACATGGTCTGGATGCTGTCGATCACCACCATGGTGGCGTCGCGTGCATCCTCCAGGCTGGCGGCGATGTCGCGCAGGTTGATGGCGGCGGCGAGTTCCATCCGGGCCTGCGCGAGGCCAAGCCGGCGGGCGCGCAGGCGGACCTGTTCGATGGCTTCCTCGCCGGACACGTAGATCACCCGGTGGCCGGCGGCGGCGAGGCTGGCGGCGGCCTGCAGCAACAGGGTGGACTTGCCGATGCCGGGGTCGCCGGCGAGCAGCACGGCGGAGGCGGGAACCAGACCGCCGCCGAGCACGCGGTCGAGCTCGGCGATGCCGACGGGGGTGCGCGGCGGCGGCGCGGCGGTGCCGGCGAGATCGACGAAGGCGATCTTGCGGGCGACCGCCTTGTCCTTCTGCAGGCCGGGGCCGGCCGAGGTGACCGGTTCCTCGGCGATGGTGTTCCACTCGCCGCAGGTCTCGCAGCGGCCGGCCCATTTCGGGGT
>CAYWOW010000336.1:0-3224 GCA_964459005.1 uncultured Acetobacteraceae bacterium
CATCATCTCCGCCCGCCGCGCACACCAGAAGGAGTGGGAGCGATGGCTGACGTGACGATGACCCTCGCCGAAGCCCGCCGGCGCGGGCGCGTCGACCGCGCCCGGGTGGCCGCGACGACCGAGGCCGAGATCCGCCGGCAGATGGTGGCGGACGGCGAGAACCCCGATGCGCCGGACGCCGGGTGGTTCCCGGCGCCGGCAGGGGTGCGCCATCGCCTCGGCCTGACGCAGCCGCAGATGGCCGGTCTGCTGCGCATTCCGGTCGCCACCTGGCGCAACTGGGAGCAGAACCGCGTCCGTATCGAGCCGGCGTCCCAGGCGCTCCTGCGCATCCTCTGGCGGGAGCCGGAAGCCGCCCGCCGGGCGCTGAGCGACCGGGCCGCGTAACCGCGATCGGCAGCGGGATCCAAATGCCTATTTCTTGCTGAGATATTTCATCCCGGTATCGCACATGACGGTGACGATGGTCGCCTCCGGTCCGAGTTGTTCGGCCAGGCGCAAGGCGGCGATGACATTGGCGCCGGTGGACGTGCCGGCGAAAATTCCTTCCTCCCGGGCCAGCCGGAGCGCCATCGCCCCGGCCGCTTCGGTGGAAACCGGCTCGATCCGATCGGCGATGTCCGCCCGCCACAGCGGCACGACATAGCCCGCGCCGATCCCATCGATCTTGTGCGCGCCCGACGGACCGCCCGACAGAACCGCGGATTCGGCGGGCTCCACGGCAACGATTGCGATCCGCTCGTCATAGCGGCGCAGGGCTTCCCCGGTCCCCCGAAGGGACGCCGCGGTGCCCACGCTCTGCACGAAACCATCGATCCGCCCCTCCGTCTGGACCCAGATCTCCTCGGCCAGCTTGCGATAGGCCGCAAACTGGTCGGTGTTGTTCATCTGGTCGGTCCAGAAACTTCCGGTCTCCAGCGCGATGACGCGGGCTGCCTCGATCATGTCGCGGGTCAGTTTCTCCGTCATGCGCCCGCTTTCGCTGGCCACGATGTGAAGCCGGGCGCCCAGGATTTCCATGTGCTTGAGTTTCTCCCGGGCGAAGGCATCCGACGTCACGATATCCAGCGGATATCCCTTCACCGCGCAGACCAGGGACAGCGACACGCCGGTGCTGCCGCCGGTATATTCGACGACGGAACCACCCGGCTTGAGACGGCCGTCCGCCTCGCCCGCCTCGATCATGGCCAGCGCCATCCGGTCCTTCATGCTGCCCGTGGGGTTCTCGCTTTCCAGCTTCAGCAGGATGCGGGCGCCGTTGCCGGGGACGACGTTTCGTAAAAGCATCAAAGAGGTGTTGCCGATGCACTGAAGAATGTTCCGCTGCCATCCGGTCATGATGCCGGTCTCCTTCACCTGACGTGGCGGGCCGCAGGATCGCACCTTCCGCGCGGTTTGCAACGGTTGCGCGGGATCAGGGGCGGCGGCGGGCCAGGGCGAGGCCGATGAGGCCGCTGCCCAGAAGGGCGATCGTCTTTGGCTCGGGCACCGGATCGGACGGCGGATCGGGCGCCTCGGCGATGGAGAAGGCATCGTTGGTGTCGCTGATCGGATAATTCCCGCCGCCGGCACCGGTATAATAGGAATAACTCGTCCCGCCATTGCCCCAGATGTTGCCCTCCAGGTCGGGCGAGCCGGCAAAACTTATGAGGATCCCATAGCTGTCGAGCACGTCGGCGCTGTCGGATCCCACATAGACGATATTGTCGTAATCGAAAGCGCCGAGGGGGCTCGTCTGGCCGCCCGGGCCCGGGTTCAGGGGTGTGCCGTTCAGGCTCACCAGGACGCCGTCGATCTGCCCCGTGAACGACAGGATGTCGAACCCGCCGTTATCCGCGCTACCCGTGGTCAGTGTGCCCGCGCCCGTGTTCGCGCCGGACAACGTCCAGTCATACAGGTCGGCCGACGCCGGGGCAGGCGCCAGTAGCCCGGCGGCAAGCGCGAGCGCGGCGATGATCGCAAGGATGGGTTTCAGCGCCTTCGTCCCATCCAATGGCAACCGCATGGGCACATGAAAAATTCATTTCACGCGCATGTTTCGTGCCGAGGAGGGAAATCGAGCAAAATCAATCTCCTGTGCCGGGCCACCCACAATACCGCGAAAAGTTTAAAAAACGCCTTCAACGCCGCTCCGGCGACGGCGCGCGCCGGGCGAATGCGCCGCGACAGGTCCCGTGGTTGACACTCACCGCGCCGCTCCGTACCGTGATTCCATCAGGAGTTTCAGTCATGAGCATGGACTTTCGCAAACGGTCCTTCTTGCTTGAGCATATCCGGCACACCTTGTCGTTCTACGATCCGCGATCGCTCGATCCCGCGGGCGGTTTCTTCCACCGCTACAAGAACGACGGCACGGTGTACGATCCGTCCACGCGCACCCTGGTCGCCTCGTGCCGTTTCGTTTTCAATTACGCCATGGCCTACCGGCAGTTCGGCACGCCCGACTACCTGGCCCGGGTGCGCCACGGGCTGGACTATCTGCGCCGCGTCCATCGCAATCCGGCTACCGGCGGCTACGCCTGGCGGATCGAGGGCGGCCAGCCCGCGGATACCACCAACCATTGCTATGGCCTGGCCTTTGTCCTTCTGGCCTATTCCTGTGCGTTGAAAATCGGCCTCCCCGAGGCCCGCGGCTGGATCGACGAGACCGTCGATGTGATGGAGCGCCATTTCTGGCTTCCCGAGGACGGCCTCTACGCCAACGAAGCCGACGCGCAATGGCATGTCGGCGCCTATCGCGGCCAGAACGACAACATGCACGCCTGCGAAGCGATGGTGGCGGCCTGCGAAGCCACCGGCGAGCGGAAATTCCTGGCCCGCGCGGTGCTCATCGCCGAAAACATCGCCGTTCGTCAGGCCGCCCTGACCGGCGGCGAGGTCTGGGAGCATTTCCGGCCGAACTGGACCCCCGACCTGGACTACGCCCGCGATTCCAACAACGCCAACAGCATCCGGCCCTGGGGCGTGCAGACCGGCCACCAGACCGAGTGGGCCAAGCTGTTGCTGATCCTCGACCGCCATGCGCCCGCCGATTGGCGCCTCGGCCGCGCGATCAAACTGTTCGACCGGGCCTGGGCGTGCGGTTGGGACGCGGTTCACGGCGGCCTCGTCTACGGCTACGACCTCGATGGGAAAGTGTGTGATCCCGACAAGTATTTTTGGGTCCAGGCCGAAAGCCTCGCCGCCGCCGCCCTGCTCGGCGCGCGCACCGGCGACGAAAAATA
>CAYWOW010000337.1:0-3206 GCA_964459005.1 uncultured Acetobacteraceae bacterium
GGGTGAAGGACATGGTGCGCATCTCCGACGCGCGCATGAGCGGCACCGCGTTCGGGACCATCGTGCTGCATTTGATTCCGGAATCGGCGGTCGGCGGCCCGCTGGGGCTGGTGCGTACGGGCGATCGCATCCGCCTGGACGCGGAGGCGCGCACGCTCGACCTGCTGGTGGATGAGGCGGAACTGGCGGCGCGACGGGCGGCCTGGGTACCGCCGGCGCTGCCGCCGGGGGCGGAACGGGGCTATCTCAAGCTGTATCTGGATGAAGTGCTGCAAGCCGATCAGGGCTGCGACTTCCGGTTCTGCCTGCCTGCCCCTCCCCCCGGCCCCCTCCCACAAGGGGAGGGGGTGAAGTAAGGTGCAGGAATCAACACGAGGAAACGACATGCAACGGATTATCGTCGGCGACGTCGCCATCGACAGCATCACCGAGCGCAGCGGGCCGTGGCGGGCACCGGAGGCGATGTTTCCCGACTTCGAAGCGGAAGCGGGTTTGCGGCACCTGCGCGAACTCGGGCCGATACATTATGACGTGGCATTGAATCGTCTGAACATCACCTATCAGACCTTCGTCGTGCGCACGCCCCGGCACACCATCCTGGTCGACACCTGCACCGGCGAGGACAAGGGCTTTCCGCCGCCGATGGATTTCCCCAAGGCGCCGTGGTTGGAGGGGTTCCGCGCGCTCGGGCTGCGGCGCGAGGACATCGACTTCGTCTTCAGCACCCATTTGCACATCGACCATTGCGGCTGGAACACGGTGCTGGAAAATGGCCGCTGGGTGCCCACCTTCCCGCGGGCGAAATACGTGTTCCACAGGAAGGAATACGATTTCTGGGCGGCCGCCACGGCGCGCGGCGAAAATCCGCCGGGCCAGGTGTGGACGATGAACTGCGAGCCGATCGCGGCGGCGGGCCAGGCGCTGATGGTGGACGACGATTATTCGCTTGACGATATCGTCACGCTGTCGCTGACGCCGGGACACGCGCCCTTCCATTGCTGCATCGACATCACCTCGCGCGGCCAGCGCGCCTCCGTCATCGGCGACCTGATGCACCACGCGCTGCAATGCCGCGAGCCCGACTGGTCGACGGTGTTCTGCGCCGATCCCGCCGGGGCCGCGCGGTCGCGGCGGGCTTTCTTCGAGCGGGCCTCGGAACAGGGCACGATCCTGCTGCCTGTGCACGTCCCCACGCCGAGCGCGGGAAGGGTGCGGGCGGAGGGCGACCGGTTCCGCTGGGAATTCATCTAGAACATGATCGCCCGAGCCATCACCGGAAAGCGTGATTCACGCTTTCCGGTGGTGCTGCCTCAAGCGATGGCGACGCGGTAGCGTTCGACCTGACTGTCGATCAGCTCGAGCCCCAGCCCGGGGGCGTCGGACAAATGGAATAGCCCGTTCACCGGCTTCGGCGGGTTGGCGAACACCGGGTGGCGGCGCGGCGAGGGGTCATCGAGTTCGCACGGCTTGGTTGCTTGCAGTTGGGCCGCGCAGATATGCAGATTGGCCATATGGCCGATGGTGGGCTGGGTCTGGTGCGCCACCAGCTCCACCCCGTGCGCCTGGCACAACGCGGCGCAGCGCAGCAGGCCGGTGATCCCGCCCATCTTCACGATGTCGGGCTGCACCATGCGCACGCCGGCATCGATCAGGTCGGCGACGCCGGCCAGCGTATAGGTCTGCTCGCCGGCGGAGACGGTGATGTCGAGCGCGCGGGAAACCTCGCCCATCTGCTTGACGTGGTAGTGCTGCACCGGCTCCTCGAACCACCAGTAGCCGAGGTCCTCCAGCGCGCGGCCGAGGCGGATGGCGCCGCCGACCGACAAGCCGTTGTTGGCGTCATAGGCGAGCGGGTAATCGTCGCCGACCAGGCGGCGCACGGCGCGGGCCTTGGCGATGTCGCCGGCGATGTCGACGTCGAGCACGGTACGGTCGTTGTCGAAGCGGATCTTCACCGCGGCGGGGCCGTCCTTCATGCGCTGCTCGACCACCCGGCAGACCTCGTCGATGCTGCGCGTGCTGTTGCGGCCGATGGAGGCATAGAAGGGCAGGGCGGTGCGCCAGGCCCCGCCGATCAGCTTGTAGATGGGCTGGCCGAGCAGCTTGCCCTTGAGGTCCCATAGCGCGATGTCCAGCGCCGCCAGCGCGCCGGAGAGCGCCCCCTCGGGGCCGAGCTTCACCATCCGGTGCAGCAGCCGGTCCTGGATGACGGCGTGGTCGAGCGGGTCGGCGCCGATGACGGCGGGGGCGATGTGATGGACCAGGATGGCGAGCGAGGCGACCCCGCCGCGCATCGGCGAGGCCTCGCCGATGCCGACACTGCCGTCATCGGCGATGACGCGCAGGAAGGCGCTGCGCTGGTCGGGCGTTTCGGTCGGGGACCATTGCAATTGGAAGGCATCGAGACGGGCGATCTTCATGGCGGGCGGTATCCTCGGAAATCCTGTCCCCCAGCATAGCGCCGCCGCGGTGCCCTGCTACCGGGAAGGTTGTTGAGCGAGGCGGGCTAGAACTCGCGCCGGCTGAGCACGGTGAGCGAAATGGCGATGCCGGCGCCGATGCCGCCGAGCGTGAACACCACCCGCAGCATGGCCACGATCGTCACCGCGAGGGTTTGATCGAGGCCCGTCGCGTTCGGCGCGGTGAGCGCGAACAGGCCGAGCAGGGCACGGGCGAAAAAGGCGCCGGGCACCATCGGGATGCAGCCGGCCACCGCGACCGCCGTGGCGCCGCTGCCGAGCCAGCGCCGCAGCGCACCGGCGGCGAGCAGCGTCACCGCCACGGCGGCGACGAAGGAGGCCGCCTCCAGGCTCCAGCCGCTGTCCTGCAGCAGCGTGCGCAGCGCGAGGGCAAGGCCGCCGCCCGCCGCACAGAACACCAGCGCTCGCGGCGCCGCGTTGAACAGCACGCCGAATCCGGCGGCGGCGAGCGCGCCCAGGCCAGCCTGATACAGCGCATGGGCGAGCCACGGCGTCATGTCTGCATCCCCAGCACGATCTGCGCCAGCCAGATGCCGATGGCGACGAACGCCATGACCATGAGCACCGAAACGGCGCGGGCACTGCCGAGGGTGGGGAAGCCGTCGATCACATCGACCTGGGCATTGGTGGCGGGCACCCCCGGGACCAGCAGCAAGGTGGCGCCGAACAGCGCGAGATCGACCGTGCCGCTGCCGTCCAGCCGGGCCCCGAGCCCGCCCAGGAAAG
>CAYWOW010000338.1:0-3163 GCA_964459005.1 uncultured Acetobacteraceae bacterium
TCCTCGATCCGCCCGCCGCCGGTGCCGGGCAGCGGCAGGCCGCGCTCGCGGCCGATCATCATCAGCTTGCGGGCGGTGAAATCGACCGACATGTAGCCCTCCTGGCTGAACAGCCGCATCTTCCGCTCGGTCTTCAGGCTGATCCGGCTGGCCGTGATGGTGGCCACGCAGCCATTGGCGAAGTGCACGCGGGCGTTGGCGATGTCCTCATGGGCGCTCGCCACCGGTGCGCCGACCGCGTCCACGCTGGCGATCGGGCTGTCCACCAGCGACAGCACGAAGTCGAGGTCGTGGATCATCAGGTCGAGAATGACCGAAACGTCGGTGCCGCGCGGCTTGAACGGGGCGATGCGCACGCAATCGATGTAGAGCGGGCGGCGCATGCGGGTGCTGATGGCCTGCTGCTCGGCCGAGTAGCGCAGCAGGTGGCCGACCTGCAATATCCGCCCGTGCCGCTGGGCCAACGCGGCCAGGGCGTCGGTCTCGGCCAGGGTGGCGGCGATCGGTTTTTCCACCAGCACATGAAGACCCGCCTCCAACGCACTGGCGGCGAGGGCGAAATGCGTCTCGGCGGGGGTTGCGATCACGACCGCGTCGCAGCCGGCCAGCAGGGCGGGCCAATCGAGCGCCGGGGCGCCGACCTCCCGGGCCACCGCGGCGGCGTGGGCGGGGTCGCTGTCGTGCACGCCGCCCAGGGTAGCGCGCGGCGAGGCGGCGACCTTCAGCGCATGGAAACGCCCGAAATGCCCGGCGCCAGCAATCCCGATCCGCAGCCCTGCCACGATGAGCCCTCCGCTTGCCGCGATGAGAGGTAGCAGCAACGGGACATTTCGGCCACGGCCCCGCCAGTTTGCCCCCGCCCCCAATTGTCGCTATCCAGCGGCCCCAGTTTCCCTCCACCCGTCCCCGGGAGCCGCCGCGCCACCATGATGTATTTCAGCCGCCTGAAGACCTGGCTGGTGCTCGGCACCTGCATCCTCGGCGCGCTGCTCGCCCTGCCCAACCTGTTCCCCGCCCCGGCGGCCTGGGTGCCCTGGCGCACCATCCACCTCGGCCTCGACCTGCGCGGCGGCAGCTATCTGCTGCTCGAGGTCGACATGAACGCGGTCATCCGCGAGCGACTCGACAGCCTGGCCGACAGCGCCCGCACCAGCCTGCGCCGCGCCGGCATCGTGCGCTTCCTGGTCAGCACGCAGCCCGCCGAGAACCGCCTGACCGTGCACATCGACGAACCCGGCAAACAAGACGTTGCCAACACCGCGCTGCACGACCTGATCCTCAGCAACAGCCAGTCCAGCAACGGCCGCCCCGACCTGGAACTGACCTCCCCGTCCGACGGCAACTTCACCGTGACCCTGTTGCCGACCGCGCTGACCGAGCGCGCCACCGCCGCCGTGCAGCAGTCCATCGAAATCGTGCGCCGGCGCATCGACGAAACCGGCGTCCTCGACCCGCAGATCACCCGCCAGGGCAGCAGCCGCATCGTCGTGCAGTTGCCCGGCATCGAGGATCCCAACCGGATCAAGGAACTGCTCGGCAAGACCGCGCACATGACATTCCGCATGGTCGCCGAGGACGTGAACCCGAACGTCTCGGTGGCGCCGGCCGGGGTCGACTTCCTCCCCGACGAAAGCATGGGGGGCGGCAAGATCGCGGTGCGCCGCCGCATCGACGTGGACGGCGCCAACCTGACCGACGCCCGCGCCGGGCAGAACCCACAGACCGCCGAGTGGGTGGTGAACTTCACCTTCGATTCGGTCGGCGCGCGCCGCTTCGGCGACGTCTCGCGCGCCAATGTCGGCCACCGCTTCGCCATCGTGCTGGACGACAAGGTGATCAGCGCCCCGGTGATCCGCGAGGCCATCACCGGCGGGCGCGGCCAGATCAGCGGCCATTTCGACGCCCGGTCGGCCACCGACCTCGCCGTGCTGCTGCGCGCCGGCGCCCTGCCGGCGCCGCTGACCGTGGTGGAGGAACGCAGCGTCGGGCCCGAGCTCGGGGCGGACGCCATCCGCGCCGGCGCCATCGCGCTCGGCATCGGCTTCGTCCTGGTCATCGTCTTTATGACCGCCTTCTACGGGCTGTTCGGCCTGTTCGCCAACATCGCCCTGCTCGTCAACCTGGTGCTGCTGCTTGCCCTGCTCAGCCTGTTCGAGGCGACGCTGACGCTGCCCGGCATGGCCGGCATCCTGCTGACCCTGGGCATGGCGGTGGACGCCAACATCCTGATCAACGAGCGCATCCGCGAGGAGGTGCACAACGGCCGCTCGCCGCTGAACGCCATGGAGACCGGGTTCCGCCGGGCCTTCTCCACCATCATCGACAGCAACGCGACCGCCTTCCTCGCCCACGTCATGCTGTTCTTCTTCGGCGCCGGCCCGGTGCGCGGCTTTGCCGTCACCATCACGCTCGGCATCGTCACGTCGCTGTTCACCGCCACCATGCTGGCACGGCTGTTCATGGTACGCTGGTACGCGGCCAACCGGCCGCAAGCGTTGCCGGTGTAAGGAGCCAGCAAGATGTTTCTCCGCCCCCTGCTCCGCATCGTCCCGGACAACACGCACATCCCCTTCATGAAGGCCCGCTACATGGGGCTGATCATCTCGGCGGTCCTGTCCACCGCCTCGGTGATCCTGTTCTTCCATCCCGGCCTCAACCTCGGCATCGACTTCGCCGGCGGCATCGTCATGGAGGCGGTCACCCCGGCCCCGGCCGACTTCACGCGGCTGCGCGAGGCGCTCAGCGCCCAGGGCGTGCATGCATCCGGCGTGCAGCGCTTCGGCGATGCCAACTCGGTGGCCGTGCGGCTGGAGGCGCAACCCACCGAGGCCGCCAACCAGGTCGTGGTGTCGAAGGTGCGCGCGGCGCTGGAGCAGGCGCAGCCCGGCACCCGCGTGGTCCGCACCGACGCCGTCGGCGCCTCGGTGTCCGCCGAGCTGTTCCGCGCCGGCATGCTGGCGCTGTTCCTCAGCCTGGGGATGATCCTGGTCTACATCTGGTTCCGCTTCGAATGGGAATTCGCGGTCGGCGCCGTGGTGACGCTGATCCTCGACATCACCAAGGCGATCGGCTTCCTCGCGCTGACGCGCCTGCAGTTCGACCTGGTGATGATCGGCGCGCTGCTCACCATCCTGGGCTATTCCACCAACGACAAGGTGGTGGT
>CAYWOW010000339.1:0-3148 GCA_964459005.1 uncultured Acetobacteraceae bacterium
TTCAGCGAGTTCCACCAGCGTCTTTGCCCGTTCCTTCAGCTCCGGCATGAGCGCGCGGATGCGCCGCGCGGCCTCGGTGCCGAGCGCCAGCCCAGGCAGCCTCGCCAGCACCTCGCCGGTCAGCCGCTCGTCGTCGGCGGAGCGGATCCACACGCCGTTCACATACGCCAGCTTGGCGTAGTCCATGCGGCTCGGCGCGCGGCCGACGCCGTCGATGTCGAACAGCGCGATCGCCTGCTCGCGGGAGAGGATCTCGTCATCGCCATGCCCCCAGCCCAGCCGCAGCAGGTAGTTGCACAAGGCCTCGGGCAGGTAGCCCAGCTCACGAAAGTCGGTGACCGACTGCGCGCCGTGCCGTTTCGACAGCTTGGCCCCGTCGGCGCCGTGGATCAGCGGCACGTGGGCGAACCGCGGCGGCTCCCAGCCCATCGCATTATAAACCTGTACCTGCCTGAATGTATTGGTAAAATGGTCGTCGCCGCGGATCACGTGGGTGATCCCCATGTCGTGGTCGTCCACCACCACGGCGTGCTGGTAGGTCGGCGTGCCGTCGCTGCGCAGGATGATCATGTCGTCGAGTTCGGCGTTGGCCACGCGCACTTCGCCCTGCACCAGGTCGTCCACCTCGGTCTCGCCCTCGCGCGGGGCGCGCAGCCGGATGGCAAAGGGCGCGCCGGGCGGCGCCTCGGCGGGGTCGCGGTCGCGCCACGGGCTGTCGATGCGCTGGCTGCCGCCGGCCGCCTTGGCCTGTTCGCGCAGGCCGTTCAGTTCGGCCGCGGTGAGGAAACATTTGAACGCGCGCCCCGCCGCGAGCATCTGCAGCGCCACCTCGGCGTGACGCGCCCTGCGGGTGGACTGGAACACCGGCGGCGCGTCGGTTTCGAGGCCGAGCCAGGCCAGGCCGTCGAGAATGACCTGGGTGGCGGCCGCGGTGCTGCGCTCGCGGTCGGTGTCCTCGATGCGCAGCAGGAACTCTCCCCCGTGGTGGCGCGCGAACAGGTAGTTGAACAACGCGGTGCGGGCGCCGCCGATGTGCAGCATGCCGGTGGGCGAGGGGGCGAAACGGGTGCGGACGGTCATTGCGGTCGATCCAAACCTCGGGGCGGCGCTTCTAGCATGGCCGGGGATGGCGGCACGAGGCGTGCCAGCGTAGCGTGACGGACATGCAACAGCGTGCCGCCGTGCCGATCGCCGGTCCGCTCCGGGCTGGCGTGGTCCGGGACCGGCTCGCCGCCTGGGCCGAGGCGGAACGCGGCCGCTTTTTCCTCTGGTTGCCCGTGCTGATGACGGCCGGGGCGGTCGCTTTTTTCGCCCTTCGCGCCGACCCGCCGGGCTGGCTTGCGCCCGCGCTGCTGGTGCCCGCGCTGACCGCGCTGGTGGCGGCCTGGCCCCGCGTCCTGCCGCGCGCCGCCGCATCCTGCGCCGTGGCCGCCGCGCTTGGTTTCGCCGCCGCCCAGTTCGCCACCTCCTGCGCCCCGGCGCTCACGGAGGTGCCGACCCGCGCCGTGGTGGCGGAAGGAACCGTGCGCGCGGTCGAGCCGTTGCCCGAGGGGCGCCGGGTGACGCTGGCGGCGGCCCGGCTGGACGGCGGCGCCCCGCTCGACCGCCTGCTGCGCATCCGGCTGCGCACCAACGACGCCACCCCGGTTGCCGCCGGCGATACGCTGCGGGTGCGCGCGCTGCTGATGCGGCCAGCACCGCCGGCCTATCCGGGCGCCTGGGACTTGCAGCGCGACGCCTTCTACCAGGGATTCGGCGCCTTCGGCATGGCGCTGGGCGCCGCCGAGCAGACTGCCGGGGGCGGACCGGCCAGTCCGGTGCAGCGAATCCGCGAAACCATCGCCGCGCGCATCGGCGCGGTGCTCTCCGGCAGCACCGCCGCCATCGCCACCACCATGCTGACCGGCAACACCAGCGGCATTCCCGAAGCCGACCGGCAGGCCTTCCGCAACGCCGGGCTCGCCCACCTGCTGGCGATCGCCGGGCTGCATATCGGCATCGTCATGGGGCTGGTGTTCGCCGCCACGCGGCTGGCGCTCGCGGTGTGGGAGTGGGCGGCGCTGCGCTGGCCGACCAAAGAGATCGCCGCCGTCGCGGCCCTGCTGGCGGCGGCGGGATACATGATGCTGACCGGCGCGCATCTGCCGGTGCAGCGCAGCTTCGCCATGGCCTGCCTGTTCACCCTCGCCGTGCTGGCCGGGCGGCGGGCGGCTTCGCTGCGCGGGCTGGCGCTGGCGATGGCCGCGCTGGTGTTTTTGGAGCCCCACCAGGTCATGGGCGTGAGCTTCCAGATGAGTTTCTCCGCCGTGCTGGCGCTGATCGTCGGCTATGAGCGGCTGCGTCCCTGGCTCGCGCGGCTGCGCGGCGAGGGGTCGTGGCGGCGGCGCCTGCTCGCCAGCGTGGTGGCGCTGGCGCTGACGGCGGCGCTGGCCGGGACCTTCTCGGCGCCGTTCGCGGCCTACCATTTCGGCCAGGTGCAGCTTTACAACGTGCTCGCCAACATGGCGGCGGTGCCGATCACCGCGCTGCTGGTCATGCCGGCCGGCCTGATCTCGCTGCCGCTGATGCCGCTGCATGCTGAGGCGGTGGCGCTGGTGCCGATGGGCTGGGGGATCGATGTGGTGCTGTGGATCGGCCGCACCGTGTCGTCCTGGCCCGCGGCGACGATCATGGTGGCGCACATGCCGCCCTGGGGACTCGGCGTGCTGGGTCTTGGACTTGCCTGGGCGGGGTTGTGGCGCACGCGGGTGCGGTTGGTGGGCTGGGTGTTGGTGGTTCTCGGACTGGCCTCGCCGGCCTTCTTCTCGCCGCCCGACCTGCTGATGTCGGCCGATGGGCGCATGGTGGGGCTGCGCACCGGGGACGGCATGTACGTTGAGACCGCTGGCAGCGCCGCCGGTTTCACGCTGGACTCCTGGCGGACGCTGTGGCGGGCGCGCCTGGTGCAGCCGCTGGGCTGCGGGCAGGCGCCCTGCGAAATGCGGGCGCGTCCCGACGGCCCGGTGGCGCTGCTGGTGCGCGACGATCCGCCGCAGAGCGTCTGCGCCGCGGCGGCGGTGGTGTCGTTGGAGCCGGTGCGGCTCAGCTGCGCGGTGCCGGTGATCGACCGGTTCTCGGTGTGGCGCGAGGGGGCCTATGCGATCTGGCT
>CAYWOW010000340.1:0-3135 GCA_964459005.1 uncultured Acetobacteraceae bacterium
CCATGCCGGGCGGGCCGTTGTGCGTCATCGGGCCGTTGTCGGCCATCAGGATGACCAGTGTGTTCTCCGCGATGCCGAGGGATTGCAACTCGGCCATCAAGGTGCCGATCCAGGCGTCGAGCCGCGCGAGACCCTCCTGCAGAAACCCGCCACTGGCAGTTACCCGGTTCGGAAAGCCGAGGAAGGAAGTTCCGACGGGCCAATAGTCGACATAGAACGGTTTTTTTGCCGCCGCGTTCTTGCGAATGAACTCAATGGTCCGCTTCTGCATTTCGGGGTCGAGCTTCATGAAGTCGTCATGATTTGGCGCCCGGCCGAATTCGCGAACTGGCCCGCCCTTCGTGCCTTCCAACGCGAACACGTAACCCCTCGGGCGCCAACCCGGATCCATGTCATAGGGATCCTTGCCGAACATTTCGGGGAACAGGACCGCAGGTGACAGCACGGCCATCTGCCCCTGCGGGGTGTAAAGGCTCGGCACTTGGTTGTATGGCATCCACAGGGCCTCATCGAACCCCTGGTTGGTCATGTAGCTGGCCTCGACGTCGCCGAGGTGCGCCTTGCCGAAGAAAGCCGTCGCGTAACCCGCTTTGGAAAGCACCTTTGCGCTGGTGACTTCTGAGGCGGCCATCCCACCGTACTCGTAGGGAAAGGCCACGTTGAACATCCCGTTACGCACGGAGTGACGGCCGGTCAACACCGACGCACGGCTCGGCGTGCAGGAGGGCTCGGTATACATCCGCATGAAGTTGATGCCTTCGGCGGCGAGCCTGTTGATGTTCGGCGTCTCGAAGCCGCGCACCTTCTGGATCGCAGGAATGCCAACCTCGCCGACCGCTGTGTCGTCCCACATGATGTGGATGATATTGGGCGGCCCACCGTGCTTCTGTCGGAGTTCGGCCAGCTTCTGATCGATTTCCTGATCTTCGGCGACCCACTTCGCGCCGTGCTGCGCGGCAAGGATGTAGTACTCGGCGTCGTGGATGATTTTGTTTGAGCGCGAAGTCTTTGAGTTATCGTCGGTAGCCATCGCCGTTCCCCTTTTGCCTGGAATCCAATCTACAGCAGCGTTCGTTCGGGAGGCCTCACTTCGGAGCGATCTCCCGCCAAAACGGTCGGCATCGGGAACGGCCGTGTCGGGCTATTAAGCATCAGATTTTGACCACTAGAACCGAACCGCCGCGCCGATCACCGGACCCACCATCAGGAGGTGTATCGACTGCTGTGTGGTCGTGCCGAGCAGCGTGTCGTGATGTCGCATCCGATTGAGCCCGACCGCGGATACGCCGAAGGTAAGATCGAACCAATCGGTGACCAGGTACGACACCTGCAACGTCGTTGCCCAGTTCACCGAACCGTCGTCCACCCCCAGGCCGCCGAGGTTGCCGATAAACTCGACCCGCCATTTCTCCGAGGGATAGATCGCCCCCCGCAGCCCCACCCAGGGCACCGTGGCGCTGAGGTCGGCGCTGGCTCCCCCGACGATATTCGCGTCCGTGCTCAACTTGGGATTCACGTAGAGATACTGGACGCCGCCGCGCACGTCGACCGACGCTGGAACCGAATCGAGTGCGCCTCGAAACACCTCGTAGCCCACGCCGGCCGTGACCATCACCAGCGACATGCTGGCCTTGAGTCCCACGCTCCGGCCCAGAGCCGGCACCGAAACCGACGTCTTCTTGGCCAAATCGACCCAGGCCACGTTGTACTCAGCAGACCAGGGGCCATAGCGGACCAGGCCGTCGCCGAAAAAACCGCCTTGCAGCGCCTCGACGAGGTTCGCGGCGGTTACGCTGCTGCTGGTTCCGACCCCGCCGCGCGGGCCAAGGCCACCGACCGACGCATCGATGTGCGGGAGGTAACCGTACATGCCGAGTTCGACCGCCCACTGGTACTTTCCGTCCGCGGTGAACCCCTCGTCCGGGGAAAACCCCGCCGCCGCGGCTGGCCGGCAACCAAGCCCCACGGCCAGCACCGCCGCGGCGGCCAACGCCACGCCGCGAGCCGGCGTCATTCCCGTTGCCGATGTCGAAACCATGGACCGGTCATCCTTGAACCTGAGTTTCGCCGATTAGAGCAGCCCCGGCGCGCCTGCCTATGCAGATTCGGCAGGCGGTGCGGCGGGCACGACGCGCGTGCCGTTTCACCGCCCGCCGAATCTGCATAGGCAGGCGCTTTGCGATCAGCCATGGTGGCCTGCCCGCAGCGGGAAGACCCGGGGGTGGTTTGCGCTTTCCGTTCGGCCGTACCAGTCCGCGCATGAGGTGTCCAGGTGGCGTTCCTGCAACCGATTACGATCGCGGCATGCGTCGTGGGCTGCACCTTCGGTGCGGCGTTGCTGGGAATGTTCTTACGATACTGCGTGCCTGACCATCACAGGCACGACGAGTCGAAGGATGTCGTGAAGCTGGTTTTGGGGCTGATCGCCACCCTGGCAGCCATCGTGCTCGGCCTGCTCATCTCCTCGGCAAACGGATTCTACGATACGCAGCGGGACGAGATGCAGACGCTGTCGGTGAAGGTCGTCCAACTCGACCATGCGCTTTCCAAGTACGGGCCGGAGGCCGACGGCGCGCGCGCCGCGTTACGCGCGGCCGTGGTGAGCGCTCATGACCGGATCTGGCCGGCGGACGGCACGTCCGGAAGCCTGGAGCCGACCCAGGCAAAGAACCCGCCGATCACCGCGTTCGAAACTCAGATGCAGAACCTGAAGCCAGCCACGGAGGAACAGCGCCTTTCCTGGGGCACGGCAAACCAGATCGCCGGCGAGATTGCCGCGATGCGTATGATGATCTCCGCGCAGATCGGCAATTCCTTGTCCTGGCCATTCCTGTTCATCCTGACGTTCTGGGTGTCGGTTCTGTTCCTGGGGTTCGGCCTGCTGGCGGAGTGGAACGGCACCGTGGCAGCGACGCTGTTGGTCGGGTCCATTGCCGTCGCGAGTGCCACGTTTCTGATCCTGGAGTTGAATCAGCCGTACAGTGGGATGATGCGCCTCGCCGACACGCCCTTGCGGCTGGCGATCGAACAGATCAGCCGATAGGCCCCGGCGCACCGGTTCATGCCGGTCAGCGCCGGCGCGGCCGGCGGGCGGGATCAGCCGGAGCGGAGGCGGGGCGGCGGGAGCC
Source organism: uncultured Acetobacteraceae bacterium (assembly GCA_964459005.1). Taxonomy (GTDB): domain Bacteria; phylum Pseudomonadota; class Alphaproteobacteria; order Acetobacterales; family Acetobacteraceae; genus Rhodovastum. Next base: position 3,129 of record CAYWOW010000340.1, read on the forward strand.
ACCAGGG
>CAYWOW010000341.1:0-3132 GCA_964459005.1 uncultured Acetobacteraceae bacterium
ACCTGGTTGGTCACCGCTTGGATGCTGGCGGAAGCCAGCATGTCGGGCGCGTTCCCAATGTCGGCAAAGGCGGGAACGGCCACCGCTAGGCCCAGGGCAGCAACACCGGCGAGAAGAATGGTACGCATGTTCGTGTTCCTTGTGTGATCCAGCGCAGTGCGCCGGAAATTGGGAGGGCGGAAGCGGAGGTTGCCCGGTCTCGGGGAAACACCTTCTCTGCCGTCGGGTCCGAACATGGGTCAGCGACTGCTCCGGCATAACGGACGATCGCCGCATACGGTTTATGCATTCAGGCATAGAATACGGCGACATTGCCGACTATTCATCTTTCCGCGGGCGAGACAGCAATCTGTTCATGGCCTGCGGTATCGTCGGTTGGCCGGTGACCACCCCAGCGACGATGGTGCGTCGTCCACGCATTCCGATGGGGGCCCATCCGGGGCTCCGGCAAGGGAGTTGCTGGGGTGGCAACCACACCCCCGCCTCAGCCTCGGGTGGACAAATTCCATGGCAGCGACATCCGGCTCAGGAGCCGCCGCGCTGCCATCCGTTGGGCGTGAGGCAGGGAAGGGCCGGCGGCGTTTTGGCCGCCGGCCCCTTCCCGTCGCGTTCAGGCGGTCTGCTGCTGGACGTTGGCCTCGAAGTCGCCACCGTCGGCCGTCAGGTAACCGTTGCCCGCCACGTCGCCACTATCGGCGGTCTGCCGCTGGACGTTGGCCTCGAAGTCGCCACCGTCGGCGGTCAGGTAACCGTTGCCCGCGACGTCGCCACTGTCGGCGATCTGCTGCTGGGCGTTGGCCTCGAAGTCGCCGCCGTCGGCGATCTGCAGGTAAGGGCTGCCCGCCAGGTCGCCGCTGTCGGCGGTCTGCTGGGCGGTGGTCCCGAAGTCGCCGCTGTCGGCGGTCTGCTGGGCGGTGGTCCCGAAGTCGCCGCTGTCGGCGGTCTGCTGGGCGGTGGTCCCGAAGTCGCCACTGTCGGCGGTCTGCTGGGTGGTGGTCCCGAAGTCGCCGCTGTCGGCGGTCTGGCTGGTCACCGCGTGGATGCTGGCGGAACTCAGCATGGCGGGTGCGTTGCCGATGTCGGCGAAGGCGGGTGCAGCGATCGCGAGGCCAAAAGCGGCGACGGAAGCGAGCAGGATGTTACGCATCTTCGTGTTCCCTTGTCGTTCGGGCCATTGGCCCGGTGAATTCAGGGCGGGAACGAGGGCCGCATCGTCTGTGGGCCGCGTTGCCGTCGCGGTGGAATATGCTGCGTGTGGCACGGCTGCGGAACGTGCGGTCGGTCACTATGGCTTATGCGCAAAGGTATGAAATCGCGGTCGCGCGATGTCTCACCATTAACGAAGAGAACGAAACGTCGGCCTGCGCTGCGGCCTTGGGGTGGCGCGGCGCCCCGGCCCGGACCTCCGCGGCTGGGCTCAGGCGACGCCGTAGGCGGAGATGATCGGGTCCAGCCGGAATTCCTCCACGATGAAATCGATCACCGCACGCGTGCGCGGCGCCAGGTATCGGCGGCTGGGGTAGACCACCGAGATCGGCCCCGGCGGCGGTTGCCAGGGCTTCAGCAGCGCGCGCAGCCGACCGGCACGCAGCGGCTCGCCCACCATCCAGGCCGGCACCAGCGCGATCCCGGCGCCCGAGAGCGCCGCCTCCAGCACCGCCTCGATGCTGTTGGCACGCAGCCGGCCGGAAACGTGTAGCGGCACTTCCCCATCCGGCCCGGCGAACAGCCATGATTGCGGGTCGCCGCCGCGGGTGAACAGAATGCACTCGTGCCCGGCCAGGTCCTTCGGATGCTGCGGCTCGCCGCGGCGTTCCAGGTACTCCGGCGCGGCGACCACCCGGGGCGCGGTCGAGCCGACCCGGCGAGCCACCAGCGAGCCGTCCTCGATCGCCCCCACCCGCACGGCCAGGTCCAGCCGCTCCTGCACCATGTCAACCACATCGTAGCTCATTACCAGTTCGACCGAGAGCTCGGGGTAGCGCTCGAGCAGCGCCCCCAGCCGCGGCGCGAGGTAGAGGCGGCCGAATACCGCCCCGCAGCCCAACCGGACCAGGCCGGAGGGCGCCACCCGCCGCCGGCCGATCGCCGCCTCGGCCTGTTCCACTGCTTCCAGCACCAGGTGCGCATGCGCCAGCAGGTCACGGCCGTCCTCGGTCAACGTCAGGCTACGGGTGCTGCGCTGCACGAGGCGCGCCCGCATGTGCTCCTCCAGCGCGGCGATCTGGCGCGAGATGGCCGGCTGCGTCGCCCCCACCTCGCGCGCCACCGCCGAGAAGCTGCCGGTCTCGGCGGTCCGGATGAACGTGTGGAAGGCGGCCAGCAGGTCCATGGCGATTCCATTCCATAGCGCAGCGTATATATATCATCACCACTTCTGCCGTTCCCGTCATGCCGGATATGAACGATGTTCCCCGGCGCGCGCCCCTCGCTTCTGAGGGAGGCGCAAGTGCGACGAGGAGGCCCTCCGTGCGAAGTTTGGCGCAGCAGCTCGACGAGTATCTCGAAGGCATGATGGAGCGGGCCGATCCCGAGATCATGGCGGTGCACCACCGCGCGACCGAGCGTTGGCTGGCCGACAAGGTCGCCGATGCGGCTGTGAAGATCGGCGACGTGGCCCCGGACTTTACGCTGCCTGACCAAAACGGAAACCCGGTGTCACTGTCCGCCACGCTCCGGCACGGGCCGGTGGTGCTGACCTTCTTCCGCGGCGGTTGGTGCCCGTTCTGCACGATCAACCTGCGCGCACTCGCCAAGACTTACCCGAAATTGCGCCGGATCGACGCCGAGGTGCTGGCGGTCTCGCCCCAGCCACCCTGGCAATCCGCCTTGACGGTGGAACGTTCCGCCCTGCCCTTCCCCGTGCTGTCGGACCACGACAACCAGGTGGCGCGCCGCTACGGGCTGGTGGTGACGATGCCACCGGACCTGCAGGCGGTGTATCGCCGGCTGGGACACGATGTGCCGGCCATCAACGGCGTGCCGCGCTGGGATCTGCCGATGCCGGCCGGCTACGTGATCGCACCTGAGGACGGCCGCATCCTGCTCGCTCATGTCGACCCGCGCGTTTACCTGCGCCTGGAGCCCACCGACGCGCTGGCGGCCGTGGAGCGCCTGGCGCGGGCGGCCTAG
>CAYWOW010000342.1:0-3117 GCA_964459005.1 uncultured Acetobacteraceae bacterium
ATCGTGGCGGAAAGCCCGGTCTGCCTGATGGACGAGCCGCTGTCGAACCTCGACGCCCAACTGCGCGCCGACATGCGGCGTGAGATCCTGACGCTGCAGCGCCGGCTCGGCATCACCATGCTCTATGTCACCCACGACCAGACCGAGGCCATGGGCATGGCCGATCAGGTCGTTCTGCTGCGCGAGGGCCACATCGAGCAGGACGCCCCGCCGGCCGACGTCTATGCCCGGCCCGCCACCGCCTTCGCCGCCAGTTTCATCGGCACGCCGCCGATGAACCTGCTGCCCCTCGTGGCGGGCGCGGGCGGGCTGGTGGTGCGCGGCACCGAGGGGCCGACGCTGGTGCCGGCCGTCCCGGTGCCGGCGTTGGCGGGCATCCGGCCGGAGGCGCTGCGCCTCGCGGAGGCCGGCATTCCCGCCACCGTGCTGCACGCCGAGTACCTGGGCGCCGACACGGTGGTGGCCTGCACGGTGGGCGACGACATCCGCCTGCTCGCCCGCCTGCCCGGTCGCGCCGCCATCCCGGATGGCGCCACCGTGCGCTTCGCCGCCGATCCGGCCGATCTGCATCTGTTCGACGCCGCCACCGGCCGGCGCCTGCAAGCCGTCCCGCAACCCGTCTGATCCCCACGAGGCCCGGTATGCCCGCGCACATCAGCAGACGCACCCTTCTGGCCGGCGCCGCCGGAGTTCTCGCCGCTCCGGCGATCGTCCGGGCCGATGCCGGCACCGAAATCGAATTCTACTTCCCGGTGGCGGTGGGCGGCCCGATCACCAAAATCATCGACGGCTATGCCGCCGACTTCATGAAAGAGAATCCCGACCTGCGGGTGACGCCGATCTACGCCGGCACCTACGTCGACACGCTGACCAAGGCGGTGACGGCCACCAAGGCGGGACGGGGACCGGCGCTGGCGGTGACGCTCGCCGTCGATGCCTACACGCTCGTCGATGACGAGCTCATTCTTCCCTTCGATGCCATCGCGGCGAGCGCGGAAGACCGGGCCTGGCTGGACAGCTTCTATCCGGCGTTCCTGCGCAACGGCCAGATCGACGGTCATACCTGGGGCGTGCCGTTCCAGCGGTCCACCATCGTCATGTACTGGAACAAGGACGCCTTCCGCGACGCCGGTCTCGACCCCGAGCAGGCCCCCGCCACCTGGGAGGCGCTGGGCGAAGCCGGACGGCGGGCGACCAGGAAGGAAGGCGACCGGGTAACGCGCTGGGGCATCCAGGTGCCCGCCACCGGCTTCGCCTACTGGCTGTTCCAGGCTTTCGCCATCCAGGCCGGCGTGGAGCTGGCCAACGCCAACGGCACCGCCGTCGCCTTCAACGATCCGGCCTGCGTCGAGGCGTTGCAGTACTGGATCGACCTGACCGGGAAATACGGCGCCCACCCGCCCGGCATCGTGGACTGGGGCACCACCCCGCGCGACTTCGTGGAGGGCAAGGCGGCGATCATCTGGCACACCACCGGCAACCTCTCCAACATCAAGGCCAACGCCAAGTTCCCCTTCGGCGTGGCCATGCTGCCGAGCCACAAACGCGCGGGCAGCCCCACCGGGGGCGGCAATTTCCATTTGTTCAAGAGCGCCAGCCCGGACCAGCAGAAGGCCGCGCTGCGCTTCCTGCGCTGGGTGACCTCGCCCGGGCGGGCGGCGCAATGGGGCATCGACACCGGCTACGTGGCCACCCGGCCGGATGCCTGGGAGACGCCCGCCATGCGGGCCTACGTGGCTTCCTTCCCGGCGGCGGCGGTGGCGCGCGACCAGCTCAAGGTGGCCGTGCCCGAGCTTTCGACCCACGACAACCAGCAGGTCACCCAGACCCTCGACGACGAGTTGCAGGCCGCCCTGCTCGGCAGCAAGCAACCGAAGGCCGCCCTCGACGAAGCCGAGGCGACCGCGACCCGCCTGCTGCGTCCCTACGCGCGATAATCAGAACCACGGGAGCAACCAAGACCATGATCAGTCGCCGCACCCTGCTGGCCGCCTCGGCGGCCACGCTCGCCGCCCCCGCCATCGTGCGGGCACAAACTGTGAAGGAACTGTCGTTCTACTACCCGATCGCCGTGGGCGGGCCGCTCCAGGCGGTCATGGACGGCTACTGCCAGGAATTCGCCAAGCAGACCGGCATCAAGGCGACGCCGGTGTATGCCGGCGACTATTCCTCGACGATGATCAAGGCGGTCACCGCGATCAAGGGCGGCAGCGGGCCGCAACTGGCGGTGCTGCTGGCCGCCGAGATGCACAGCCTGCAGGACCAGGACATCCTGGTCAGCCTCGACGAGATCGGCCTGGATGCCGATGGCAAGAAGTGGCTCGACGGCTTCTACCCCGCCTTCATGGCCAACAGCCATGTCGACGGCAAGACCTGGTCGGTGCCGTTCCAGCGCTCGACCGCGGTGCAGTACTACAACAAGACCGCCTTCGCGGAAGCCGGGCTCGACCCCGAGAAGTATCCGCGCACCTGGGCGGAACTCGCCGCCGCGGCGGTGAAACTGACCAAGCGCGATGCCTCGGGCAAGGTCACGCGCTGGGGCATCAAGCTGGCCTCCGATCTCGGCAACGCGCAGTGGACGTTCGGCGCGCTGGCCAACCAGGTGCACCAGGTCCTGATGAACGAGGCGGGGACAGAAACGTACTTCAACCAGCCCAAGGCGATCGAGGCGATGGCCTTCTGGCAGTCGCTCGCCGTCGAGCACAAGGTGACCCCGGCAGGCGAAGCGGCCTGGCCGTCGCTGACGCCCGACTTCATGGAAGGCAACACGGCGATCATCCAGCACACCACGGGCAACCTCACCAACCTGCACACCAACTGCAAGTTCCCGTTCGGCATCGCCGGGCTGCCCGGCAAGGATGACCCGCGCACCGTGGTGGGCGGCGGCAACCTGTACTTCTTCAAGTCGGCGAGCCCGGCCGAACGCCAGGCGGCGTTGCGCCTCGCGCGCTTCCTGTCCGAGCCCGAGCGGGCGGCCGACTGGTCGATCAAGACCGGTTACATCGCCACGTCCCCGGCCGCCTACGAGACGGCGGCGTTGAAGAAATACGTGGCCGACTATCCGCCGGCCGACGTCGCGCGCGGCTTCCTGCCGGTGGCGGTGGGCGAGTTGTCCAC
>CAYWOW010000343.1:0-1592 GCA_964459005.1 uncultured Acetobacteraceae bacterium
GGCCGCCGCTGGACCGTGCTCAAGCAACAGATCATCACCCCCGGCAAAGGTGGCGCCTTCATCCAGGTGGAAATGCGCGACCTCAAATCGGGCAACAAGACCAACGAACGCTGGCGCACCGCCGATACCGTCGAACGGCTGCTGACCGAGGAAAAGGAGTACACCTACTCCTACACCGACGGCACCAACCTCGTGCTGATGGACCCCGAGAGCTACGAGCAGGTGCACATTCCGGCCGAGCTGATCGGCGATGCCGCAGCCTTCCTGCAGGACAACATGCCGGTCACCGTCGATCTGGTCGAGGGCGACCCGGTCGGCATCCACCTGCCGCAAACCGTCATTCTGGAGGTGGTCGAGGCCGACCCGGTGGTGCGCGGGCAGACCGCCGCCTCCTCCTACAAGCCCGCCCGCCTGTCCAACGGGGTGAAAACCTCCGTCCCGCCCTTCATCGAGACCGGCGAGAAGATCGTGGTGCGCACCGAGGACGCCAGCTACGTGGAGCGGTCCAAGGGCTGATCCGCCAGCCCACAGGAACCCCCCGCCATGTCGGTCCGCCTGTCCCCCCACATGACCGTGATGCAGAACGCGGCCCAGCGCGCCGCCAAGCGCCTGCTGCGCGACTTCAACGAGGTCGAGCAGTTGCAGGTCAGCGTGAAGGGTCCCGGCGACTTCGTCTGCCAGGCCGACCTGCGCGCCGAACAGATCCTGCGCGACGACCTCAACAAGGCGCGCCCCGGCTACGCCTTCCTGCTGGAGGAATCGGGCGCCTTCGGGGCCGACAACTGGAGCTGGCGCTGGGTGGTCGATCCGCTCGACGGCACCACCAACTTCCTGCACGGCATCCCGCACTGGGCGATCTCCATCGGGCTGGAACACCGCCTGCCCGACGGGTCCAGCGAGGTCGTCTCCGGCCTGGTCTATGCCCCCGCGGTCGATGAGATGTTCTGGGCCGAAAAGGGCGCCGGCGCCTACCTCAACGAACGCCGGCTGCGGGTTTCCGCCCGCCGCGACCTCAAGGAAGCCGTCTTCGCCACCGGCATCCCGTTCGCCGCCGTGGCGGCGCGCAACCGCATGGCCTTTGCCCGCACGCTCGGCGCGCTGATGCCGCAGGTCGCCGGCATCCGCCGGTTCGGCGCGGCGGCGCTGGACCTCGCCTGGACCGCCGCCGGACGCTACGACGGCTACTGGGAGTTCGGCGTCAAGCCGTGGGACGTCACGGCGGGTCTGCTGATCATCCGCGAGGCCGGCGGCTATGCCACCGACGCCGCTGGCGGCGACCCGCGGACCAGCGGCGACGTGGTGGCGGCCAACCCGCATATGCACGCCGTGCTGCTCGAGGCCGCCGCCCGCGGGCTGGCGGCCGGCGAAGCACGGACAGCCTGACCCACGGTCGTCACATCGCCCGCGTTGAGCCGGCACGCCGCCAGAGTTAATGTGGTGCGACCCATGCGAACACTCCCCCTTCTCGTCGCCCTGGCCTGCGCCGGCACGGCATCGCTCGGACCGCTGCCGGCCCTCGCCCAGGCCAGCGTCGATCAACGCGCGCTCGAGCCGCTCCAGCAACAACCGGCCACGCCGGCACCCGCCAAGCC
>CAYWOW010000343.1:1692-3105 GCA_964459005.1 uncultured Acetobacteraceae bacterium
CCCGCCAAGCCAGCACCGGCCAAGGCGGTGCCCGCCAAGCCCGCGCCGGCCAAGCCGGCACCCGCCAAGCCCGCGCCGGCCAAGCCGGCGCCCGCCAAGCCCGCGCCGGCCAAGCCCGCGCCGTCGAACCACCCGGCCCCGGCGCACCCGGCCCCGCCCGCCCCGGCGCCCGCACCGCCTCCGGTGCCGGCCGCCCCGCCGCCGGCGCCGGTGCTGCCGCCGCCGGTGATCGTGCCGACCCGGCCGCCGCCGCCGCCGCCGCCCATCCCGATCGCCGCCGATGCCCCAGGGGCCGCCGAGCAGATCCCGGACGGACTGCGCATCACCTTCGGCGACGGCCGCGCCGACCTGAACCCGGTAACCGAAGCGGCCCTGCGCACGCTCGCCCGCGCCGCCCCCGCCGGCACCAGCTTCACCGTCGCCGCCTTCGCCCCCAGCATCCCCGACGATCCCTCCACACCGCGCCGGCTTTCGCTGTCGCGGGCGCTGGCGGTGCGCTCGGTGCTGATCGCCGAGGGCGTCGTGTCGGAGCATATCTACGTCAAAGCCCTCGGCGACGGCCGCGGCGTCGCGGACGGACCGGCCGACCGCGCCGATTTGACCACCGCCGCAACAAGCTCGCAGGCAAAGCCGCCGCCATGACCCGCCCAACCCCTTACCTGCTCCGCATGCTGGCCTTCCTGGCCGCCGTCCTGGCCGTGGCCGCCCTGCTTTCTGGCCGGCTGCTGGTCGCCTTCAACGCCAACCCGATGCTGAACAGCCTGATCCTGCTGGTGCTGGCGCTCGGCATCGCCTGGAACCTGCGCCAGGTCACCCGCCTCGCCCCGGAAGTCACCTGGCTGGAAACCTTCCAACAGGCCCGCGCCCGCCTCGCCGCCCTGCCCTCGCCCCGCCTGCTGGCGCCGATGGCCAGCATGCTCGCCGCCCGCGCCGCCAAGGCCCGCGACGCCGGCAGCGCCGCTACCGCCGACCGCTTCACCATCTCCGGCCAGGCCATGCGCTCGCTGCTCGACAGCATCGGCAGCCGGCTTGACGAATCGCGCGAACTGTCGCGCTACATGACCGGACTGCTGATCTTCCTCGGCCTGCTCGGCACGTTCTGGGGACTGCTGCTCACGGTCTCCGCGGTGGCCGATGTCATCGGCTCGATGTCGGTCGGCTCGGGCGACATCAACGCCCTGTTCGAGCAACTCAAGTCCGGCCTGGCCCGGCCGCTGATGGGCATGGGCACGGCATTCTCCTCCTCCATGCTCGGACTGGCCGGCGCCCTGGTGCTCGGCTTCCTCGACCTGACCGCCGGACAGGCCCAGAACCGGTTCTTCAACGAACTGGAAGAGTGGCTGGCCGGCATCACCCGTCTGTCCTCCGGCGTGCTCGGCGGCGAAGGCGAAGGCTCGGTGCCGATCTACGTCC
>CAYWOW010000344.1:0-3091 GCA_964459005.1 uncultured Acetobacteraceae bacterium
TCGATCAACTGGTCGCGCGACTTCACCATGCCGGGGCGGGTGGCCAGCGCCTTCACCAGCAGGAATTCCGTCACCGTGAGCTGGATGTCGCGGCCCTTCCACAGGCACTGGTGCTTGGTCTCGTCCAGCACCAGCTCGCCGCGCAGCATCACCCCGGCCGGAGTGGCGCCGGACCCCTCGGCGCGCCCGGCCTCGTTGCGCCGCAGCAGGGCGCGGATGCGCTCCAGCAGCAGGCGCTGGCTGAACGGCTTGGTGATGTAGTCGTCCGCGCCGAGCCTAAGCCCCATCACCTCGTCCACCTCCTCGTCCTTGCTGGTGAGGAAGATGACCGGCAGGCTGGTGCGCTGGCGCAACCGTTGCAGCAGCTCCATGCCGTCCATGCGGGGCATCTTGATGTCGAGCACCGCCAGATCGACCGGCCGGCTGATCAGCCCCTGCAGCGCGCTCTCGCCGTCGGTGTAGGTGCGAACCTGGAAGCCCTCCTGCTCCAGGGTCATCGCGACGCTGGTGAGGATGTTGCGATCGTCGTCCACCAGGGCGATGGTCTGCTTCATGGCGCTGCTTCTCCGCTGTGTCACGCGGGTGTGCTGCCCGTGTGCACCCCGGTGAGGATACCATGGATGCCGATTGTGGCGCATTGAGGATGGAGGGTGAACGGAACATGGCGACCGCACCGCCCGACCAGCCCCCTCCCGCGCCAGAGCCGCCGGCCTGGGCGGCGCGCAAGCTGCTGCGGGCGGCGCGCTCGGCGGCGCTGGCGAGCGTCGCCGGCGGCCAGCCCTTCGCCAGCCTGGTGACGCCGGCCTGCGCCGCCGACCTCTCGGTGCTGCTGCTGCTGTCCTCGCTGTCCGAACACACCCGCCATCTGCGCGCCGATGGCCGCTGTTCGCTGCTGGTGGTGGGCGCGCCCGAAGGCGCCAATCCGCAGACCGCGCCCCGGCTGACGCTGACCGGCACGGCCGAAATCGACACCGACCCGGCGCTCAAGGCGCGCTGGCTGGCGGTGCATCCGTACGGCGCGCTCTATGCCGATTTCGCCGATTTCGCGATCTGGCGCATCCGCCCGGCGCAGGCCCTGTTCGTCGCCGGGTTTGCCCGCGCGACCCGCCTGCGACAGGCCGACCTGGCCCCCGATCCGGCCGCTGTGGCCGCCATCGCCAATGCCGCGACCGACATCATGACGCACTGCAACCGGGACCACCCGGATGCGATGGTAGCGATAACCTGCCATGCGATTAGCGGGAGTCAACGCGGACCGTGGCAAATGATAGGAGTAGACGTGGATGGGTGCGATCTGAGCGACGGCGAACTTGTGGTTCGAGTCGCCTGGTCCGCGCCGGTCGCCGATCCGGGCGAGTTGCGGGCCGAACTGCTCCGGCTGGTTCGCGCCGCTGGGTAAATCCGTCGCGGCGTGCGTGCTGAAGGAACAGGCAAACCCATGAGCCCCGATCCGACGAACCGCGATGCCGCCGCCGACTGCGCCGACAAGGTCGCCGCCCTGGCGGGCACCGGCGTTCGGGCCGGCCAGCGCGTCTACCGCAACCTGCCCGCCATCGCCCTGATGGAGCAGGCGATCCGCCGCAGCGAGGGCACGCTGTCGACCGACGGCGCGCTGATCGTGCACACCGGCACGCATACCGGCCGGTCGGTCGAGGACAAGTTCGTGGTCGACGAGCCCGAGACCACCGCCGACGTCTGGTGGGGGCGGGTCAACCAGAAGCTCGCGCCGGAGAACTTCACCACCCTCAAGGGCCGGGTGCAGGCCTACCTGCAGGGTCCGGACCTGTTCGTGCAGGACCTCTATGCCGGGGTCGACCCGGCGCGGCGGGTGCGGCTGCGGGTGGTCACCACCGGCGCCTGGCAGGCGCTGTTCGCCCGCAACATCTTCATCCACCCGGCCGACGCGGACCTGCCCGGCTTCAAGCCCGAATACGTCATCCTGCACGCCCCGCGTTTTCACGCCCAACCCGAAATCGACGGCGTCCGCAGCGCCACCTCGATCACCCTGTCGTTCGCGCAGAAGATGATCGTGATCACCGGCACGCAGTACGGCGGCGAGATCAAGAAGTCGATCTTCACGGTGATGAACTGGCTGCTGCCCCCACAGGGCGTGCTGCCCCTGCATTGCAGCGCCAACATCGGTCCCAAGGGCGATGTCGCGCTGTTCTTCGGCCTGTCCGGCACCGGCAAGACCACGCTCTCGTCGGACCCGCTGCGCCCGCTGATCGGCGACGACGAGCACGGCTGGGGGCCGGACGGCGTCTTCAACTTCGAGGGCGGCTGCTACGCCAAGGTGGTCAACCTCAGCGAGGAGGCGGAACCCGAGATCTGGGCCGCCACCCACCACTTCGGCACCGTGCTGGAGAACGTCGTCGCCGACGAGCATGGGCGGCTCGACCTGAACGACACGCGCTACACCGAGAACACGCGGGCCTGCTACCCCGCGCAGTTCATCCCCAACGCGGTGCTGCCGGGCCGTGGCGGCCAGCCCCGCAACGTGGTGATGCTGACCGCGGACGCCTTCGGCGTGCTGCCGCCGATCGCCCGGCTGAGCCCGGCGCAGGCGATGTACCACTTCCTGTCGGGCTACACCGCGAAGGTGGCCGGCACCGAGAAGGGGCTGGGCACGGAGCCGCAGGCGACCTTCTCCACCTGCTTCGGCGCCCCGTTCCTGCCGCGCCGGCCGGAAGTGTACGGCCACATGCTGGCCGACCTGATCGCCCGGCACAACGTCGATTGCTGGTTGGTGAACACGGGCTGGAGCGGGGGCGCCTATGGCGTGGGCCACCGCATGTCGATCCGCCACACCCGCGCGCTGGTGCGTGCCGCCCTGGACGGGTCGCTGGCGCGGGTGGAATTTTACCGCGAACCGTTCTTCGGGCTGATGATCCCCGCCAACGTTCCCGGCGTTCCGACCGAGGTGCTGGACCCGCGCCAGTCCTGGGCCGACAAGGCCGCCTACGACGCCACCGCACACGACTTGGTGGGCCGGTTCGAGGCCAATTTCGCCGCCTTCGCCGACTACGTGGGCGACGACGTGCGGGCGGTGGCCCTCAAGCGATCGTAAGAAGCCCTGGCTTGCCTAGCAATC
>CAYWOW010000345.1:0-3090 GCA_964459005.1 uncultured Acetobacteraceae bacterium
GTGTTCCTGGAGCTGTCCAGCCTGCAAATTCCGTATTTCGTCTCGGTGATCCTGCCGATCACCAGCTTCGTGGTGGTGCAGTTCATTTACCAGCGTCTTGCCGGCGACCGGGAACTTACGGTGCTGCGGGCCGCCGGGTTGTCGCCGCTGGCGCTGGCACGGCCGGCGCTGGCGACGGCACTGGTGGCCGTGGTGCTTGGCTATGTGCTGAACCTGTGGATCGTGCCGGCGGCGTCCAGCGCGTTCCGGCAGTACCAGTTCGAGATCCGCAACCGGGTCGCCGCCTTCCTGCTTCAGGAAGGGGTATTCACGCCGGTGTCTGACGATCTGATGGTTTACGTGCGAGCCCGCGATCCCGATGGCTTGCTGCGCGGCATCCTGATCGAGGATGCGCGCCAGAAGAACAACCCCGCCACGATCCTGGCCGAGCGCGGTCGACTGGTTGGATCCGAAGGCACGCCCCGGGTACTGCTGTTCAACGGTAGCCGTGAGGAGATCGACCGCCAGACCGGACGGTTGAACGTACTGACTTTCGCTGAGAACGCGATCGACCTCAGCACCGGGGCAAAGGGCGAAGAGCAGCGTCTCCGCGATATGACCGAGATGTCGGTTGCCGAGCTGCTGCATCCAACCAGTTCGGTTCCCGATCGCGATGTCCCTAAGCTGCGGGTGGAGGCACATCGCCGCATGGCGAGCCCGCTGACCGCGGTGACGTTCACCCTGGTTGCGTTGGTGGCGGTGCTGATGGGTACCTTCCGCCGGCATGGCGGCCTGATCCGACCATTGCTCGCGGTTCTGGCGGTGGTCGGGCTGCTCGCTGGCGGGTTGCTGCTGGAGAACCTGGCGGCCAAGCATCTGGCCCTGATCCCGCTGATCTGGGTGATCGTGGTGGCCCCGGGCTTGTTGTGCGGCTGGGCGCTGTTCGGCCCGCAGCTGCGGCTGATGCCGACCGCGCTGCAGGCGAAACTGGGGGTAACCTGATCGCGTGCTGATCGCCGCCACCCTGTCGCTTTATGTTGCGCGCGTGTTCATGCTGTCGGTGGCCGGTATGCTGGCAGGCCTGACCGGGCTGATCGGGCTGTTCGACTTCATCGAGCTGCTGCGGCGGTCGGCGACCAGGCCGGATGCCACGTTCGCCATCGTCGGCCAGATCGCGGCGCTGCGCCTGCCTTGGATCTGCATGCAGATCCTGCCCTTCGCGGTGCTGCTCGGCGGCATCATGGCGTTCTGGAAACTGACACGGTCGTCTGAGTTGATCGTGGCCAGGGCGTCTGGCGTGTCGGCCTGGCAGTTCCTTGCCGCGCCATTGTTCTGCGCAGTGGCGGCCGGGACCTTCGCCACCGCGGCGGTCAGCCCGGTGTCGGCGGTGATGCGGGCGCGCGCGGAAGCGATGGACAACGTGTATCTGCGCACCGGCGGAGGACCACTCGCACTGAGCGGTGGCCAGCTGTGGCTGCGCCAGGCCGATGCGGGGTTGACGCCGCAAGGCGTGGCGATCCTGGATGCGCGTGTCGTGAGCCTGCATAACGGCGAGCTGACCGCGCAGGACGTCAGTATCTTCCGACTGGATGCGAACGACCACCTGCTCGAACGGGTGGAGGCCGGCCGGGCGCGGCTGGGCGACGGGGTATGGCAGCTCGATGACGCGCGGACCATCCTGCCCGGTCGCCTGCCCTCGCCGCCGCGCTCGCTGATGCTGAACACGAACATGACCGTGGCGCGCGTGCAGGAGAGCTTCGCGCCGCCCGATACGCTGTCGTTCTGGGCGCTGCCGGGCTTCATCGCGCTGTTGGAGCACTCCGGGTTTTCGTCCATCCGCCATCGGCTGCAGTTTCAGGCATTGCTGGCGCTGCCGCTGCTGGCCGGGACGATGACGTTGCTGGCCGCGGGGTTCTCGATGCGCCCGTCGCGCCGTGGCGGGGTGGCGAGGATGATCGCGAGCGGAATCGCCGCGGGATTCGCGCTGTTCCTGGTCTCGAAAGTGGCCGAGGAATTCGGCCAGTCCGGCGCGCTGCCGGCGGTGCTTGCGGCCTGGGCACCCGCGGCCTCCGGGTTGATGCTGAGCGTGGCGTTGCTGCTGCATTTGGAAGACGGCTGAGTATGGTGGAAACAGCGGGCCGGGCACTGCGGGGACTGCGTCGCCGTTTGCTGCTGGGCGCGGCCGTGGCGGCGCTGGGAGTGATCACGGCGCGGGCACAGTTCAGCACCACGACGCATACGCAGCCGGTGTCGCGTGACCAGCCAGTGTTTTACCAGGCCGACGCGGTCGATTACGACCGCGACGGGGCGTTGGTGACGCTATCCGGGCATGTGGAGATCTGGCAGGGGGACCGCGTTCTGCGGGCGGACCGGGTCACTTACGACCGCAACACGGGAGTGGCGGCCGCGACCGGCAACGTGGCACTGGTGGAGCCCGATGGGCAGGTGCTGTTCGCCGAGTACGCGGAACTGAGCGAGGGGATGAAGAATGGCGTGCTGCGCGACCTGCGTGCGCTGCTGCCGCAGAACGGACGGCTGGTCGCTAACGGTGCGCGCCGCACCGACGCCACCATCAACGAACTGAGCCGGGCAGTTTATACCACCTGCAACCTGTGCGCCCGGAACCCGTCGGCGCCACCCCTGTGGGATATCCGCGCCCGCTCGGCGCTGCAGGACGTCGAGAACAAGAAGATCGAATACAAAGACGCGGTGGTGGACCTTTACGGCGTGCCGGTCGCTTATTTCCCGTTCCTTGCGCATCCCGACCCGTCGCAGAGACGGGCCAGCGGTATTCTGATACCGGACGCGGGATATTCGGGCCACCTCGGCGCATTCCTGGCGGTACCATACTATTGGGCAATCGATGGGCAATCGGACGTCACGCTGACACCAATCGTCTCCACCAAGCAGGGCGGCGGGCTCAATGTTGATTATCGGCAGGTGTTCAACAGCGGCAAGATCACCGTGCGTGGCGCGGTGGCCAACGATAGCGGCGATCTGGGCGGATATATATTTGCTCGCGGCGACTTTTCGATCGACGATACCTGGCGCTGGGGCTTCAACATCAACCGAGCCAGCAGCGTCGACTATATGCGCGATTATCGGATACCC
>CAYWOW010000346.1:0-3085 GCA_964459005.1 uncultured Acetobacteraceae bacterium
GCCGGGAAAATGGATGCCCTGGCTTTCCAGCCAGGCATCCACCTCCTTCTGGTTCTTCTTATAAAGATAGAAGCCCGCGGCGGCGACACCCAGCCCGACGACAAGTCCGGTGACATGCTGCGACGTGATCGGCATGAGTCCAAAACTCCTTTTTTGTCTGTTCTGCTCTCATTATTCCACAAAACCGCCGGTTGCGCCGCGGACCCGCAAGGGGATGCCGCGCCGGAAATCGCTGACGCCCTCCAGCACCTGATCGTGCATCTTCGCAACCCGCCGGATGTCCTCGATCAAACTCGCATGCAGTCCCGGCGTCTTGCCGGCGATCGCCTGGAACAGCATGGCCGGTATCAATCCGAAGAACGTCATCTTGTCGGGCGGCGCCGGATCGGGGGCGACCACGACCTCGAAGCGCGGCGCGTTGCCGTGGTGGCCGGTCTGCTCGGGACGAACGACGATGCCGCGCGCCGGCAGGCGAATCAGGTGACGGCCGAACGTGCTGATCCACGTGAATGTCGCCGCCGGCAACGCGTTGCCGCGCAGCAACGCGGTCAGCAAATAGGTCACCGTGAGCACTTCCGGATCGATATTCCCGCGCAGCCGATAGTCCACCCAACCATGATAGAGCACCGCACCCGCCGTGCTGAGCCCGGCAATCCGTTGCAGAGCCACACTCGCGATCGTGTACTGGCCCGAAATCCGCAGGGCCAGCGCGGCCAGCAGCACGATGCCCGAATAGAACGCCGAATCCGTCAGCTCGCGCGTCGGCGGGCGGGCGAGCACCCGGATGCTCGCGTTGTCCTGCTCCAGGGACAGCGCGGTGGCGATGCGGATGACGATCTCCTCGCTCGAGATGTGCCGCGGATCGTAGCGCACCAGCATGGAGCGGCTGACCGGCGTGTACTGAACCTCATCGACGCCGGCATGCTCCGCCACCAGACGCCGGGCGCGCTCGGGCTGAAGCAGGGCGTGCGACAGGCGCATGCGCAGCCGGCCCGAAAGCTCGTGTTCGATCGTGACGGTTGGCTGTTGCTCGCCGTTCACCGGCCGCGCTCCATGTCGTGCAGCAACAGGCGCAGGGAGTTCAACACCACCAGCACCGTCGAGGCATTGTGGATGGCCGCACCCCACACCACCGGCAGCCGGCCGAGCGATGCCGCCACCAGCGCCGCCGTGTTTATCCCGATGGCGGCTGCAAAATTCTGTTTGACGATGCCCATCGTCTTCTGCGACAGCCGGATGGCGGCCGGAATCATCAGGGGATCGTCGCTGGTGATGGTGATGTCCGCTGCCTCCATCGCGATATCGGTGCGCATGCCGCCCATCGCGATGCCGACGTCCGCGCAGGCCAGCGCGGCGGCATCGTTGATGCCGTCGCCCACCATCACCACGCGCCGGCCTTTCTGCTGCAAGCCCAGCACCACGTCCGATTTGCCCTCCGGCAAAACCCGGGCCTGGTAACGGTCCATCGCCATCTTGGTCGCGATCAGCTCGGCATGCTGCTCGACGTCGCCGGTGAGCAGGACGATATCGTCCATCCCCAGCATGCGCAGCCGATTCAGCGACTTCCGCATGTCCTCGCGCAGCGTGTCCTGCAGACCCATCAAGCCGACCAGGCGATGGTCGCGGGCGATGTAGATGATCTGCTCGCCCCGCCGCATGAGGTCGCGCGCCGCTTCCTCCGCTTTGGCAAGGTCGATCGCCTGCTCGTGCATGAATGGCGCGTTGCCGACGTGCACCGGTGCCCCGGCGACGGTGGTTGCCACGCCGCGGCCAATGCTGACGTGGGTCGGGCCATGTCTCGGAATGGGCCAGCCCCGGCGGCGCGCCCGGTCCACGAACGCAATCGATACCGGGTGCGTCGACGTTTCTTCCGCCGCCGCGGCGAGCTCGATCATTTCGCGCTCGCCGATGCCGGACGCCAACGGGACGACCGAAACCACCTGTGGCCGTCCCTCGGTCACGGTACCCGTCTTGTCCAGCACGATGGTGTCGGCTTCGGCGAGCATCTCCAGGTAGTTGCTGCCCTTTATGAGGATGCCGTTGCGGGCCGCGGTGGCGATGGCGGCCGACAACGCGGTGGCAGTCGACAGCCGGACGCCGCATGAGTAGTCGATGATCAGCATGTTGAGCGCCCGGTCCGCCCGGTGCGTGACGGCGTAGACGAGACCGGACAAGGCAAAGTTCACCGGGATGAAGTGCGCCGAGAAGCGGTCCGCGAAGGCCTGGATTGTCGCCTTGCGATGCGCCGCTTCCTCGACCAGGTGGACGATTCGCGACACCGCCGTGTCATCCCCGACCTTGGTCGCCGAAATGGTCAGGTGGCCCGCCTTGACCACCGTGCCGGCAAAAACCGGATCGCCGATCTGCTTGTGCATCGGCAGGAACTCGCCGGTGATCGAGGCCTGGTCCACGGCCGCGTCGCCATCGTCAACGACCCCGTCCACGCTGATCTTCTCGCCGGTTTTCACGACGATGCGATCGGCAACGCGCACCTGCTCGACCGGCACCTGGACTTCGCGCCCGTCCGCCTCGAGCCGCCAGACCTGATCCTCGCCCACGGCGAGCATGTCGCGAATGGCGCGGCGCGTCCGATCCATCGTGTAGACCGTCAGCAGCTCCGCCAGATCGGCCAGGCCGATGATCGTCAGTGCCGCGCGGTCGCGCCCGGACAGCAGGCTCGCGACAATGGCGGTGGAACTGAGGGTATCGGCATTGGGCCGGCGGTTGTGGATCAGCGAGCTCCAGCCGCTGCGCAGGATGGGCCAGGCCAGCGAGAGGCTCGTCAGGGCCGGTATCGTCATGAAGCGGCCGAGAAATGTGGTAGGCGCCGCGGGCGTGGACAGGGCGCTGAATCCCAGCGTGACGGCGCTGGCGACGACGCGGGTCATGATTTCGCCGACGGATTCCTCTTGCAGGCGCCGTTCCTGCACCGTGGGTCGCGCGGCCAGGGTGCGTTCGGCCTTGAACACGGCGAGCGAATGCTCATTGAGAGCCGACTGTGCGGCGAGCAGGACATCCCGGCTGGACACCTTGGCCGGATCGAAGTGAACCAGGACATTTTCCGTGACGACGCTCAACCCGACCG
>CAYWOW010000347.1:0-3083 GCA_964459005.1 uncultured Acetobacteraceae bacterium
TCAGCGTGACGCCGATGCTCACGAGCGCATAGATTCCGCCTATGAGCAGGCCGTTCACGACGGCCTGTGCCACTGTGGTCAGCATTGTTGCCCGCCGGGTCTAGGCTTTCAGCAGCGGAGCGCGCGCATCTTCCGCGGGGAACACGCTCACCAGATCGCCCTTCTGCCACTGCACGCCGACCGGATGGGCATAGATGTTCTTGCCGTCGGGCCCGAACTTCACTTTCCCACCCGGGCACATCGCGGCGTAGCCCGACGAGACATCAAGCGTTGCCAGCGCGTCGCGCACCTTCTGCGGATCGGGCGACGCCGCCCGCTCGAGCGCATCGGCGATCATGAAGGTCTGCGCTACCAGACCGCCGCCGTACTCGAAGATGAATTCGCCATACAGCTTCTGGTATTCCGCATTTACCTTGAGCGCGTTGGCGTCGGTGTCGTGATTCCAGTGCTCCACGCCGAGCAGGCCTTCCGCGATCGGTCCGACGTTCTTGTAGAATTCGGGCAGCACGAATCCGCCGGAGCCGCCGTTGATGGCCAGCTGCAGGCCGGCCTGCTTGATTGAACGCACGATCAGGATCAAGTCGTTCAGGTAGGAAACCGGGAACAGCATGTTCGCGCCGGACGCCCTGACCTTGTTGACCAGGGGACTGGCATCGGCAAAACCGGCCGAGTACGGCTCGAACAGAACAATTTCCACACCGAGGCCGGGCGCCTGTTCGCGCAGGCCATTTGAGGTCGAGGTGCCGAAGGCGGTGTTCTCGAACACCACCGCCACCTTCGGCTTGTCGCTCACCAGCTTGGCCATTTGCAACTGGGCGGCCGCGAACTGCGAGGCGCGCGCGAAAGGTGTGAAGGTGTAGTGGCGTCCTCCCTGGTTGAGCATATCGCTGCTCGAGCCTGTCAGCAGCGGCACTTTCGCCCGTTCCGCCACCTCGACCGCGATCAGCGTGAGCGCGCTGGCATAGGCCCCGTGGATCGCCGACAGCTTGTAGTTGCTGATCAGGCGGTCGGTTTCGGTGCGCGTGACGGTGGTATCGCTCTGCACGTCCGAGATGATCAGATTCAGCTTGGCACCGCCTAAAGACTTAATGCCGCCTGCGTCGTTGACCATCTGCACGGCGAGCTTGGCGGCATTGACACAGGCCTGGCCGGTCTGCGCGAGGCTGCCGGTTACCGGGTAGACCCCGCCGATGTTGACGACGTCCGCTGCCCCGGCGTATCGCGGCAGCAAGATGCCGGTGGACAGCACGGCCCCCGCGGACTTTGCGAGGAAGGCTCTGCGGCCATGCCGTTTGGCGGAAGCCTGAGTCCGGGACGTTTCCATGTTCCTCTCCCCGACGGTTGATTCCATCGATAGTGCTTGCGGCAGCATACGCCCGACAGCACGGCGCCCTCGTGTTGCACGGGGCAGCCACGAGGATCACAGGCCCGCCGCCGCAATCAGCAGGAGCATGAATCCCAGCTTGGTTGTCAACTGAGTTCATACGGTTGTCAACGCTCGTTTGCCGTCCTATGCAGGGCCGTCGGCTGGGTCACGAGAGGATGCGAATCATTGAATAGTGCCGCCGCGACGGGGCGCGTGGTTGCGGTGTGCCGGGATGCCGGGCACGCTTTTTCCAAGCCGGTCGTGCTGTCGATCCGCCTGCTCGCCGGTCTCGGCGTGGCGGGAGATGCGCATGCCGGCTCGACGGTGCAGCACCGCTCGCGGGTGGCCCGCGATCCGACCCAGCCGAACCTGCGCCAGGTCCATCTGATCGGCGCGGAGTTGTTCGAGGAACTGGCGGCGGCCGGGTTCGCGGTCGGCCCCGGCCAGCTCGGCGAGAACGTCACCACGCAGGGGATCGACCTGCTCGCGCTGCCCGCCGGCGCGCGGCTGCTGCTCGGCGCGACCGCCGTGGTGGCGGTGACCGGGCTGCGCAATCCGTGCCAGCAGATCAACGCCTTCCGCCCGGGGCTGATGGCGGCGGTGCTGGGCCGCGACGCCGCCGGGGATCTGGTGCGCAAGGCCGGGGTGATGGCCGTCGTGCTGGCCGGCGGGGAGGTCGCGGTGGGCGATGCGATCGGGGTCGAATTACCTGCGCCGCCGCACCGGCGCCTCGCGGTGGTGTGACCGCCGCCGTGGGTCTATAATGACCGATGTCCCGCGGGAGCGTCTCGATGCGACAGGTTCGTTTGATCGGAACCGGTTTGGCCGTGCTGATCGGCGTGTTGGGTTGGACCGATGTGGCCGTCGCGCAGTTGCCGGTTACGGGTTCCTATGTTGCCGCCCCGGTGCCGCAAGGCGCCCCGACGCCCGCCGCCCCGGCCGCGACCCAGACCCCGGCGAGCAAGCCGCCATCGACTCCCGGCACCGCGACGGTACGGATCAGGGGCACCATGGGCGCGGGTTTCGGCGCCGCCTCCGGCAGCGGGCGATAACTGAGACGGTAGCGACCAAGACCCCCCCTCCCCTTGAGAGAGGGGGATGGGGGATGGGGTCGAAACGAGACCCGGAACGTGCGCGCCCCGCTTTAATCCCGGGCCGAGTCTTCAAGTCTGAATCCGATTTTCAGCGTCACCTGATAGTGGTGCACTTTCCCGTCCTGGATATGCCCGCGTGTCTCGACGACCTGGAACCAGCGAAGATTGTCGAGTGTGCTGGAGGCGCGTGCGACGGCCTGTTGTATGGCATCCTCGATACTCGTCTGCGACGAGCCGACGATCTCGACGACTTTGTAGATATGATCCGGCATTTTGAACCCTTTCCTGCTGCAATTCGGCGTCTTCCCGCCCGTGCGGTCATCATGCCACGCAAACGCCCGAGGGCTGTGTATCAGCCCAACGCCGCGCCGGGTAGCCCGGCAAACAATCCGGTGATCCGATGCCGGCGGGGCGCTAGTTCAGCACGCGCCCCGGCTTGACCATCTCCGCCAGCGTCGCCGCCTCGATTTCCGGCGCGACCCGCTCCAGCGACAGCCGTGCCGCGGGCCGCGGGCGTTCGATGGCGGGGGTCAGCAGCGGCGCCTTGGCCGGGTGCAACGCCGCGGCACGCAGCAGCGCCGCCACGAAGGACCGGCCCCAGACCAGCGGCGAGCGATGCTCGA
>CAYWOW010000348.1:0-3080 GCA_964459005.1 uncultured Acetobacteraceae bacterium
CGGTGGCGACCTTCGGGGATGCCGATGCGTTGCAGTCCCAGAACGGCAGTTCCTACACGGTGACCAACGGCTCCGGCAATCCATCGTTGCAGGACGCCGGCACCAACGGCGCCGGCAGCCTGGTCACCAGCTCGCTGGAATCCTCCAACGTCGACATCGCCAGCCAGTTCAGCCAGCTGATCGTCGCGCAGAACGCCTACTCGGCCAATGCGAAGGTGGTGACGACGGCGGATCAGTTGATGCAGACGACCATCAACATGATGACGGCGTGATGAGCTGACGAGATGAGCCTCGCCTCCGCCCTCTCCATCGCCACCGGCGGGCTGGCCAACGTCACCAGCCAGCTCGCGGTGGTGTCGCAGAACGTCAGCAACGCCAACACGGCGGGCTACACGCTGGAGATCGGCCAGCAGACCGCCCTGAGCGCGGACGGCATGCCGCTCGGCGTGCTCACCGGCCCCACCGTGCGCAGCGTCAACACCGCGCTGCAGGCCGAGGCGTGGCAGCAGGACGCCACGGTCGCGAGGATGACCGTGACCTCGCAGGCGCTGTCGGCGATCGACGCGGCGCAAGGCACACCGGGCGAGGGTGACGACCTGGCCAGCCTGACCGGCGCGCTGAGCGACGCCTTCACCACGCTGTCGGCCGATCCATCCTCGAGCGCCGAGCAGACCGCCGTGGTCACCGCGGCGAGCAACCTCGCCGACGCCATCAACAGCCTGGCCCAGACGGTCGGCACGCGGCGGCAGGCCGCGAATGATTCGGCGATCCAGCAAATCGCGCAGCTCAACACGGCGCTCGCCAGCATCGGCACGCTGAGCACCCAGATCAGTGGCCTGTCGAACCAGGGCAGCAGCACGGCGGCGCTGGAGGATCAGCGCGATGCCGCCATGAGCACGGTGACCCAACTGACCGGCGCCACCTTCCTGCCCCAGCCCGACGGCAGCATGCAGGTGGTCCTGCCCTCCGGCACCACGCTGCCGACCGATGGCTCGGCGGACATCCAACTCACCGAGTCACAACTCGTGCCGCAATTCGCGGCCCGCCGGGTTACCCTCGGCGGCGAGGACATCACGCCGGAGCTGACCGGCGGCAGCATCGGCGCCAACCTCGCCCTGCGCGACACCACGATGCCGACCGTCCAGGCCGAGCTTGACGAATTCTCGCACGACCTGGCCACGCAGTTCAGCGCGGCCGGGCTGCAACTGTTCACCGACGGCCGCGCGACGGTGGCGCCGGCGGCGACCACGGGGCCGGTGCAGGCGGGCTACCTGGGTTTGGCGAACCGGATCCAGGTGAACCCCGCCGTGACCGCCGACCCCTCGCTGGTGCAACAGGGCACCAGCGGGACCGCCATCGGCACCAGCGACCAGACCGTCATCAACGCGGTCCTCAACCAGGCGTTCGGCCCGACCACCGGGTCCGCCGTGCCGCCACCGCAGGTCAACGGGCTGGGCCGGTCCGGCACGCTGTCCGCGCCGTTCTCCAGGCCGCGCACGCTGGCGGACTTCGCCTCGGACATCGTGTCGGCGCAGAGCACCGCCAGCAGCGATGCCAGCGCGGGCCTGACCACCGCACAGGCCGCGCAGACCACTCTCAACAACAGCGTCGCCGCCGTTTCGGGCGTGTCGGTCGATACGGAGATGTCCACCATGATTGGACTGCAGAACGCCTACGCCGCCAATGCCCGCATCATCACCGCGGTGCAGAGCATGTGGACCTCGCTGCTCGATATCGGCACCACGGCATGAGCACCGGGGCAGTGAGCGGCATGGTGCAGTCCGGGCTGCTGGCCCAGCTGGTCGCCGACAGCACGGCAACGCAGACGCAACTGGACAAGCTGACCCAGCAATCGGCCAGTGGGCAGGTCGCCGATACCTATGGCGGCCTGGGCAATACCGCCTATGTGTCGATCGACCTGCGGCCACAGATGGCGCAGGTAACCGCCTGGCAGCAGAACATCACCACCGCCACCGGCCAGCTAGACACCACTCAGAACGTGCTCGGCCAGTTGGAGAGCATCGCCACCAGCTTCAGCAGCGAGGCGCTCGGCACATCGATGCAGTCGGCCACCGCGGCCGCGACGGTGGCAACCCAGGCGCAACTGGCGCTGCAACAGGTCGCCGGGCTGCTCAACACGCAGTCGGACGGGCAATACAGTTTTGCCGGCACCGATTCCACCAACGCCCCGATCGACACCGCCGCGCTGAGCACCTTCACCGCCGCGGTTGCGACACAGGTGGCCGGACTCGACACCGGCACCGACCCGACGACGCTGGTCGGCTCGCTGGTTGCCAGCGCCGCCACGGCGGACTTCGCCTATCCGGGATCGTCCGCCGCCGCCACCACGCCGGCGGCGTTGCTGACGCCGACCGGGCAAGGCCAGAAGGTGCCGACGGCCTTCGTCGCGGGGGTCAACAGCTACGCCGCACAGCCGGGCAACGGCACCACCGGTTCGTATGTCCGCGACCTCATCGCCGGGCTGGCGGGGCTGGCCGGACTCGGTTCCACCACCGCCAGCGAGAGCACATTGCAATCCTACGGCGCCGGCATTTCGCAACTGCTGCAGGGAGCGGCCACCGCGATCTCCGGCGACGAGGCCGGTTTCGGTCAGGTGCAGTCGGAGCTGACAACCCAGGGCACCAACCTGTCGGATACGCTGACCAGCTTGACCACGCAGGTCTCCGGCGTCGAGAATGTCGACATGACCGCGACCGCGACGGCGCTGTCGCAGGTGCAGACGCAGCTTCAGGCGTCCTACCAGCTCATTGCCGGCCTCAAGCAACTGTCGCTGACCGACTATCTGTAGGAGAACGGGCCGGCTTCACCCGATATTAAGCCGCGCCTGAGAGAACGGGGACGGTGGCCAGGACGGCCGTCGAACGGACGCAAACGGGAAAACTCCGATGTCAAACCTTGTACTCGAACTGCGCCAGGGCGACATGATGATCGTCAACGGCGCTTCCATCCGGTTTCGCGGCAAAACGCGCATCGAGCTGGCGGCCAAGGCGCGGTTCCTGTTCGGCAAGCAGATCATGCCGCCGGACGCCGCCGACAGCCCGGCCCGACGCATCTATTTC
>CAYWOW010000349.1:0-3052 GCA_964459005.1 uncultured Acetobacteraceae bacterium
TGCCGCTCGGCGCGGCGGCGGATATAGGGCTCGCAGACGCTGGCCATCGGGATGGCGGACTGCACCCGCGTCGGCACGCTGCACTTTTCCAGCGCGATCTGCATGGCCAGCGCGTTCATCACCGTGGCCAGCATGCCGATGTAGTCGGCCTGGGCGCGGTCCATGCCGGCGGTGGCCGCCGAGACGCCACGGAAGATGTTGCCGCCGCCGATCACCAGGCAGACCTGCACGCCCATCGCCACCACGTCGGCGACGTCGGCGGCAATGCGGGTCACCGTGTCGGTGTCGAGCCCGTAGTCGCGCCCCCCCATCAGGGCCTCGCCGGAGACCTTCAGCAAGACGCGCTGGTGGGTTGGGATCGGGCTCATCGTTCCGTACTGTTGGCGCTGCGGCAGGCTACAGGGGTGCCACGCGTGGGACAAGTGACGGGGCGGCCGGCACGCGCGCGCAACCCCGGCGCGTGCCGGCCGCCCCGGGTTCCCGGCCCGGGGGTCAGGGTGCCGGCGGCTTGGGCGCGGTCGAGGCGACCGCGGCCACCTCGGCGGCGAAATCGTCGCTGCGCCGCGCGATGCCCTCGCCGAGCTGAAAGCGCGCGAAGCCGGACAGGCGGGCGCCGGCCTTCTGGATGACCGCGCGCACCCGGCTTTCGCCGTCATGCACCCAGACCTGCTCCAGCAGCACCACTTCCTCGTAGTATTTCCGGATGCGGCCCTCGACCATCTTCTCGATGATCGGCTCGGGCTTGCCGGAAGCGCGGGCCTGATCGGCGAGCACCGCCTTTTCGCGCTCCAGGGCGGCCGGATCGACCGAGTCGACATCCAGCGCGTCGGGACGGGCGGCGGCGACGTGCATGCCGACCTGGTGGCCGAGCAGTTCCAACTCGGTCAGTTCGGAGCCGCCTTCGACGGCGACGAGCACGCCGATCTTGCCCAGGCCCGGCTTGATCGCGCCGTGCACGTAGGTGGCGACCACCCCTTGCGGCACGCTCAGCACGCGGGCGCGGCGGAGGTTCATGTTCTCGCCGATGGTACCGACCAGGTGGGTCAGTTGCTCGGCCACCGTGCGGGCGGTACCCGGGTAGGGGGCGGCCTTGATGGCGTCGAGACTTTCGCCGACCTCGAGCGCGACCTTCGTCACATCGGCGACGAAGGCCTGGAACGTCGGGTTGCGGGCGACGAAGTCGGTCTCGGCGTTGACCTCCACCATGGCGCCCCGGTTGACCGCCGAAGCGACCCCGATCAGCCCCTCGGCGGCGATGCGGCCGGACTTCTTGGCGGCGGTGGACAGGCCCTTCTTGCGCAGCCAGTCGATCGCCGCCTCCATGTCGCCGTCGGACTCGACCAGCGACTTCTTGCAGTCCGAAAAGCCTGCACCGGTCCGCTCGCGCAGGTCCTTCACCAGCGCGGCTGTGATCTCCGCCATGGTCGTCTCTCCTGTGTTCGTGCTCAAGCTGTGGGCTGGGCGGCCGGTTCGGCCTCGGGCAGCGGCAAGGTTTCCGGGGGCAGTTCCTCGGCGCCGCCGATGTCGCGGCCGGAGGCGAGCATCTCGGCGGAGATGCCGTCCAGCACCGCGCCGGCGATGAGGTCGCAGTACAACGTGATGGCGCGGATGGCGTCGTCATTGCCCGGGATCGGATAGGTGACCCCCAGCGGGTCGGAGTTGCTGTCGAGCACCGCCACCACCGGGATGCCGAGCTTGGTGGCTTCCTCGACCGCCAGCTTTTCCTTGTTGGTGTCGATGATGAACAGGATGTCGGGCAGCCCGCCCATTTCCTTGATGCCGCCGAGCGCGCGTTCCAGCTTCTCGCGGTCGCGGGTGATGTCCAGCACCTCTTTCTTGGTCAGGCCTTGGGTGTCGCCGGCGAGCATGTCGTCGATCTGGCGCAGCCGCTTGATGCTGCCGGTGATGGTTTTCCAGTTGGTCAGCATGCCGCCGAGCCAGCGGTGGTTGACGTAATACTGGCCGCAGCGCTTGGCGCTGTCGGCGACGTATTCAGCGGCGGCGCGCTTGGTGCCGACGAACAGCACGCGCCCGCCGGCGGCGACCACGTCGCGCACGGCGCGCAGCGCACGGTCGAGCATGGGCACGGTCTGCTGCAGGTCGATGATGTGGATCTGGTTGCGTATGCCAAACAGATACGGCCCCATGCGCGGGTTCCAGCGCCGGGTGTGGTGGCCGAAATGCACGCCGGCTTCGAGAAGCTGGCGCAGAGTGAATTCGGGCATCGCCATGAGCGTGACCTTTCTTTCCGTCCGGTTGAGCCTCCGCAGGGCCAGAATGCCGAAACGACACCGGATCCGGGCCTCGGGGTCGAGGCCGGAAGGCGCCCTGCGTGTGAATTACCGGCAGCATCGCCGCCGGCGGGCGGGATATGACGCAGCCCCGCGCGAAAGGCAAGCATGAAGACCGGGGAAGCAGCCCGGACAACCGCGCGCTTTGCGTTCCGTTAACCCCGCTGTGCCACCACTATTCGCGGTCCTGTTATGCGATGCCGGGGAACTATCCGGCCGCCGGGGCAAGGTGCTGTCAATGTTGGACGTCGCTGACCATCATTCGCCGCATGCGCCACCGCCCCAGGAACCGGTGTCCGCGCGCCGCCCTGACAACAACGAGCGCTTCGTTGCCTTCGCCTTCGCCGGCGCGGATATGGTGGTCGAGACCGATGCGGGCGGCACCGTGACCTATGCGGCCGGGGCGTTCCGCAGCAAGTTCGGGCGCCCGCCCGAGGCGTTCATCGGCCATGCGGTACGCGAGCTCGTGGCCCCGGTGGACCACGAGGCGCTGGCGACCGCGCTCGCGCTGCTGGTGGAGCGCGGCCGCCTGCTGCCGCTCATGGTCCGGCTGTCCGACACCTCGCGGACACCGCTTGCCCTGGCCGGCATGGCGCTGCCCGCGCCGGGCGATCAGCGGCGCCTGTGCCTGAGCCTGGCCCGGCCACCGGCCCCGCTGGCCAGCCTGCGCCGCGCCGCCAGCACGCCGCACGCCCTGGCCCGGGCGACGGAGGCGCGGCTGCGGGCGGGGGCCCCCTGCGATCTCGGCCTGGTCGAGATCG
>CAYWOW010000350.1:0-3049 GCA_964459005.1 uncultured Acetobacteraceae bacterium
GCATCGGTTGGAGAGGTCTCACTTGAGCGTCAATTCCCTGCGCAACGGCCCGGACGAACGCGGCCGGTTCGGCGACTTCGGCGGCCGCTTCGTCGCCGAAACCTTGATGCCGCTGATCCTGGAGGTCGAACAGGCCTACCACGCGGCCCGCGCCGACCCCGCCTTCCAGGCCGAGCTGGACACCTATCTGCGCGACTATGTCGGCCGCCCCAGCCCACTCTGGTTCGCCGAGCGGCTGACCCGCGCGCTCGGCGGCGCCCGTGTCTATTTCAAGCGCGACGAGCTGAACCACACCGGCTCGCACAAGATCAACAACACCATGGGCCAGATCCTGCTGGCCCGGCGCATGGGCAAGACCCGCATTATCGCCGAGACCGGTGCCGGCCAGCATGGGGTCGCCACCGCCACGGTGTGTGCGCTGTTCGACCTGCCCTGCACCATCTACATGGGCACCACCGACGTCGCCCGTCAGCAGCCCAACGTGTTCCGCATGAAGCTGCTCGGCGCCGAGATCAAGCCGGTCACCTCCGGCGCCGGCACGCTGAAGGACGCGATGAACGAGGCGTTGCGCGACTGGGTCGCCAATGTCCGCGACACCTATTACCTGATCGGCACCGTCGCCGGACCGCACCCCTACCCGGCCATGGTGCGCGATTTCCAGAGCATTATCGGCGAGGAGGCCCGCGCCCAGTTGCAGGCCGTCGAAGGCCGGCTACCCGATGTCTGCGTGGCCTGCATCGGCGGCGGCTCCAACGCGATGGGCCTGTTCCACCCGTTCCTGGACGACCCCTCGGTGCGCCTGATCGGCGTCGAGGCGGCCGGGCTTGGGCTTGATTCCGGCCACCACGCCGCCAGCCTCAGCCGCGGCCGGCCCGGCGTTCTGCACGGCAACCGCACCTACCTGCTGCAAGACGACGACGGCCAGATTCAGGAAGCCCACAGCATCAGCGCCGGCCTGGACTACCCCGGCATCGGCCCGGAGCATTCCTGGCTGCACGAAATCGGCCGGGTCGAATACGCCTCCGCCACCGATGCCGAGGCGTTGGCGGCGTTTCAGCTTTGCACCCGCACCGAGGGCATCATCCCCGCGCTGGAGCCGGCGCACGCGCTGGCGCACGTGACCAAACTGGCGCCGCAACTGCGGCCGGACGAGATCATCGTGATGAACATGTGCGGTCGTGGCGACAAGGACATCTTCACCGTCGCCGAGCACCTGGGGGTGAGCCTGTGAGCCGGATCGCCGCCCGTTTCGCCGCGCTGCGCCAACAGGGCCGCGGCGCGCTGATCCCGTTCCTGGAGGCCACGGACCCGGACGGGGCGACCTCCATGGCCATCCTGCGCGGCATGCCGGGTGCCGGCGCCGACCTGATCGAGATCGGCTGCCCGTTCACCGACCCGATGGCCGACGGTCCGACCATCCAGGCCGCCGGCAAGCGCGCGCTCGCCGCGGGCGCCAACATGGCGCACACGCTCGCCATGGTGCGCGATTTCCGCCACGAGGATACGGAAACCCCGATCATCCTGATGGGCTACCTCAATCCGATCCTGTCGTACGGAGTCGCGCGTTTCTGCACCGACGCCGGGGCCTGCGGGGTGGACGGGCTGATCGTCGTCGATCTGCCGCCCGAGGAAGCCGACCTGCTGGCGCCCGAGGCCCGCGCGCACGGGCTCGACATCATCCGCCTGGTCGCCCCCACCACCGACGCGCGGCGGCTGCCGCTGGTGCTGGCCGGCAGTTCGGGCTTCGTCTACTACGTCAGCATCACCGGCATCACCGGCACGCGTACCGCCAGCGCCGGCGAGCTGGCCGACGCCATTCCGTTGATCCGCCGTTTCACCGACCTGCCGATCGCCATCGGCTTCGGCGTGCGCAGCCCCGAACAGGCCGCCGAGGCGGTGCGGGCGGCGGACGGCGCGGTGGTGGCATCCGCGCTGATCGACACGCTGGCGGCCAGCCTCGACGCGCGGGGCCGGCCGGGTCCGGACAGCGTGCGGCGTGTGCTCGACCAGGTTCGCGCGCTGGCCGCCGGCGTCCGCGCCGCCCGTGCAGCGGCTTAAGGAGTTACCGATGAGCTGGCTCACCGAATACGTCCGCCCGAAGATCCGCACCCTGCTCGGCCGCCGCGAGGTGCCGGACAATTTGTGGACGCAGTGCCCGGCCTGCCAGCAGATGCTGTACCACTCCGAACTCGCCAAGACGCTGA
Organism: uncultured Acetobacteraceae bacterium; assembly: GCA_964459005.1. Taxonomy (GTDB): domain Bacteria; phylum Pseudomonadota; class Alphaproteobacteria; order Acetobacterales; family Acetobacteraceae; genus Rhodovastum. Next base: position 2,205 of record CAYWOW010000350.1, read on the forward strand.
AGGTCTGTTCGCACTGCGGCCACCACCTGCGCGCGAAGGCCGAGGAACGGCTGGCCTGGACCTTCGACAACGGCGTCTTCGCCCGCATCGACCTGCCCAAGGTGCCGGCCGATCCGCTGCGCTTCCGCGACGCCAAGCGCTACAGCGACCGGCTGCGCGCGGCGCGTGAGAAGACCGGGCTGGACGACGCCATCGTGGTGGCGCACGGGCGCATCGGCGGCCAGAAGGCGGTGGTCGCGGCGATGGAGTTCGACTTCATCGGCGGCTCGATGGGCGCCGCGGTCGGCGAGGGCCTGGTGGCGGCGGCGCGGCTCGCGGTGTTGCAGGAGGCGGCGCTGATCGTCTTCACCGCCTCGGGCGGCGCACGCATGATGGAGGGCACGATCAGCCTGATGCAGATGCCGCGCAGCGTCATCGCCACGCGCATGGTCAAGGAAGTCGGCCTGCCCTTCATCACCGTGCTGACCGACCCCACCACCGGCGGCGTCACCGCCAGCTTCACCATGCTGGGCGACATCATCATCGCCGAGCCGAACGCCGAGATCGGCTTCGCCGGCGCGCGGGTGATCGAGCAGACCGTGCGCGAAAAGCTGCCGGAGGGATTCCAACGCTCCGAGTATCTCTACCAGCACGGCGTCATCGACATGGTGGTGCCGCGTGGCGAGTTGACCGCCACGCTGGGCCGGTTGCTGTCGCTGCTGTGCGTGAAGGCGATCGATCGGGCGGCCTGATGCGATGAGCGACAATCCGCCGCAGGGGCGGTTCGCCCCGGTGGTGCAACGGCTGCACGCGCTGCATCCGCGCCTGATCGACCTCAGCCTGGGCCGGTTGCAGGCGCTGCTGGA
>CAYWOW010000351.1:0-3039 GCA_964459005.1 uncultured Acetobacteraceae bacterium
GCCCCTGGCGGGTCCGGAGCGGAGCCCTGGCCTTGCTTCACTCCCTTCGCAGCACCCGGTCGTTGAGGAATGCCGCGAACCCGTGGGCGGTGAAGTTCTGGCGCAGGTTGTTCTCGTCGTATTCGGTTTGCACCCAGTCGAGGAAGGGGATGCGGCCTTCGCCCTGGGCGGCGTAGGTGGCGAAGAAGGCGTCCAGGATGCCGGCGCGGCTGTGGCTGAAGTGGCCGAAGCGCCAGGAGAGTTGGCGGAGTGCGTCGGCGGCGCTGCCGCCCTCGAACAGGATGGCAAGGCCCGCCACCAGGCCGGCGCGGTCGGAGCCGGACTTGCAGTGGATCAGGGCGGGGACCGCCATCCGGCGATAGAGGTCGTGAAAGCACAGGATGCGGTCGCGGTGGGGCGCGCCCCGGCTCTCGAAGGCGAGGAATTCGTGCGCCACGCCGAGGCGGCGGGCGGCGTCGAGCGTGAGCGTGGTGGAGCCGCTCGGTTTGTCGCCGCGCAGGTTGAGGAGGGTGCGGATGCCGTAGCGGCGCACCAGCCAAGTCAGGCGCCCCGGCGTGGGGTGGTTCGAGCGGTACAGCCGGCCCGGGATGACCTCGGCGAAATTGTGCCAGACCATGCGAAAGACGGCGTGATCGACGAGCAGGCTGTCGGCCCAGGTGGCGAGCGACCCCTCCTCCCGTCCCCCTCCCACGAAGGGAGGGGGAGAAGCGGGCGGCGTCAGACCTCTCGCTCCAGCATTTGCAGCTTGATCTCGCCGATCGCCTTGGCCGGGTTCAGGTTTTTCGGGCAGGCCTGGGTGCAATTGAAGATGGTGTGGCAGCGATACAGCTTGAACGGGTCCTTCAGCGCGTCGAGCCGGTCGCCGGTCGCCTCGTCGCGGCTGTCGGATATCCAGCGGTAGGCGGCCAGCAGCGCCGCCGGGCCGAGATAGCGGTCGCCGTTCCACCAGTAACTCGGGCAGGACGTCGAGCAGCAGAAGCACAGGATGCACTCCCACAGTCCGTCCAGTTTGGCGCGCTCCTCGCGGCTCTGGCGGCGCTCGCCGTCGGGCGGCGGCGGGGTGTCGGCCTTCAGCCAGGGCTCGACGCTGCGCAACTGCGCGTAGGCGAGCGACAGGTCCGGCACCAGGTCCTTCACCACCGGCATGTGCGGCAGCGGGTGCACCTTCACCGCCTTGGCCTTCACGTCCGCGATCGGCTTGAGGCAGGCCAGCGTGTTGGTGCCGTCGATGTTCATGGCGCAACTGCCGCAGATGCCCTCGCGGCAGGAGCGGCGGAAGGTCAGCGTGGGATCGACTTCGTTCTTGATCTTGATGAGCGCGTCGAGAACCATCGGCCCGCAGGCGTCGAGGTCGATTTCGTAGGTGTCGATGCGCGGATTGCCGCCTTCGTCGGGGTCCCAGCGGTAGATCTGGAAGTTTTTGACCCGCGTGGCGCCCGCCGGGGCTTTCCAGACTTTTCCGGGCTTGGGCCGGCTGGCCGGGGGCAGGTCGGCGAAAAATCGCTTGGTTGCGGTCATCTGATGCCGTCCTTTTGCTCAGTAGACCCGCTTTTGCGGCGGGATGACCGACACTTCGTTGGTCAGGGTCTGCATCTTCACCGGCCGGTAGTCCAGGCGGACATGGCCGTTGTCGTCGCACCAGGCCAGGGTGTGCTTCATCCAGTGGACGTCGTCGCGATCCGGAAAATCGTCGTGCGCCTGCGCGCCGCGGCTTTCCGTGCGGGCGTCGGCGCCGACCATGGTGGTCATGGCGTTGCCCATCAGGTTCTGCAGCTCGAGGGCTTCCATGAGGTCGGAATTCCAGATCAGGCTGCGGTCGGCGAGCGACAGATCGGCCAGCCGGTCCCACACCTTGGCCATTTTCTCGACGCCCTGGCGCAGGCTCTCGGTGTTGCGGAACACCGCGGCGTGGGCCTGCATGGTGCGCTGCATCTCCAGGCGCAGGTCGGCGACGCGGGTGCCGCCCTTGGCATGGCGGGTGGCGTCCAGGCGGTCGAGCGAGGCCTCGCCGGCGCGCGCCGGCAGCGCCGGCTGGGCGGCGCCGGGCTTGAGAATTGCGGCGGCGCGGTGGGCGGCGGCGCGGCCGAACACCACGATGTCGAGCAGCGAGTTGCAGCCCAGCCGGTTGGCGCCGTGCACCGACACGCAGGCGGCCTCGCCCACCGCCATCAGCCCCGACACCACCGCGTCGGGGTCGGCCGGGGTGGGCCGCAATACCTCGGTCTGCACGTTGGTCGGGATGCCGCCCATGTTGTAGTGCACGGTCGGCAGCACCGGGATCGGCTCCTTGGTCACATCGACGCCGGCGAAGATGCGGGCGGTCTCGCTGATGCCGGGCAGGCGCTCGTGCAGGATGTCGGCGCCCAGATGCTCCAGGTGGAGCATGATGTATTCCTTGTTGGGCCCGCAGCCCCGGCCGGCGTTGATCTCCAGCGTCATCGAGCGCGACACCACGTCGCGGCTGGCGAGGTCCTTGGCGTTCGGGGCGTAGCGCTCCATGAAGCGCTCGCCCTCGCTGTTGGTCAGGTAGCCGCCCTCGCCGCGGGCGCCCTCGGTGATCAGGCAGCCCGCCGGAAAGATGCCGGTCGGGTGGAACTGCACGAACTCCATGTCCTGGCAGGGCAGGCCGGCGCGCAGCACCATGGCGTTGCCGTCGCCGGTGCAGGTGTGCGCCGAGGTGCAGGACAGGAAGGTGCGGCCGTAGCCGCCGGTGGCCAGCACCACGGTCTGCGCCCGGAAGCGGTGGATGGTGCCGTCCTCGAGGTTCCAGGCGATCACGCCGCGGCAGGCGCCGTCCTCGTCCATGATGAGATCGAGGGCGAAGTATTCGACGAAGAACTCGACGTCGTGCTTGAGCGACTGCTGGTAGAGCGTGTGCAGGATGGCGTGGCCGGTGCGGTCGGCGGCGGCGCAGGCGCGCAGGGCCGGGTTGCCCTTGCCGAACTCCTTCATGTGGCCGCCGAAGGGGCGCTGGTAGATGCGGCCGTCCTCGGTGCGGCTGAACGGCACGCCGAAGTGCTCGAGTTCGTAGACCGCCGG
>CAYWOW010000352.1:0-3039 GCA_964459005.1 uncultured Acetobacteraceae bacterium
CGCCGGCCGACGTCGCGCGCGGCTTCCTGCCGGTGGCGGTGGGCGAGTTGTCCACCTTCGAGAACCAGCGGGTCTACGCGGCGCTGACCAACCAGATCCAGGCCTGCCTCAGCGGCACCAAGACCCCCGCCCAGGCCATGGCCGATACCCAGGCGGAAGCCGACCGCATCCTCAAGCCATACAAGAAGGCGTGACACCGCGACCCCTCCCCCCGTCCCCCTCCCTCAAGGGGAGGGGGAGAACTTCTGCACCGGTCATACGCCGATGAAGCGCGAAACCGTTCAGGCCTGGTTGCTCATCCTGCCCGCGCTGGCGCTGCTGGTGGCGTTCACCCATTGGCCGGCGGCGACGACCCTGATCGATAGCTTTTTCAGCACCGCCAGGGGCAACCGACCCTCGCATTTCGTCGGGACCGACAACTACGCCGATTTGTGGGGCGACCCGGTGTTCTGGCAGGCCCTGCACAACAACATCGTCTATGCGCTCTGTACCATTCCGGCCTCGGTGCTGCTCGCCCTGCTGATGGCGCTTGCCGTCAACGAGGCGCTACCCGGCCGGCCGCTGCTGCGGATGGCCTACTTCACCCCGACCATGCTGCCGATGATCGCGGTGGCGAACATCTGGATGTTTTTCTACACGCCCGACTACGGCCTGTTCGACCACGTGCTCAGCCTGTTCGGCGGCGGCCGGCACAACTGGCTGGGCGACCGCAACACCGCGCTGCCCGCCATGATCGCCGTCGAGGTGTGGAAGGACGCGGGGTTCTTCATGATCTTCTACCTCGCAGCCCTGCAGACCGTGCCGTCGGACCTCAAGGAAGCGGCGGCGCTGGAGGGGGCCTCGCGGTGGAATTTCTTCCGCCGCGTCACCCTGCCGCTGCTGATGCCGACCACCCTGTTCGTGCTGGTGAACGCCGTCATCAACGCCTTCCGCGTGGTGGACCACATCGTGGTGATGACCCGCGGCGGCCCGGACAACGCCACCACGCTGCTGCTGTACTACATCTACGAAACCGGCTTCCGCTTCTGGGACACCGCCATGGCGGCGACGCTGACGGTGGTGCTGCTGGCCATCCTCGCCGCCCTCGCGGCCTTTCAGTTCGGCGTGCTCGGCCGGCGGGTGCACTACCGATGAGCGCCGCCACCTTCGTTCCCCCGCCGCTGGCGGAACGGGGCAAGGGCGAGGGCTCGCGCGCCCCATCCGGCACCGGCCGCGAGCCGATTCCGCCCTGGCGCGCCGCCCGGCCCGCCACCCGCACGCTGGAGATCATCGGCGCCTGGATGCTCGGCCTGCTCTGGGTGGCGCCGCTGCTCTACGCGGTGTGGACCGCCTTCCACCCCGCCAGCTACGCCACCCGCTTCGACGCGCTCGCGCCGCTGACGCTGCACAACTTCGTCCTGGCCTGGCAGGCCGCACCGTTCGCCCGCTACTTCCTCAACACCACCATCCTGGTCACCATCGTTCTGATCGCCCAGTTCGTGTTGTGCACCCCGGCGGCCTTCGCCTTCGCCCGGCTCAGCTTCCCGGGCCGCGACACCGTGTTCGCCGTCGTCCTGCTGCAACTCATGATCATGCCGGAGGTGCTGCTGGTCGGGAACTACCGCACGCTGGCGGAAATCGGCCTGGTCGACACCATCATCGCCATCGCGTTGCCCTATCTGGGCTCCGCCTTCGGCATCTTTCTCCTGCGCCAGACTTTTCGGACCATCCCGCAGGAGCTGGACGACGCCGCGCGGCTGGAGGGCTGCTCGCTGCTGGCGCGGATCTGGCGGGTCTACGTGCCGCTGGCCAAGCCGACCTACATCGCCTACGGGCTGGTTTCCGTCAGCTATCACTGGAACAACTTCCTGTGGCCGCTGGTGATCACCAATTCGGTGACCACCCGCCCGCTCACCGTCGGCCTGTCGGTGTTCGCCACCACCGATCAGGGCATCGACTGGTCGATCATCACCGCGGCGACGCTGATGACCTCCGCGCCGCTGCTGGTGGCATTTCTGCTGTTCCAGAGGCAGTTCGTGCAGAGTTTCATGCGCGCGGGAATCCGATAGGCGCTGAAGGTTGCAATCCGACGGCGCTTAATGTCCCCGCAGGATCTGCGAGAGGAACAATTTCAGGCGGTCGGTCTGCGGGTTCTCGAACATCGCGCGCGGCGTGTTGCTTTCCACGATTTCGCCCTGGTCCATGAACACCACGCGATCGGCGACCTGCCGGGCAAAGCCCATTTCGTGCGTCACGCACACCATGGTCATGCCGGATTCCGCCAGCTCGATCATGGTGTCCAGCACCTCCTTGATCATCTCGGGATCGAGCGCGGAGGTGGGTTCGTCGAACAGCATGATCTTCGGTTTCATGCACAGCGCGCGGGCGATCGCCACGCGCTGCTGCTGGCCGCCGGAAAGCTGGCCCGGATATTTCCTGGCCTGCTCGGGAATCTTCACCCGCCGCAGATATTCCATGGCCTGTTCCTCGGCCTCGGCCCGGGGTGTCTTGCGCACCCAGATCGGCGCCAGCGTGCAGTTCTCCAGCACGGTCAGATGCGGAAACAGGTTGAAGCTCTGGAACACCATGCCGACTTCGCGCCGGATGATGTCGAGCGCGCGGAGATCATCGGTCAGCTCGACGCCGTCAACGACAATCCGGCCTTCCTGATGACTCTCCAGGCGGTTGATGCAGCGGATCATGGTGGACTTGCCTGAACCCGAGGGTCCGCACACCACCACGCGCTCGCGTTCGGCCACCGTCAGCGACACGTCGTGCAGCACGTGCAGGCTGCCGAACCACTTGTTGACCTTGTCGAGGACGATGGCGGGGACCGGGGCGGTCTGGCTCATGCGGTGGATTCCCTATCGGGTCAGGCTCAACGGGTGTGGCTGTGGCTGAACTCGCGTTCCAGCCCACGGCTGTATTTGGACATGGCGAAGCAGAATACGAAATAGACGGCCGCGAGCACCACGTAGATCTCGGTGCCGAAGCCCAGCCAGCGCGGATCGGCCATCGCCACCTTGCCGGAGGTCAGCAGATCGAAGATGCCGATGATCA
>CAYWOW010000353.1:0-3027 GCA_964459005.1 uncultured Acetobacteraceae bacterium
GGAACGGGCGAGCGCGTCGGCGGCTTCTGGCTCGGCGAGCAGGGATTCGATCTGGGTGGCGTAGGCGGCGGCCTCGGGGCCGAGGGCGGCGGCCAGCCAGCCGCGACGGGTGGGGAACGCGGGGCGGCGGTGCGGGCCGGAGGCGCGGGATCGGCGGGGCGGCGTCGGGAGGGCCGCGGCGAGGCGGGTGAAGGCGCGGTTGAGGCGTCGCGCGGCGCGGGTGAGGTGGGTCCAGAGCGGCAGGATGAGGGGAGCGCGGAAAGGGTCGCGCAGGAAGCTGCGGGCGACGAGGGCGGCGAGGCCGAGGAGGATGGCGCCGAGCCGGCGGGCGAAGTCGGGAGCGAGGGGGAGGGTTGGGCTGGCGGACATGGACAGTTTCTCTAACACAAAAACGTTAGAGCGCGCAAGGGGATTGTGCGCGTCGTGTCGGGGGTGAAACGGGCAATGCGTGCGGCGGGGGAAACGCGTGCCACCGGAAGCTGCAGCGCGGCAGTGACCCGCTGCGACATCGTGCCTGATCCAGAAAAGCCTGTGCAAACAATGGCTTGCGTTGGCGGATGACGCTGCGCTTAGCCGCCCTACGCGGACTGCCATGCTGCGGGGTCAGCGGTCCAGTAACCTCCGGCGAGCGAATCGTCCGCCGCGATCAGGCTACCATTTGTAGACTTTTTCCAGTGTGCCACCCATCAGCTTTGCCTTTTCGCCCGCAGAAAGGCGAGCCGTATCGCGGAACGGCGCCACGCCCTGCTCGTAGGTCAGCATGCCGGTGGTCCGGGTCCAGTCGGTTCCCCACATGCAGCGATCGATCCCGAAGGCGTCGATGATTCTGAGGATCGGATCCCAGATGTCGTTGTAGGGGTATGGCTCGCGCGACAAGGTGCAAGCGCCGCTGATCTTGATCCTGACGTTGTCGTAGGCCGCAAACGCCAGCAGCTTCGGAAGATCGGCCCACGGTTCCGCCGGCGGCGGCGGTTCGTTGGGCTGAAGCAGACCGAGATGGTCGATGACGATCACCGTGCCCGGGTGCCGTCGCACCAGCTCGGCGCCTTGGTCCAGCCGCCCCCAGCACAGGAAGTTCACCGGCAACCCGTGCCGGCCCGCCGCGGCGAAAGCCCGGTTCACGCGCGGGTCGCCCGGGTCGCTCGGCAACTCGTCGCGCAGCATCATCCGGACGCCTACCGCGCCTGCGGTCTTCGACCACGCGGCGACGTCGTCGTCGAGCGCCGGATCGGTGACGTCGAGCGGCTTCACGACGCGAAAGCGGTCGGGCCAGGTGCGATAGAGTTCCAGCGCATAGCCTGGATCGAAACGGTAGAGATTGAAGGGCGAGACGATGATCGCGGCGTCGACCCCGACCGCGTCCATCGCGGCCACCATCTCCTCGCCGTTGGCAGATGCGGGGCCGGGCAGATGACCTGTCCAGGGGCGTCCCGGATGATTGCGTTCGTAGGCGTGAACCTGGACGTCGATCACTGGCATGGCCGTCCTCCGTTGATCGCGCGTGAATCAACCCTGAAGCGGGGGCTCGTCCCGATACGCCACAGCGTTTGATAGCTCAAGCACCCCACCGCCGCTTGCCGGCTTCGCCAGGCGCCTCGCCGCCGCACCGTGGAGCCCGGCAAGGCCGCGTATCGAGATGCGGGCGGCGCGCGGTGTCGGGGCGAAGCGGGCGGTGCGTGCCATGCGTGCTACAGGAAGCGGCAGCTCGGGGGGGACACGCTGCGGCATCGCGCCTGATCCTGAAATGTCTTTGAAAACAAAAACTTGCGTTGGCGGATGACGCTGCGCTTAGCCGCCCTACGCGGGCTGCCGCCGGGGGTGCGTGGCGCTGATTGTGGCGCTGTCACGGAAACTTGATTAAGATGCCCCGGGCCACTCGATGGGAGTCGGTCGTCGCCTCGGTCCTCAAGGCCAGAAGCTTCGAGTTCGATGGCGGGTGTTCGCTTTGTTGGTGAAGCAATGAACGGTTTTACGGTGGCAGAGCGATTCGACGCCCTGTCGAGGCTGGTCGGACGGACCCCGCTGCTGGCGATCCACCTCAAGTACCACGGGACGCGGCGCGTCATTTTCGCCAAGGCCGAGCACTACAACCTGACCGGCAGCATCAAGGACCGGATGGCGCTGAATGTCCTGCGCCGTGCCTATGCCGAGGGAACCTTGGGGTCGGGCGACGTCATCGCCGAGGCGACCAGCGGGAATGCCGGCATTTCCATCGCCGCGGTCGGGCGCATGCTCGGCCACCCGGTGCACATCTACATGCCGGACTGGATGAGCGACGAGCGCAAGAAGATGTTGCGCTCGCTGGGGGCCGAACTGCACCTGCTGAGCCGCGCCGAGGGCGGGTTCCTGGGCGCCATCGCGGCGACCCAGGCGCTGCAGCGGAGCCAGGAGAACGTCTTCCTGCCCTGCCAGTTCGCCAACGAGCACAATTGCGAAGCGCACGAGTTGACCACCGGCCCGGAAATTCTGTGGCAACTGGCTTCGGTCGGGCTGACCCCGGATGCCTTCGTGGCCGGGGTGGGCACGGGCGGAACCGTCATGGGCGTGGGGCGGGCGCTGCGGCGGCAGGTGCCCACGGTGCGCGTCCACCCGCTGGAGCCGGCGGAGTCGCCGACGCTGTCGGTGGGCTTCAAGTGCGGCTCGCACCGGATTCAGGGCGTTTCCGATGATTTCATCCCCGCCATCGTCAAGCTCGACGAGCTCGACGCAGTGATCGATGCCTCCGACGGCGACGCCATCATCATGGCCCAGCGGCTGGCCGCCGAGCTCGGCCTGGGGGTCGGCATTTCCTCCGGCGCCAATTTCGTCGGCGCGCTCGCCGCGCAGGACCTGCTCGGTCCGACCGCCGTGGTGGTCACCGTGTTCAGCGACGACAACAAGAAGTACCTCTCGACCGCGCTGTCCGGCGTCGAGCCGGTGAAGCCCGGCTATCGGGCGCCGGAGGTGGAACTGCTGGGCTACGAAGCGATCGGCTGCGGCGACCCGGCGGGTTTGACCGGCGTGCGCGAGGCCGGTCAGGCGGCGGCC
>CAYWOW010000354.1:0-3002 GCA_964459005.1 uncultured Acetobacteraceae bacterium
ATGACCGATCGATTCAATGCCGCGGGGCGGGGGTTCGTTTCCGCTGGCATCCTGGCAATGCTGGTGGGTTGTGCGCAGACCCCGATGGGTCCCACCGTCCAGGTCATGCCTGGACCCGGCAGGTCCTTCGATGCGTTCCAGACCGATCAGCTGGTCTGCAAGAACTACGCGCAGCAGCAGGTCCAGGGGCAGGCTGAAAACGCCAATCAGCGCGCGGTCGGTGGGGCGGTGCTGGGCACCGTGCTGGGTGCCGCGGCGGGAGCGGCGATCGGCGGGGCGGTGGGCAATGCCGGCGCGGGGGCCGCGATCGGCGCCGCCTCGGGCGCCGGCGCCGGCACGCTGTACGGTACCGACGCCAGCAACCGCGCTCAGTGGAGCATCCAGCAACAGTACGACAACGCCTTCGCCCAATGCATGTACGCCAAGGGCGATCAGGTGCCGGGCTGGATACCGCGCAATCCGGGCTGATCCGGCCGCGCGCCTTGGCGCGACATAGCGATCTGACGGCCTTCCCTATGTCGCCGCCCGCAGCAGTCGCAGCGCCTTCGCCACCGTGGCCCGGCGCACCGCGGCGCGGTCGCCCGGGAAGACCTGGCGCAGCGTGGCGGTTCGCCCGCCGCGGCGGGCCAGGCCGAGCCACACCAGCCCCACCGGCTTTTCCGCGCTGCCGCCGTCCGGCCCGGCGATGCCGGTGACCGCGACCGCCAGATCGGCCGCCGAGCGCGCCAGGGCTCCCTCGGCCATCGACCGCGCCACCGCCTCGCTGACCGCGCCGGCGGCGGCGATCAGGTCGGGCGCCACCCCCAGCATCTCGGTCTTCGCCGCGTTGGAATAGGTGACGAAGCCGCGGTCCACCACGTCGGAGGCGCCGGCGATGGCGGTCAGCGCCGCGGCGATCATCCCGCCGGTGCAGCTTTCCGCCGTCGCCACTTTCAGGCCGGCCGCCCGGCAGGCCGCCAGCACCGCTTCCGCGAGGTCCAGAAACTCTTCGTCGGTCATCGCATCCCCCCGGTTCAGTCCACCAACCCCGGCGCCGCCCAGCGTACTCCCCAGACCAGCACCGCCGCCAGCACGCCGGCCAGCACGTCGTCGGCCATCACCCCCATCGCCCCGGGCAGGCGCTCCGCCCAGCCCACCGGCCCCGGTTTTGTCACATCGAACAGTCGGAACGCGGCAAAAGCCGCGAGCGCGCCGATAACGGAGGGATGCGGCAGCGCCAGCAGCGCGATCCATTGTCCCGCCACCTCGTCAATCACCACCCAGCCCGGATCGTCCCCTGCGCCGGCCGCCCGGATCGCCCACAGCCCGGCCGCCACCGCGACGACCACGCCCGCCGCCAGCGCCGCATGCGATACCCAGAGCAACGCCAGCCCCGGCAGCAGCGCCGCCGCCGACCCCGCGGTGCCGGGCGCCACGGGCGCCAGACCCGAGCCGAAAAAACTCGCGACCCAGCGCGCCGGGCTCATCGCAGGAAGTCCGCCAGCGCCGCCACCGACTCCGGCTCGGCGAGCGTCGGCGCGTGGCCCGACCCCGGCACCTCCGCCAGCGCCATGTCGGGCCGCGCCGCCCGCATGCGCGCCACCGTTTCCGCCAGCAGCAGGGTGCTGCGCCCGCCATGCACCAGCAGCAGCGGCAGCCCCGCCAGCGCCCGGAACAACGGCCACAGGTCGGGCACTGGCGCCCCGAGGGTGCGGGCGATGCGGGTGTCCCACAGCGGATGCCAGCGCCCATCGGGGCCGGGGGCATAGGTCAGGGCGGCGAATTCGCGCCAGTCCGCCGCCCCGTGCAGCGACAGGTCGGGCAGAACGCGCCGCAGATGCGCCGCCGCCGCGTCGAGGTCGGGCAGCGCCGGGTCCTCGCCGACGAACCGGCGCACCAGCGCCGCCCCGGCAATGCCGATCTCGGGCCCGACGTCGTTCAGCACCACCCCGGCGAGCAGTCCCGGCCGCGCGGCGCGGAGCGCCATCGCGAGCAGGCCGCCGAAACTGGTGCCGATCACCACGGCGCGATGCAGGTGCACCGCGGCGCAGACATCCATCACGTCGCGCAGCATCGCCTGCGGCGCATAGCGGGCGATGCGCGGCGCCCGCGCCGAGCCGCCGCGGCCGATGTAGTCCAGCGCCACCACGCGCCGGCCCGCGCCATGCCGCGCCGCCACGCCGGCGAAATCCCCCGCCGTGCGCACCAGCCCGGGCAGGCACAGCAACGGCATGCCACGGCCGCCGCCCCACTCGGTCACGTGCACGGTAAGGCCGTCCCAGGCCGTGATGTCGCGGCTTCGCGTCACCGGACCGGGTCCGGGGCGGGATCATGGCGCTGGCTGCGATAGACCATCAGGTTCTCGATGACGCGCTGCACGTAGTTGCGGGTTTCGCTGAATGGGATTTGTTCGATCCAGTCGAGCATGTCCGCGCCTGCGGCGCGGGGGTCGCCGTTGTTGGCCAGCCAGTTTTGGACCCGCCCCGGCCCGGCGTTGTAGGCGGCGACCGCGAGCGGGATGGAGGCGTCGAACTGGCCGAGCAGCTCGCGCAGGTAGGCGCAGCCCAGCTCGATGTTGATGCGCGCGTCTGCGGTCAGGGCCGGGATGGAGACGCGCACGCCGAGCTTGCGCGCGACCTGCGCGGCGGTGCCGGGCATCAGTTGCATCAGCCCGCGGGCACCGGCCGGGCTGACCGTGGTGGTGTCAAAGCTGCTCTCCTGGCGGATGACGCCGAGCGCGAGGGCGGGATCGACGCCGGCGCCGGGCGGGATGGTGGCGGCGATGGGCCAGCCCGTTTGCAGCAGGGTGAAGCCGTCGCGCCCGGCCCTGCGGGCCAGCGTGATCGCGACATCGGGCAGGCCGAAGCCGAGGGCCAGCCGTCCGGCCAGGGTGCGGTCGGCGGCGTCGGGAGTGACGTCGTCCAGCCGGAGCAGGAAGGATGCCGCCCGCGCCGGTTCGCCCCAGCTGACCAGCCAGGCGGCGCCGCGCGCCAGTTCGCGGCCGGCGAATGCCAGCGCGCGCT
>CAYWOW010000355.1:0-2997 GCA_964459005.1 uncultured Acetobacteraceae bacterium
CGCTGGCGGTCGATCTGGTCTGGGGTTTCGCCGGCATCCTCAGCCTGGGCCACGCTGCTTTCTTCGCGCTCGGCGGCTACGCCATGGGCATGTACCTGATGCGCCAGATCGGCACGCGCGGGGTCTATGCCAACCCGGTGCTGCCCGACTTCATGGTGTTCCTCAACTGGAAGGCGCTGCCCTGGTACTGGCACGGCTTCGACAATCCGATGTTCGCTTCCCTGATGGTGGTGCTGGTGCCCGGCGTGCTGGCGTTGCTGTTCGGCTGGCTCGCTTTCCGCAGCCGCGTTTCCGGCGTCTATCTCTCCATCATCACCCAGGCGCTGACCTACGCGCTGCTGCTGGCGTTCTTCCGCAACGACATGGGCTTCGGCGGCAACAACGGCCTGACCGATTTCAAGGAGATGTTCTCCTTCCCGTTGCAGGCCGAAGCCACCAGGGACGGCCTGCTGATCGCCTCCGCCATCGCGCTCGCGGTCTCGCTGCTGGCGGCCTACGGCATCGTCACCAGCCGTTTTGGCAAAGTCCTGATCGCCGTGCGCGACGCCGAGAGCCGCACCCGCTTCATCGGCTACCGGCCGGAGCAGTACAAGCTGTGGGTCTGGGTGGTCTCCGCCATCATGGCCGGCATCGGCGGCGCGCTCTATGTGCCGCAGGTCGGCATCATCAATCCTTCGGAATTCTCGCCGGCCAACTCGATCGAGGCGGTGATCTGGGTGGCCGTCGGCGGACGCGGCACGCTGATTGGCGCGGTGCTCGGGGCGGTGCTGGTGAGCGCAGGAAAAACCTGGCTGACCGGGGCCTTGCCCGAGGTATGGCTGTTCGCCCTCGGCGCGCTCTTCATTTTCGTCACTTTGTTCCTGCCGACCGGCATCCTCGGGGTGCTGCGCCGGCGCACCCGCGCGCCTGTTTCGGTGCCCGCCCCGGAGCCGGCGGAATGACCCGGCCGCATGAAGATACGCTGCTCTATCTGGACAACGTCACCGTGACCTTCGACGGGTTCCGCGCGCTGAACGCGCTGTCGCTGGTGATGGAGCGCGGCGAGATGCGCGCGGTGATCGGACCGAACGGCGCGGGCAAGACGACCATGATGGACGTCATCACCGGCAAGACGCGGCCGGACGAGGGCGAGGTCATCTTCGGGCGCAACACCGACCTCACCCGCCTGGACGAGCCCGATATCGCGGCACTCGGCATCGGCCGCAAATTCCAGAAGCCCACGGTGTTCGAGCCGCACACGGTGTGGGACAATTTTTTGCTCGCGCTCTCCGGCGACCGCCGCCCCCGCTTCACGCTATGGGCGCGCGAGACCGACGAGGAACGTGACCGGATCGAGGAGTTGCTGGCGACGACACGGCTTTCCGACTTGCGCGAGCGCCGTGCCGGCGACCTCAGCCACGGTCAGAAGCAGTGGCTGGAAATCGGCATGCTGCTCGCCCAGGACCCGCTGCTGTTGCTGGTGGACGAGCCGGTGGCCGGCATGACCGACGCCGAGACGGCGCAGACCGCCGAGCTGCTGCGCGAGATCAACCGCAGCCACAGCGTGGTGGTGGTGGAGCACGACATGGATTTCGTCCGCGCGCTCGACGTCAAGGTCACGGTGCTGCACGAGGGTTCGGTGCTTTCCGAGGGGTCGATCGACCATGTCAGCGCCGACCCGAAAGTCATCGAAGTGTATCTGGGGCGCTGAGCCATGCTGGCGGTGAAAGACGTCGATCTCCACTATGGCGCGGCGATCGCGCTGCGCGGGGTGTCGTTGACCGCGGAGATCGGCGAGGTGACCTGCCTGCTCGGTCGCAACGGCGTCGGCAAGACCTCGCTGCTGCGCGCGGTGACCGGCGCCCACCCGGTCAGCCGGGGCACCATCACCTGGAATGGCGAGGACATCACCGGCCTGCCCACCTACGAGCGGGCGCGGCGCGGCATCGCCTGGGTGCCGCAGGGCCGCGACATTTTTCCGCTGCTGACCGTGCGCGAAAACCTGGAGACGGGATTCGCCGTGTTACCGCGCGGACAACGCCAGGTGACCGACGAGATTTTTGAACTCTTCCCGATCCTGAAGACCATGCTGCGCCGGCGCGGCGGCGATCTTTCGGGCGGCCAGCAGCAGCAACTGGCGATCGCCCGGGCGCTGGTCATGAAACCGACCCTGCTCGTGCTGGACGAGCCGACCGAGGGCATCCAGCCCAGCATCATCAAGGATATCGGCCGCGTGATCGCGTTGCTGCGCGCGCGCGGCGAGATGGCGATCCTGCTGGTGGAACAGTATTTCGACTTCGCGCGCGACCTGGCCCAATGCATCGTGGTAATGGACCGGGGCGATATCGTCCTGGCGGGTCGGCGCGAGGAACTCGATGAGGCCGATGTACGACGGCGGCTGTCGGTCTGAGCAGGATGGGCGGCTGCAACGCGCGCGCGGCCACCTCTCGCTCGGCTTTCGTCGCCGCAATGACACGACTGTTCTGGCCGACCTGCGCCAGGAGGGCTGCCTGAAAGCACGCTTCCCGCGCCCGCATGACGGCATGCAGGCCATCACGCTGAACACCTCCGGGGGCGTCGCCGGCGGCGATGTGCTGCGCACCACCATCCACCTGGAGCGTGGCGCCGCGGCGACCGTGACCAGCCTGGCGGCCGAACGCTTCTACCGTGCCCGGCCCAACGACGATCCCGCGGCAGTGAGCACCGACATCGTGCTCGACAGCGCCGCCGCGCTGGACTGGCTGCCGCAAGAAGGAATCCTGTTCGACGCCAGCGCGATGGACCGGCGCTTGAGCGTGGACATGGCGGCGGATGCCAGTTTCCTGGGCGTCGAAAGCCTGGTGTTCGGCCGCGCCGCGTCGGGCGAGCGCGTCCGCAGCGCGCGCATCCGCGACACCATCCGCGTTCGCCGCGGCGGCGTGCTGATCCTGCACGATGCCATCCGCCTGCCCCACGACATCGACGACGCGCTGGCCCGTCCCGCCATCGCGGCCGGCGCGCGGGCGGTGGCCACGCTGC
>CAYWOW010000356.1:0-2995 GCA_964459005.1 uncultured Acetobacteraceae bacterium
ATGCAGATGGCGCTGAAGGACGGCGACGAGGTCATCACCTCCTACCGCGACCACGGCCACATGCTCGCCACCGGCATGGCGGCGCGCGGCGTCATGGCCGAGCTGACCGGCCGCGCCACCGGCTACTCGCACGGCAAGGGCGGGTCGATGCACATGTTCAGCAAGGAGAAGCATTTCTTCGGCGGACACGGCATCGTCGGCGCCCAGGTCAGCCTCGGCACCGGGCTCGCCTTCAGCAACTGGTACCGCGGCAACGACCTGGTCAGCATCACCTATTTCGGCGAGGGCGCCTCCAACCAGGGCCAGGTGTTCGAGAGCTTCAACCTGGCCGCGCTGTTCAAGCTGCCGGTAGTCTACGTCATCGAGAACAACAAGTACGGCATGGGCACCAGCGTCGAGCGGGCGTCGGCCTCGCACAACCTGTCGCAGAACGCCGCGGCCTGGGGTGTTCCCGGCATGCAGGTCGACGGCATGGACGTCGAGGCGGTGAAGGCGGCGGCCGAGGTGGCGGTGGCGCATTGCCGCGCCGGCAACGGCCCCTACCTGCTGGAAATGAAGACCTACCGCTACCGCGGCCATTCGATGTCCGACCCGGCCAAGTACCGCACCCGCGAGGAAGTGCAGAAGATGCGCACCGAACGCGACTGCATCGAGCATGCGCACGCCCGGCTGACCGCACTCGGCGTCGATGAGGCCGAGATCAAACGCATCGACGACGAGGTGAAGGCGATCGTGCAGGAGGCCGCCGAGTTTGCCCAGGGCAGCCCCGAGCCGGAGGCCGCCGAGCTGTGGACCGACGTGCTGGTGGAGGGTTGAGGCGATGAGCACGCAGATCCTGATGCCGGCGCTCAGCCCCACCATGACCGAGGGCAAGCTGGCCCGCTGGCTCAAGAAGGTCGGCGACGACGTGCGTGCCGGCGATGTCATCGCGGAGATCGAAACGGACAAGGCCACCATGGAAGTCGAAGCGGTTGACGAGGGCAGGCTGGCGCGAATCCTGGTCGAGGAGGGCGCCGAGGGGGTCGCGGTGAACACGCCGATCGCCGTGCTCGGCGCCGACGGCGAGGACGTCTCCGCCGCACCGGCCGCACCAAAAGCCGCCGCCCCGGCGGCGGAGGCCAAACCGGCCGCCGCCCCGCGCCAGGAGGACGCCGCCGCGCCGGAGCCCGAGCGCGACTGGGGGCCGACCAAGCCCGCCACCGTGCGCGAGGCGCTGCGCGACGCCATGGCCGCCGAACTGCGCGCCGATCCGAACGTGTTCCTGATGGGCGAGGAAGTCGCCCAGTACCAGGGCGCCTACAAGATCAGCCAGGGCCTGCTCGACGAGTTCGGTCCCAAGCGCGTCATCGACACCCCGATCACCGAGCACGCCTTCACCGGCATGGCAGTGGGCGCGGCGATGAACGGGCTGCGGCCGATCGTCGAGTTCATGACCTTCAACTTCGCCATGCAGGCGATGGACCAGATCATCAACTCGGCGGCCAAGACGCTCTACATGTCGGGCGGCCAGATGGGCTGCCCGATCGTCTTCCGCGGTCCCAACGGCGCGGCCAGCCGCGTCGCCGCCCAGCACAGCCAGTGTTATGCGAGCTGGTACGCGCATTGCCCCGGATTGAAGGTGCTGGCGCCGTGGTCGTCGGCGGACGCCAAGGGGTTGCTGCGCGCCGCCATCCGCGATCCCAACCCGGTCATCTTCCTCGAAAACGAGATCCTCTACGGCCACACTTTTGAACTCCCGACCGACGAGGATTTCATCCTCCCGATCGGCCGCGCGAAGATCGAGCGGGCGGGCACCGACGTCACTTTGGTGGCGTTCTCGATCATGGTCGGCGTGGCGATGAAGGCGGCGGAGACGCTGGCGGAACAGGGGATTTCCGCCGAGGTGATCAACCTGCGCTCGCTGCGCCCGCTCGACATCGACACCATCGTCGCCAGCGTGAAGAAGACCAGCCGGATCGTCACCGTCGAGGAAGGCTGGTCCTTCGCCGGCATCGGCGCCGAGGTGAACATGCAGGTCATCGAGCAGTGCTTCGACTGGCTCGATGCCCCGCCGGCGCGCGTGCACGGGCTCGACGTGCCGCTGCCCTATGCCGCCAACCTCGAGAAGCTGGCGTTGCCGCAGCCCGACTGGGTTGTCGACGCCGTGAAGAAGCTGGTCTGATCGGGCACGGGGAAAGGAACGCAGATGGCCACCAACATCCTGATGCCGGCATTGAGCCCGACCATGACGGAGGGCACCCTGGCGCGCTGGCTGAAGAAAGAAGGCGACACGATCCGGGCCGGCGACGTCATCGCCGAGATCGAGACCGACAAGGCCACCATGGAAGTGGAAGCGGTGGACGAGGGCGTGCTCGGCCGCATCCTGGTGGCCGACGGCACCCAGGGCGTCGCGGTGAACGCGCCGATCGCGGTGCTCGTCGAGGCCGGCGAGACAGTCCCGGCCGGCGCCGTCACGGCGCCCGGCGTGGCTTCGCCTGCCCCTGCCCCTGCCCCTGCCGCCGCGCCGGCTGCCGCAGCCACGCCGGGCGCCGGAACGGCGCCGGCCGGGAACGGCCACGACGCCGGTGAGCGTGTGTTCGCCTCCCCGCTGGCGCGGCGCATGGCGGCGCAGGCCGGCATCGGCTTGTCCGCCCTGAAGGGCTCCGGACCCGGCGGGCGCATCGTGCGCGCCGACATCGAGGCGGCCCAGAAGGGCGGCGTCCTCCCTGCCCCGCCCCGCCGTGCCCCTGCCGCGGCGCCCGCCGCCCCCGCCCCGGCGCCCAAGGGCGCCGGGCTCCTGGCGCCGCACACGCTGGTGCCGCATACGAATATCCGCCGCGTCATCGCCCGCCGCCTCACCGAGGCGAAGCAGACCGTGCCGCATTTCTATGTCTCGATGGACATCGAGATCGACGCCCTGCTGAAGCTGCGCGCCGACCTCAATGCCCGCGGCGCCAAGGATGGGCCCGGCGCCTTCAAGCTTTCGGTCAACGACCTGATCATCAAGGCCGCCGCC
>CAYWOW010000357.1:0-2992 GCA_964459005.1 uncultured Acetobacteraceae bacterium
GCAAGCAGGACCAGTACGCGGCGGCGTTCGGCGGCGCCAACTTCATCGAGTTCCTGGCCAACGACCGCGTCATCGTCAACCCGCTGCGGGTGGCTCGCGGTTTCCTCAACGAGCTGGAAACCTCGCTGGTCACCTGCTTCACCGGCGTGTCGCGGCGTTCGGAGACGATCATCGTCGAGCAGCAGCGGCGCATGGTCACGCCGACCGCCGATTCGATGGCCAGCCTGCACCAGCTCAAGACCGATGCCATCGAAATGAAGCAGGCGCTGCTGCGCGGCGAGATCCGCCACGTGGCGGCGATCCTGAACCGTTCCTGGGAGGCCAAGAAGAAAACCGCCGACGGCATCAGCACCGGCGAGATCGAGCGGCTGTATGCGATCGCGCTGGCGCACGGCGCGCTGGCGGGAAAAGTGTCCGGCGCCGGCGGCGGCGGCTTTTTGATGTTCATCGTGCCGCCGCAGCACCGGGTCGCGCTGATCGATGCGCTGAACGAGGCCGGCGGCACCGCCAGCGGCGTGCACTTCACCAGCGACGGCGCCGAATCCTGGGCCGTCAACCAGGACGGGGCATGATCGTGGCATAGTCGGGGCAACGCCCCGCCTGTCGCACGATCATGTTCCTGCCGGTGGCGCCAAAGTCACCCAGCGCTGGCGCAGGCGCCGCGAATCCTCGTCCTGCAGGTTCAGGTCGGGAACCGGTGCCGGGGCCGGCGCGCCCTCGTCCGACCAGATGCCAACCGCCAGCGGCTGGTAGAGCACCTGCCCCCCGCCGTCGCGCAGCCGCATGCACAGGTCGAAGGCGGCGTGCGTCGGGCTGGCGAAGCCGGCGGCAAACCCGCCGGCCGCCGCCATCAGGTCGCGGCGCAGCGTGAAGGCGACATCGCCGAACCCGTGCACGGCGCGCGGAAAATCGTATTCGGGATCATCGGCCGCGGCGAGCCGCCCGGGATCGCTGAGCGTCCCGTCGGGCCCGAGCAGGATGCCGGTGTGGTGCAGCAGCCCGTCGTCGCGCACCACCTTCGCCCCCACCGCGGCGGCGTCGGGCTCGTCGGCGAAGGTGGCGACTAGCGCCGCCAGCCAGCCCGGCATCACCCGGACCTGCGGCGCCAGCCAGGCCACCAGAGGGCCGCGCGCCGCCGCCGCCACCGCGTTGCGCGCCGCCATGCCGCCGGTGCCGACCGGCACGCGGACGTAATGCAGGTTGCGCACCACGGCGGGCAACAGGGCGGCCTCGCCGCCGCGGCTGCCGTCGTCGAGCAGCGCGATGTCGGCCAGCCCGTCCGTTCCGGTCTCGTGCAGCGCCGCCAGGCAGCGGTAGATCGTCTCCAGCGGGGCATCGGCGCCGACGCAGACCGTCGCCGACGGCGCCTCGGGAATCGCCAGCACGAGCGGGGCGAAGCGGGCGGTGACGTCCTCGACCGCGGCCTTCAATCCGCCGCCCATCGTCCCATCGCCCTCTGCCAGCGCCTTGAAGAAGCCCGCCACGGTGGCGAACAATTCGCGCGCCGCCAGGTCCTCGTCGCGCGCCTGGTTCTGCCGGCCGATGTCGTCGAGCTGTGACCGCAACAAGGCGAGCTGCCGCTCCAGGTCCTGGATGCGTTCCTCGGCCATCGCCACCCGTCCGGCGCGCAGCAGGATCGGATCGCCGACCACCGTCCCGGTTACGGTCTCGCGCACCGTGATGCTCAGCACGCCTTTCTCGGCCATCGCCGACCAGGGCAGGGCGAAGCTGAAGCCGTGGCTGCCGTCGCCGATGCCGGCGTCCCGCAGGTCGGCGCGGAAGATCGCGGCCTGCGTGCTGCCCACTGCCTCGTCGTCGACCAGGATGGTGAGATCGACATGCTCGCCCGGATCGTCCGGATACCAGCACCAGCCCGTCACCCAGCCGTCGCGGGTGACCCGGTCGAGGTTGCCGTGCGGGGCGCGCGGCGCGGCTGACGGCGCTTCCTGTCGCGACGCGGCCCAGGTCACCGCCGCGGGGGTGCCAACCTGCCGGCCGGTCGCCACGTCGCGCAGCGTCACCGTCACGCGGCGCCCGGGCTCGATGACGGCGGCGGGCAGCGCCAGCGTCATGCCATGCGCGCCGTCGCCCACGCCGGCGGCGAGCAGGTCGCGCCGCGGCTGGTCGCACAGCTCGCGCGCCACCTCGGCGTCGTCGATCCACACGCCGACGATGCGCGCCAGCGCCGGTTCGGCCGGCGACCAGCACCAGGCGATGACGGTGCCGTCGGGACGCACGGCGTCGAGATTGCCGCGGAGCGGCAGCGTCGCGGCGACCGGTTCGCCCGCCTTGTGGCGCGGTTGGCCGGCCCGTTTCGGAACCGTCGGCATGTCGGTCTGCCCCATCGGCTACATCGGCGCCATCGTCGCGCGGTCGGCGAAGGCGGCAAGGTCCGGCGCGACGTTGTCCCCGGGGAAGCGCAGCGGGCGCACGCCGGCCGCCTCGGCCGCGCGCATGTCGGTCTCGGCATCGCCGATCATGACCGCCCGCGCCGCGTCGAGTTCCCAGGCGCGGATCAGGTCCAGCAGCATGCCCGGGGCGGGCTTGCGCCAGTCGCTGTCGCGCCGGTATTCGGCCAGGGCGGCCTGCGGGTGGAACGGGCAATAGCGCCAGTCGTCGAGCGTGCCGCCGGCGGCGCGCAACTCCCCCGCCATCCAGCCCATCAGGTCCCGCACCGCCGCCTCGTCATAGAAGCCGCGGGCCACCCCGGACTGGTTGGTGACCACGAAGACGTGCCAGCCCCGGCTGACGGCCCGGCGCACCGCCTCGATGGCGCCGGGCATCCACTCGAAGCGGTCGCGCGTGCTCACCCAGCCCTTGTCGACGTTCAGCACACCGTCGCGGTCGAGGAACAGCGCCGGCCGGTGCAGCCGGCCCGGCAGGTCGCGCCGCGCCCGCGCCAGGTCGTCGGGAACGCCGATATCGACGAAGTAGCCCTCCGCCAGCGTGCCGCGCAGCACCCCGCGCGCCGCCAGCACCGGCAGCACGTCGC
>CAYWOW010000358.1:0-2978 GCA_964459005.1 uncultured Acetobacteraceae bacterium
GACAGCATCGAGATCGCGCGCGCCTTCAACCCCGGGTTGGTGGTGCTGACCACGTCCTTCGGCCAGGGGCCGGAGGAGGCGCGGAATATCTGGCGCTCCCTGCTGCTGGGCAGCCGCGGGCTGGTGGTGTGGGACGAGGGCGGCGTAGTCGCGCCGGACGGCACGCCGGGTCCGCGCGGGCGGTTTCTCGGAAAACTACTGCACGAACTGCGCGACGGCGGCATCGCGGCGCAACTCATCGCCGCCACGCCCGCGACCGACCCGGTGGCGATCCTGGTCTCGCCGCCCAGCTTCAGGGTCCACTGGCTGCTCGAGCGCCGCGCCGACGGCATTGCCTGGGAGACGCGGGATTCCGAAACCGAGGGCGGTCATGCCACCGCCGACCGCCGGGCGCTGTCGCGCACGGTGCAACTGCTGACCGGGCTCGGCGTGCGGCCGCTGTTCGTCTCGCCCACGGGCCTGGCGCGCGGTGCGTTGCGAACGGCGGGCATCCGCATGCTGGTGCTGCCGCAGTCGATCGCGTTGTCGGATGCGGAAGCGGTCGCCATCACGGATTTTATCGCTGCCGGCGGCGTGGTGCTGGCGGACGGCGAGGCCGGCCGGTTCGACGGCCACGGCCGGCGGCGGGCAAGTCTTGCCCTGGCCGGGCTTCCCCTCCTCCAATCCAACGTTTTGGCAACGGCGCCGGCGGCGGGGGACCCGGCGCCGCTCGAGGCGATGGCGGCACTGCTGCGGAAAGCCGGCGTCGCCCGCCACTTTTCGCTCACCCGCGACGACGGACGGCCGGCCCCGGACGTGGAGATCCGCGCCTACCGCAGCGGCGAACAGACGATTCTGGCGCTGCTGGGAAACGGCCAGACCGTGAGGCTGTCGCTGGCCCAACCGGCATGGCTGCGCGATCTGCGCCGGGGCGGCGCTGCGGTGCATACCGATGGCCTGCGCCTGTCGCTCCCGGCCGACGGGCCGGTACTGCTGGCGGTGACAGCCGGAAAGTAGCGGGCTTCCCGCGTTCAGGCCGAACGGCGGGAGCTGAAGGGGATCACCTCTGCCTGTTTCGGGGAGGGGTAGTGCAGGCCGCTGTCGATCACCGTCAGCTCGAGGGTGAAGCCGTCCGGCATGGCGGCGGTCAGGTCCTCGGGCAGGGTTGCGTCGCCCTGGGTCCAGCGTCGGCCCTCCTCGGCGGCGTGAAAGCCGGTGGTGAAGCCGGCGTAGCCGGGGGCGAGGTCGAGGGTGAAGCCCCCGTCGCGCAGCGACATCGCGCCGAGGCAGATGCCGAGCTGTCGACGGTCGGCATTGGCCGGGTCGACGTCGGCGGGGACCACGCTGCGCGAGACGATGTGGACCTCCTGCGCGCCGGCCGGCACGGCGAAGCGCACGTGCTCGCCCTCACGCGATTCGGGGCGGAGTGCGATGCCGTCCACCTGCAGATAAACGTCGTCATCCCCGGTAGTGGCCAGGCCGAGATGGCGTGCGCGTTCGGCGAGGCGGCTGCGCGCGCTGTCCAGCGCCTCGCCCTCGGTGACGATTGGCAGGCAGGCCGGCTGGGCCGGTGCGTCGAGGTCGTGGCCAAGCTCAAGGTAGCTCAGCACGTTGGCGAACATGTTGCGGTTGCCGGTGTCGAGGAAGCTCTCGACCAGCGCGCCTTCGGCGTACAGCACCGCGTGGCGGGGCAGCTCGATGTGGAAATACCGCACCACGTCGAAGTCGTCGGCACGGGTGATGGTGGTGCCGTTCAGCAGCTTCCCGGCCGGGATCAGCACGCCCTCGAGGCAGAGCATGTGCTCGGGCGAGACATGCAGGTCACGCACCGGACTGGCCTCGCCGAGCGCGCCGGCGGCGATGCGGATGGGCAGCAGGGCGGCGCGATGGTGCTCGTCGACGAGCCTGGTGATGAAGCCGCGGGTGCCGATCCACTTGATGGGCAGCGCACCGCCGGTGGCGGTGACCACCAGGTCGCCGATGCGCAGATCCTCCACCGCCACCTCGCCGCGCAGCGTGGCGATGCGGGTGCCGCGCAGGAAGCAGGGTATATCGCTGGTGATCTCTATGTAGCCGCCGACGGCGTTGTAAGTGGCGGTGAAATCGGCCGCAGTGGGGGTGACGCTGTCGATGACGCCCACCGAAATGGCGGTGAAGCTGCCGCCGGTGCCGGTGATGGTCAGCACCCCGCCTGTGTAGCTGGTGCCCGTGATTGTCACGGGGCTGGCGGTCGTCGCCTCCAGCGTGTCGCCCTGGTCGAAGTCGTTCACCACCAGCTTGGCGTTCGTCATCACCGTGGAGGTGTCCCAGAAGACTGTCGCGGTGCTGGCGCCGTCGTTGACGAAATCAACAGATTGCGGGCTTATGCGGTAGCTTTGGGTCGGGCTGGTACCGATTTGCAAGGTGCTGCCTGAGCCGGTGGTTTCCAGCTCGATCGTGCCACCCGAACTGCCCACGGCGTTCGAAAAAATGGTCCCGCCACCCGATGCCGGGCCAACGGTGAGGGATCCACTTGCGATGTCGATCAGGCCGGGATCACCGGTGGGGTTGTCCCAGATAATTCCGTCGACCGAAATGCTGCTGGTCACCGAGATTGTGAAGCTGGTCCCCGCGAGGTCGGCGATATCGCCGCCGCCCGGGGCCAGGTCGCCCAACCAGTTGGTGCCCACGGACCAATCGCCGGCGCTTGATCCACCCCAAGTGATCGTGGTGTCGCTCATCGCACATCCTTACATCAGTCCGATGGCTGCAGGGCTAAGCCGGGATCCCTCGATTTGCACAGCGACGGTCTGGTGACGGAATTTTAACTGAGCCGGCGAAATTTTCAATCTTTTCGGGAAAAGTTGGACAGATTTGAAGAGCGGAGATAGTTCGACGCGCTGGTGGCTGGGCCGGGTGCCGATCCCGCAGGCCGGCTGAAGCCGCCAGCAGCCGATGGACCCACCATGACCGCGACCCTGTACGGCATCTGCACCGTCGCCTACGCCGCGCTGGCGGTC
>CAYWOW010000359.1:0-2972 GCA_964459005.1 uncultured Acetobacteraceae bacterium
TCGATTTCGTCTACGACCTGCAAACCTCCGGCCGCTCCTCGCGCTATTTCATTCTGGCGGGCCGGCCGGGCTGGTCGGGCATCGCCGCGGGGTGTTCGCACCCGCACGCCAACCCGAAGCGCGACGCGATGCACACGCTGGAGCGTCAGCGCGAACAACTGGAGATGGCTGGGTTGACGGAATTCCCCCCGCCCGACCTGACGGGGCTGGTGCACCGGCCCCGGGTCGAACTGCCGAACCCCTATGTGCTGCTGGTGCCCGGGGCATCGGCGGCCCGGCCGCGCAAACGCTGGCCGGCCGGGCATTACGGCGCGCTGGCGAAACTGCTGGCGGGCGGTGGGATGGCGCCGGTGGTGGTGGGCAGCGCCAGCGAGGCCGATCTGGCGGCGGCGATCCGCACGACCTGCCCGGCAGCGATCGACCTCACCGGGCAGACCGCGATCGCCGACCTTCCCGGCCTGGCGGCCGGGGCGGCGCTGGCGGTCGGCAACGATACCGGTCCGATGCACGTCGCCGCCGCCGTGGGCTGCCGCTGCGTCGTGCTGTTCTCGGCCGACAGCGACCCGGCGCTGACCGCGCCGCGCGGACCGGGCGGCGAGTGGCCGGCGGTGCTGCGGGCGGACGATCTGTCCGATCTGCCGGTGGGCGACGTGGTGGCCGCCGCCGCGCCGTTCCTTGGGGCGACGAGCGCTTGATCGTGCCACAGGCGGGGCGTTGCCCCGGACCCCGGCGAACCGTATCCGCGTGTCCGGTTCATCGTGACCGACAAGCCTACTTCACCGGGCTGCCGCAGATCGCGGCAGCCTAAACAGGACGGGCGCTCCACTCATCGGAACCGAAACGCTGTTCAGACAATCCGAGCCAGCTCGCCGGTCAGATGGTCGGACGAGTCGGTCATCTGGAGAATGTCGGTTCAGATCCGCAGGTTGCCGCGCGCGTCGAACTGCCAGTCCTCGGACGGACCGAGCACCGAGATGCCGGGATCGCCGAGCGCCTCCTCAAGCATCGCCTCGGAGATCAGGATCGTCTCCAGTTGCAGCGTGTTCTTCACCCGCACCAGGCGCAGCCGGCTCACCTCGGGGCAGTCGCAGGTCCTGGCCGCAACTTGCACCGCCGCCCTGTCGGACTCCATGATCATCGGAATCCGGGCACCGGCCAGCGCCCTCGAGGTGATGTGGTTGGCGTAGGTGGCCTCGAAATCGATCTTGTCGAACAGCCGGCGCGTGCAGACGTCCGCCAGCCCCATGCCGTAGGCGCTGCTGTGGCTGGCCGCGCTCAGGTCGAGAACCACCATCCGGGCAACACTCTGCGCCGTCGTGACGAACGGCGTGGCGGCACGCCCGGTGATGTGCGGGTCCATGCCGGTGCCGGAGAACTCCTTGCCCATCCGATCGACGACGAGAACATCGAGCGGGGTGAAGCGGATACGCGGCATGTTTGCCCTGGCCTCAACCAGCAACTCAGGCTCGGCATCCATGATTTCCTCGGCGGGGATGGCGACCACCCTGGCCAGCCGGTCGTAGGCATTCTCGATGCTGGCCAGGCCGAACAGGAAAGGTGCCGCTCGCAGCTTGATCTTCGCCATCTCGACGATGATGCGCGCCATCTCGCCGAATCCGAAGGTGTGGCAGGCATCGGCACCCTTCTGCTTGCCGAGCCCGATGGCGATCATCTTCACCAGTCCGCTCTCGATGGGTCCGCTGAAGCTGGTGTGCGGCTTGACCCGGTTGACCACCACGATGCCGTCCGCCGCCATCGCGGCGCGGTCCATCAGCACGGGCAGCCCGTTCTGTTCCATGACGCCAAGCTGCAGCGTCTCCATCGAGGAGACGATCGGGCAGCCCACCGAGGCCTCGGTCACGCCGAGGCCGGCCAGCAGGCCGGTTTGTCCCGCCGCGGTCGCGCCGCCATGGCTGCCCATCGCCGGCACTACGAAGGGCGTTGCGCCCTGCGCCTGCAACTCCCCGACGAGGCTGCGCACCAGGACCGGCAGGTCGGCAATCCCGCGGCTGCCCACCGCGACCGCCACGCGCGCGCCGGGACGAATCCGCGCGGCGATTGCCGGCTTGCGGCACTCCGCGCGCACCGCGGCCGCGGCATCGGGCAGCGTCGTCGTGGCAAAGTTCTGCCGCACCGGGATCATCCGGGGCAGCGCGACCCCCTCAAGCAGACCCTCGACGATGCTCATGCCATCTTCCGTTCCGGGCGGGTTCGCTGCCGGGCCACCTCAGGCGATCCCGCCACCCCGCCCCTTCTCTCGCACGCCCTTGAAGAACGTGTAACGGAAAACGCCTTAGGAGGCGCCTCCCTCCTTCGCGTGCCGCTCGACGTTCCGATCCAGCATCTCTTGCATTTCGTTGATAAAGTTTCGCGCATCCTCTTCTCCGAACACTATCGCAAAGCGATAGTGATCCCGCCCATCCGGCTGGGACGCCTCGCCAAGCGTAATCCGGATGTGGCCGCGCCACGCCGTCAGAAACCAAGTGTCCACAAAAGTGGCGGGCAGCAAGAAAGCCGCCTTCCTGTCCGGCGCCAATGCTTCTGGCAGCTGATTGGGTTGATCGGCAGGCATAGGCGCCTCCATTTTCGCGAAAGGAACATGGTAGCCAAAGTTGAGTGCCCCGGCGAGTCGTTGACGCCGAATCCATGAAAAGCACAGCACCTCTCCCCGCCACGACATCGCAATTCGTCCCGCTATGTGGAACGGTCGGCTGGTGGCGGCTGTTCCCTTATACCGCACCGATCAACATCCGCCGTAAGACGGGGTAGTGGGTTCCAACTTCAGCGCGGCCGGATCGGCGGCTGCACGTCCGGCGGGATCGGGCAGACGTAGGGGGTCTCCCGGGTGCGTTCCGCCAGGTCCGCCTTGGCGCGGGCCACCAGGGCAGCATCCCGGATGGCGTCGATCGCGGTGGCCGCCATCACCTTGGCGGTCTGCACCATGCCCTTCCTGGCGAGCGGCGTCTTGCCGT
>CAYWOW010000360.1:0-2969 GCA_964459005.1 uncultured Acetobacteraceae bacterium
GGGATTTGATAGAATTCACGCATGATCCACTACCAGTTGCAGTGTGCCGACGGGCACGGCTTCGACGGCTGGTTCAAGGACAGCGCGTCGTTCGAGCAGCAGGCCAGGCGCGGCCTGCTGGAGTGCCCGGTGTGCGGCGACTCCAGGGTTGAACGCGCGCTGATGTCGCCATCCGTGCCGCGCAAGGGGGGCGCCCGGCGCGAGGTTGTCGTGGCGGCCGACCCGCAGCCCGCCGCCACGCCCGCCGCCTCCCCCGCACCTGCCCCGGCCGTGGTGGCCGGGCGCCTGCCCGACCACGTGCGCGCCATGCTGCAACGCCTGCGCGCCGAGGTGGAAAAGAACTGCGACTATGTCGGCGACGGCTTCGCCGACGAGGCCCGCCGCATCCACCGCGGCGAAAGCGACCGCCGCGGCATCTACGGCGAGGCGAGCCCGACCGAGGCCGAGGCGCTGGCCGACGAAGGCATCGAGATCGCCCGCATTCCCTGGGTGCCGCGCGCCGACGGCTGAACCGACGGGCTACGCCGCCGGCCGGTAGCGGCGGCCGCCCTCCTCGTCTTCCTCCATCACCAGTTCGCCCTGCGCCAGCATGTGGTTCACGTGCGCCAGGATCTCGCCGAAGGCGAAGCCGGTCTGGTGCTCGTCCAGCACGCGCGAGGAGAACACCAGCGGCACCAGATCGGCGGCGGCCAGCGGCACCTCCCGGCAGGCCTCGGCGATCAGCGCGCAGCGCGCGGCGTGGTGGGCGATCAACTCGTCGATGCGCAGGTGCAGGCCCTCGAAGGGAAGGCCGTGGCCGGACAGCACCAGCACCCCGGCGGGCACCGTCCGGCGCAGGTTGGCCAGCGAGCGAAGGTAGATGCCGAGCGCGTTCGCCTCCGGCTCCATGGCGGTGACGCTGACGTTCGGCGAAATTTTCGCGATCACCTGGTCGGCGGCGAAGAACAGCTTGTCCTCGGGGCAGTACAGCATGGCCTGCTCCAGGGCGTGGCCGCCGCCGGTCAGCACCTGGAATGCCCGCCCGCCGATGTCGAGGATGTCGCCCTGCTTGATGCGCAGGTAGGTGCTGGGCACGCCGGTGGTGCTGCGCAGGTAGTGATGGCCGCGCCCGAGCACCCGCTCGGTCACCACCTCGTCCAGCCCATGGCGGCGATAGAACGGCCGCCAGCTTTCCGTGCCCAGATCGGCCGGGGCGTATTGCAGCGCCAGGCTGAACAGGTATTCGGGCCGCGGCATCCACAGCGCCAGATCGTGACGCCGCGCCAGCCAGCCGGCCAGACCGACATGGTCGGGATGGAAATGGGTCACGATCAGGCGGGTCAGCCGCCGGCCGCGCAGGGGACCGGCCAGCACCGCCTCCCAGATTTCCTGGCTGCGGGCGTCGCCGATGCCGGTGTCGAGCACCGCCCAGCCGTCGCCGTCCTCGATCAGGTGGACGTTGATGTGGTCCAGCCGGTACGGCAGCGGCAGGCGCAGCCACAGCACCCCCGGCGCCACTTCCCGCGGCGCGCCAAAGGGCGGCGGCTCGGAGGCCGGGAAGCGCAGCGAAGGCTCGGTCAGGGCGGTGTGCATGCGATCGGTCTCCTGCGCGTGGCAGAGAAGCAGGCGGAGCGGCCGGAATTCAACCCACGGAGTCGAGTAACGCTTTCAACGCACTTTTGATATGCGCGTACCGGCTAGCTGGTCGCCTCGAGAAGATAGTTCACGCCGGTGTCGCGGCCCGCCTTCCAGCGCCGCGCGAGCGGGTCGAACACCAGGCCGGTGATGTCGGCGACGCGCAGCCCGGCGCCGCGCAGCAGGGTGCCCATCTCGGCGGGAGTGATGAACCGGCGCCAGTCGTGGGTGCCGACGGGCAGCCAGCGCAGCACGTATTCGGCGCCCAGCTTGGCGGCGAGGAAGCTGCGCGGCGTGCGGTTGAGGGTGGACAGGAACAGCGCCCCGCCCGGCGCCAGCAACCCCGCCAGCTCGGCCAGGAACGCCGCCGGGTCGGGCACGTGTTCGATCACCTCGAGGGCGGAAATCACCGGAAAACGGGCGCCCTCGGCCAGCAGGTCGGCGGCCACCGCGTCGCGGTAGGCGAGCGTCAATCCCAGCCCCTCGGCATGGGCACGGGCCGCGGCGACCGCCGCGCCGGCGGCATCGATGCCGAGCACGTCGTGACCGCGCCGCGCCAGCGCCTCGGCGGCCAGCCCGGCGCCGCACCCGACGTCGAGCACCCGGCTGGCCCTGGCGATACGCTGGTCGATCCAGCCGACGCGCAGCGGGTTCATCCGGTGCAACGGCTTCATCGGTCCGTCCGGGTCCCACCAGCGCGAGGCCAGCGCGTCGAAGCGCGCGATTTCGGGGGCAGAGACACCCCTTCCGCCTGCTCGGCCGACGTTCAGCACAGGTTGCATGTTGCCCGCTCCCGACCGCACCAGTATGTGTCCCGCTCGCGGCCGCCGCGCAACCGGGCAAGAGCGGCCAAACCCCGGATCGATTTCGATGGCTCGTATCGTCATGAAGTTCGGCGGCACCTCGGTGGCCGACCTCGAGCGCATCCGCGCCGTCGCGGCGCGGGTCAAGCGCGAGGTCGTCGCCGGCAACGAGGTGGCCGTGGTGGTCTCCGCCATGGCCGGCACCACCAACCAGCTGGTGGCCTGGTGCACCCAGCTTTCGCCCCTGCACGATGCCCGCGAATACGACGCGGTGGTGGCGACCGGCGAGCAGGTGACCTCCGGGCTGCTGGCGATCGCGCTGCAGACCATGGGCGTGGAGGCGCGGTCCTGGCAGGGCTGGCAGATTTCGATGGAAACCGATGGCGCCCACGGCAAGGCGCGCATCGAGTCGATCACCGGCGACGAACTGATCGGCCGCATGCAGTCGGGCCAGGTGCCGGTGGTGGCGGGGTTCCAAGGCATCGGGCCCGATAATCGCATCACCACGCTCGGCCGCGGCGGCTCGGACACCTCGGCGGTGGCGCTGGCGGC
>CAYWOW010000361.1:0-2966 GCA_964459005.1 uncultured Acetobacteraceae bacterium
TCGATGTTGCGGCGGTGCGGGTTGCGCAGCCAGGGATAGGTGATGATGTCGGCGATCGAGTATTCGTCGCCGGCCAGAAACTCGGCCTGGGACAGCCGCTTCTCCAGCACGCGGTGCAGGCGGATCACCTCGTTCTGGTAGCGTTGGATGGCGTAGGGGATTTTCTCCGGCGCGTAGTTGGCGAAATGGCCGAACTGGCCGAACATCGGCCCGATGCCGCCCATCTGGAACATCAGCCATTGCAGGCAGGTGTAGCGGGCCAGCGGGTCTTTCGGGATCAGCCGGCCCGCCTTCTCGGCCAGGTAAATCAGGATCGCGCCGGACTCGAACAGGGTGATTTTCTTCCCGCCCGGCCCGTCCGGATCGACGATGGCGGGGATGCGGTGGTTCGGGTTGATCGCCAGGAACTCCGGCTTGAACTGATCGCCGGCGCCGATGTTGACGGGGATCACCTTGTAGGGGAGTCCCAGCTCCTCCAGGGCGATGTGCACCTTGTGGCCGTTCGGTGTCGGCCAGCTCCAGGCTTCGATCATCGGTTCGCTCCTTTCCTGGTCACCAGGATCTACGCATTCCCCGCCAGGTAATCCAACGCCGCCTGCACCCCGCCGGGTCGGTGCGGCACGCCGGCGGCGCGCAGGCCCATCTCCACGCCGCCCAGCGTGCCCACCAGCATGAGGTCGGAAAAATCGCCGAGGTGGCCGATGCGGAACACCCGGTCGTTCAACGGACCCAGCCCGTTGCCCAGGCTCATGTTGAACTTCTTCAATATGACCGCGCGCAGCGCGTTGGCCGAATGGCCCTCGGGCAGCCGCACCGCCGTCAGCGAGGACGAATAGTGCCGCGGATCCGCGCACTGGATTTCCAGCCCCCAGGCCCGCACCGCGCGGCGGGTGGCCTCGGCGTGGCGGTCGTGGCGGGCGAACACGTTGTCCAGCCCTTCCTCCACCAGCATCGCGAGCGCCGCGTCGAGGCCGTAGAGCAGGTTGGTGCCCGGCGTGTAGGGGAAGTAGCCGGTGGCATTGGCCGCCAGCATCGGCCGCCAGTCCCAGTAGCTGCGCGGCAGTTTGGCCGCTGCCGCGGCCTCGAGCGCCTTGGCGCTGACGGCGTTGAACGACAGGCCGGGCGGCAGCATCAGCCCCTTCTGCGAACCCGCCACGGTGACATCGACCCCCCATTCGTCGTGCCGGTAGTCCATGCTGGCGAGCGAGGAGATGGTGTCGACCATCAGCAGCGCCGGATGCCCCGCCGCGTCCATCGCCGCGCGCACCTCGTCGATGCGGCTGGTGCAGCCCGTGGAGGTCTCGTTGTGCACCACGCACACCGCCTTGATGCGATGCGCGCCATCCTGGGCCAGGGCCGCCCCGATGGCGGCGACGTCGGCGCCGCGGCGCCAGTCGGTGTCGATGAACACCGGAGCCAGGCCGAGCTTTTCGGCCATGTCCTTCCACAGGGTGGCGAACCAGCCGGTCCGGCACATCAGCACCGTATCGCCGGGCGACAGCGTGTTGGTCAGCGCCGCCTCCCACGCGCCGGTGCCGGAGGCCGGGTAGATCACCACCGGCCCTTCGGTGCGGAATATCTGCTTGAGGTTGGCCAGGATGCGCAGGCCGAGGCGGCCGAAATCGGGGCCGCGATGGTCCATGGTGGGGTTGTCGATCGCCCGCAGCACGCGGTCCGGCACGTTGGTCGGGCCTGGGATCTGGAGGAAATGGCGGCCGGCGGCGCGGTGGGGTTCGTGGTGGGTCATGGCGGGGCTTCTCCTGGTCGGCCCGCATTCATATAGCGTTCGACCCCGCAGTGTTAACCGCCGCCGGGGAAACCCCCCATCACCGCTCGATCACCGATTTCTCCGGATCGAGCCAGAACGCCCAGACCGCCGCGCCGAAGACGAGCAGCCCCGCGGCGACGATGAAGGGCGCCTGCCAGGAGCCGTACTGGACGAGCACGCCGAAGACGATCGGCGACAGGGCGCCGCCGATGTTCCCGGCCATGTTCATCACGCCGGACACGGTGCCGGAGTATTGGCCGCCGACGTGCATCGGCACCGACCAGGACGGCCCGATCGTGCACTCCAGGAAGAACAGCGCGGCGGTCAGGCAGGCGATGGCGGTATAGGCACTGTCGGTCAGCGCCGCCGGCACGATGAACACCGCGCAGCCCAGCATGCCCACGATCGCCACCAGCCGGCGCGAAAACCTAGTGCGCCCAGTCTTCACCAGCAGCCAGTCGGTCGCGAGCCCGCCGAACGTGTCGCCGACGACGCCGGCCCACAGCGGCAGGGAAGCGAAGATGCCGACCTTGAGCAGCGTGAAATGGCGGAACTCGATGAGATAGGACGGCAACCAGCTCAGGAAGATCCACAGGCAATAAACATAGGTGAAGTAGGCGCACATCATCGCCCACATATTGGGCGACCGGAACAGGATCCCCCACGGCAGGGCCGACGCGTGCCCGATCTGCGGCGGCTTGATGTTTCCTGCCTCGTCGACGCCGCGGATGTACGCAAGCTCGTCGCGGCCGACCGACGGCTGTTCTTCCGGCGAATTCCGGTACAAATAATACCACAGCACGGACCAGATAATTCCGAGCCCGCCGCAAATATAGAACACCCATCGCCAGCCGAACGCCGTAATGATCGCCACCGCGAGCGGCGGCGCGATGGCGGCGCCGAGGCGGCTCGCGCTGTGCGAAACGCCTTGCACCAGGCCGCGTTCGTGGCGCGGGAACCAAAGCTGCATGGACCGCGTCGCGGTCGGAAACGCCCCGGCCTCGCCGATGCCGACGAGGAACCTTGTGGCCGCGAAGGACGTCACCCCGGTGGCCGCGGCGACCAATCCGACCATCACCGACCAGCAGCCGAACAGGGCGGTCAGGACCCGCCGCGGCCCGAACCGGTCGCCCAGCCAGCCCCCCGGAATCTGGAAGATCGCATAGCTCCAGACGAAGGCGCTGAAGATGAAGCCCAT
>CAYWOW010000362.1:0-2964 GCA_964459005.1 uncultured Acetobacteraceae bacterium
TCGCCTCGATGGTCTGGGGCATCACGCCGTCGTCGGCCGCCACCACCAGCACCACGATGTCCGTCACGCTGGCGCCGCGCGAGCGCATGGCCGTGAAGGCTTCATGGCCCGGCGTGTCGATGAAGGTGATGCGCTCGCCGGTCTTCAGCTCCACCTGGTAGGCGCCGATATGCTGAGTGATGCCGCCAGCCTCGCCGGCCGCCACGTCGGTGGCGCGCAGGGCGTCCAGCAGCGAGGTCTTGCCGTGGTCGACATGGCCCATGACGGTGACCACCGGCGGCCGCGACACCAGTTCGGCGTCGTTATCGCCGACGCCCACCAGCCCCATCTCGACATCGTCCTCGGACACGCGCTTCACCCGGTGGCCGAACTCTTGCACCACCAGTTCAGCGGTGTCGGCGTCCAGGGTCTGGGTGATGGTGGCCATCACGCCCATCTTCATCAGCGCCTTGACCACATCGCCGGCGCGGGTGGCCATGCGGTTGGCCAATTCCTGCACCGTGATGTTGTCGGGGAGGACGACTTCTCGCACCACCTTCACCTGGTCTGAGCGCAGCCGCTCAAGCTCGGCCTGACGCCGCTCGCGCTCACGCTGGCGCCGCATCGAGGCGAGCGAGCGAACCCGGTCGTCCTCGCCCTCGATGGCGGCCTGCACGTCGATCTTGCCGGTCCGGCGGCGGTCGTCCGCGCCCTTTTTCGGCGTTGGCACCTGCGGCTTGCGGGCCAGCAGGCCCGCCCCAGCGCCGGGGCGGCGGGCCGGACGGCCTTCTTCGTCGTCCTCGCCGGCTCGCGTCGTCTTAAGGCGCAGCGTCTCCACCGGCCCCGCGGGGGCAGCGCTGGGAGAGGTCGATCGGCTGGGGCGCCGTGGTTCGGGCGGTGGCGCCGGACGCGCCACCACGACCGGTGGCGCCGCTGCGGCCGCCTCGGCCGCCTTGCGCGCCTCTTCCTCGGACCGCTGGCGCCCTTCTTCCTCGGCCTTGCGCCGAACTTCCTCCTCGACGGCCTTGCGGGCCTCCTCCTCGCGACGACGCGCTTCCTCGGCGGCGGAGAGGATCGAGATTTTCTCCTGCTCGCGGCGCTCCGCCTCACGGCGAGCCGCTTCGCGCTGCTGCTCCAGCAGGGCGTGCTGGCGGGCCGCCAGTTCGGTCGCCGTCAGCGCCCGCCCGGTACCCGTGCCCTGTCGGCCACTGCTGCCGCTGCGCGGCGACTGCCCGCCCGCGGGCGCCGGTGCGCCGGGGGTCGCGCCGCCGGGGCGCGGCGTGCCGGGCGCGCGCGTTTTGCGCACCTCGACCTGCACCACCTTCGACCGGCCATGGCTGAAGCTCTGTCGGACTGATCCGGCATCCACGGTACGGCCCAGTTCCGCACGCCCCGCGGGGCGCAGAGACAGCCGGCCCTTGCCCTGGTCCTGATCGTTGCCTTCGCTCATCTACCCGCCCGTATCCTGCACATCGTTCCGCCCGGCGACGCCGGGCGGTGAAACTGTTCTGCGACGCCTCGCACCATTACGCGCCGCCACGGGCCCGCGCCCCGGCTGCATGCCCGACGTCCCCTCGGCCAGCCCCGCCAGACGCTCCGCCTCTTGGCGCAGCGTCTCCGCCAGACCGCCCGCCGCCACCGCGACATGCACGGCACGGTCCCGGCCGAACACCACCCCGAGCCGCTCACCATCCAGCGGCGCCACCACCGGCCCGTCCCAACTGCCGAGGAAGCGCTGCCGTTCCTCCGCGCTGCCGTCCGCGGCCTGTACCACCAGCGACGCCCGGCCGGAAGACAGCCACTCCCGCGCTTTGGCAAAACCAGCAACAGCCTGTCCCGCACGACGGGCCAAGCCGAGATGATCGACAAACCGGCGAGACAGCGCCGCCTGCAGGCCCGCCCTCAGATCAGGAGGAACCGTCACCGGCCCACGGGCCGCCTTCGCGAAGACCGCACGGGTGCAGGCGGTTTCTATCACATCCCCCCGCGCGCTCAACCAGATTCCCCGCCCGGGCAGCCTTGCGGCCAGATCGGGAACCACATTTCGGTCGGGGTCGATCACGAAACGGATCATTTGTTCCTTGGGAAGGCGCTCACGGGTCACCGCACAACGGCGCAACGGACCGCTCTCCGGCTCGTCGCCGCCATCCGGCTCCTGCCCATCGCTGTCGAGGGGTTCAGCCGTGGTCAGCTTCCCCCGCCGGGTCACCGGTCTGCGCCGCGCCGCCCGGCTCGTTATCGAACCAATGCGCACGCGCCGTCATGATGACGTCGTTGGCCACCGCCTCGTCCATGTTCGCCTCGCCGACGATCTCCACCAGTTCGTCGGAAGCGAGGTCGCCCAGGTCGTCCAGCGTCTTCACGCCCTTGTCGCCCAGCGCCACCAGCATGGCCGGGGTCAGCGCCTCGATCGCCGCCACCTCGTCGGTGACGCCGAGCTCGATGCGCCGCTCGGTCAGCTCGTTGTCGCGCTTGATCAGGAACTGCTCGGCGCGGCGGATCAACTCGGCGGCCACGTTCTCGTCGAAACCCTCGATCTCCGCCAGTTCCTCCGGCGGCACGAAGGCCAGTTCCTCGATCGTGTTGAAGCCCTCGGTCACCAGCAGGCCGGCGATCACGTCGTCGACATCCAGCGCCTCGACGAACAGGCCGGTGCGGCGGCGGAACTCCTCCTGCCGGCGTTCGCTTTCCTCGGCCTCGGTCAGTATGTCGATGTCCCAGCGGGTGAGCTGGCTGGCCAGCCGCACGTTCTGGCCGCGCCGCCCGATGGCGAGGCTGAGCTGGTCGTCCGGCACCACCACCTCGCAGCGGCCGCCCTCCTCGTCCATCACCACCTTGCTCACCTCGGCGGGGGCGAGCGCGTTCACCACGAAGGTCGCGGTATTGGGCGACCACGGAATGATGTCGATCTTTTCGCCCTGCAGCTCCTGCACCACCGCCTGCACGCGGCTGCCGCGCATGCCGACGCAGGCGCCGACCGGATCG
>CAYWOW010000363.1:0-2963 GCA_964459005.1 uncultured Acetobacteraceae bacterium
GCCAGGCCGATGCGGTCCTTGACCGAGCCGAGCGGGTTGAAGAATTCGAGCTTCAGCGCGACCTCGGCGAGGAGCCTGTCCTCGGCGGCGATGCGCGGGATGCCGACCAGCGGCGTGGCGCCGATGGTGTCCAGGATGCTGCGGTGCATATGCCCGCGCGCGGGCGCGGGGGTTGCGGGCGCCGGCGCGGCGGCGGGGCGGGGCGTTTTGGTGGCCATGGGGGATTACTTTAGCACGTCCTTCTTGTATCACGAAAGCCGGACGTGATTTTATGTCGGCACGGAAGAGGAGCGCGGAACCATGCTGATCCGGCGGGACCGGGGCATGCTGGCGGTGGCGGTGATGCTGGACGTCGCCTTCCATGGTGGGCGGACGGCGACGGTGAGTGCCGCCGAGATCGCCGACCGGCTGGGGCTGGCCCGGCGCGGCATGGAGCCGTTGCTGCAGGCGCTGTCGCGGGGAGGGCTGCTGGAGAGCGTGCGCGGGCCGCGCGGCGGCTACCGGCTTGGCCGGCCGCGGCGCGACATCAGGCTGTCCGAGGTGGCGGCGGCGGTGAGCGAGGGCGAGGCCGAGCCGTCCGACGGGCCGTCGGGGCGGTTGCAGGAGCAGGTGGTGGACGTGCTGTGGACCGAGCTGGAGACCACCGCGCGCGACCGGCTGGGGGGGCTCACGCTCGACGATCTGCTGCGCCGCGCCGCCGCCGCCGGGCTGCGCCGGCCAACCAACGAGCCCATCACCTTCGCCATCTGAGCCGCAAACCGGTTGAGATTCAGCATGGACCGTGGCACCTAAACCCGGTGCCCACCAAACCGACGGCGGGCCGTCCCTCCGGAGTACGCCTCGAGTTGCTGTCGCGATTGCACAAGTTCGGCAAGGGCGGGACCAGGGCTTGATACCCTCCTTTACGGAACGCGCCATGTGACGGAGCGGACGGGACAGAACGGTCGGACTTGACTTCGGACGCGTCGGAGTCAGCCAACCAGCAGCAAATCAAGATGGTTGCCTGCCCCGCAACCACCGATGTAATGGCGGCAGCGGCATTGCGGAGTGACCCGGATTGGTGTTCGGTATAAGCGTGTCCAAGCCCCTTGACCCCACTACTAGAAGGAGGTTGTTGAGGGAGGGGGGGCGAGGAGATGTTGCGGCATCACCTTGCCCCCCCCTCCGCCAACTATCATTTAAACCCAACGAGTTGTAGCGCGATGCCGACAGGAAGCTAGCGCCCCTTCTTCTCGTATCCGCCGATCAGTTCGGCCTGTGCCAGCACGTGCCCCGCGAAGGCCGCCTCGACATGCGTCTTGTCCTGCCGGCCAAGATCGGGAAGGACGACGTCGAGCGCATAGAGCTTGTGGAAGTACCGATGCCGGCCGATCGGCGGGCATGGTCCGCCATAGTCCGCCCGCCGCCAGTCGTTGAGCCCCTGGCGCGCGCCGGCGGGCAGGCCCGATCGCGCCGCGTCCTCCGCCAGCGCGCCGGCGGCCGGGGGAAGGTTGTAGAGCACCCAATGGGTCCAGGTCATTTGCGGCGCCCTTGGGTCCGGAGCGTCGGGGTCGTCGATGATCAGCACTAGGCTCTTGGCGCCCTGCGGCGGCGCCGACCAGACCAGCGGTGGCGAAATATCGTCGCCCTCGCAGGTGTAGCGCGCGGGAATGTCGCCGCCGGCGGTGAAGGCCGGGGAAGTCAGGGTGAAGGTCATGGGCGTGGCTCCTTCCACGATGCCGCCCGCCGGCACCATCGCCGACAGAGCGGCAGAAAACAGGATGGCGGCAGGCCAGCGCGGCATGTCGCCTCAATGCGGGATGATGCCCGGCACCAGGAACTGCTGCACCGCCACCAGCAGCCCCAGCAGCACCGTCAGCACGATGCTGTGCACGAAGGTTCGGGCGAACACGACTCCCTCCTGCCCCTTCAGGTTGGTCACCGACACGCCGGTGGCGATGTTCTGCGGCGAGATCATCTTGCCCATCACGCCGCCCGACGACACCTCGTCGCAGCATTGGCCGCGCTGGACAGGACCGCGGCCAACCCATGAAGGACGCCGGGGATGACTCCCTACATCCACCCGTTGCCTTTCCAACGGTGGCGGGGGACTGAAGCTGGCTGAAAGCGTGTCGTAATCAGGTGTTGGATCGCGTCAGGCCAGATCGGCATCGAAAGGGTTGAGAGTCCGGGCGCCGAGCCCTTCCACATCGGCCGTATTGCGGGTGACGAGGATGATACCGTGAACATGGGCCGTCGCTGCCAACAGAGCATCGACGACCGGAACGGTCCGCGTCGCTGCCATCCGCCCCCAGGCTTCCGCCACGCGGGCATCCACGCCAAGCACGCGTGGCCCGAACGTGTCGGTGACCTCCATGAGCCAGGTCTCCAGCGCCGCTGCCCGGGCTGGATCACGGGCGCGCACTCCCTCGATGCCTCGGCGAATCTCGCCAAGCGTCAGCACGCTCAGAAACAGATCGCGATCCTCGACCTTCGCCCACCAAGCCGCCACGCCAGGATGGCAACGCGATCCCTTGCGGACTTCCGAGATGACGTTGGTATCGACGAGCCAGGTCACAGATCGACGATCCGCCCGGTATCGCGGGGACGATCGAGGTCAATGCCGTCGAGAGGTGCCGCGGCGAGAAGTTCTTTCAGGCTGCGGACAGGCGCTGGGGCAAAGCGGGCCCGCAGCACGGCCCGAGCCTCGGTCGCCCGATCGGGGTCTGCCAGGGCGGCAGCTACGGCCCGGAGCAGGGGGGCGTCCTCGCCATGCACCTGCATCTCGACACGCTGGAGCCCGCGGCTGCGCAGTCGTTTGCGATGTTCGGCGACGGCAGAACGCGTTCGCGGCTTCGGCGGCATTGGGGCCTCCAATAGCATTTCCGGAAATGTATCCGGAAATTGGCGGACGTTCAAGTGCCTCCTTCGCGGGGGGCGCTGGCGCCAGAGACCATTCGCGTCGGGCTTCTCTCCCTCCGCCA
>CAYWOW010000364.1:0-2959 GCA_964459005.1 uncultured Acetobacteraceae bacterium
AGGCGGACAGCGTGTTGGCGGCGGCGTTGCGCTCGGCCACCAGCATTTCCAGGAATGCCTCGAGGTGGCGGTCCACCGCGCGCCTATCCGCCGTGCGGGGCGAACCGGTCGTTCGGCAGCACCTTCTGGATCTGCGTCGGATGCGGCGGCGCCGGCGGGAAGGCGCCCAGCGCAAGGAACCCCGCGGCCAGCACGAGGCCACCGATCAGCACGACGAGCAGGAAGACGCTGCGCATGGACTCCGGTCCGGATGGCGCCGGCGCTTTGTCCCGGCCGGCATTGTGCTAGCCTTCGCGGTCATGACACGCAACCTCGGGGTGAAAGAAAGAGTGGGCCTGAAGGAGAGTTGCTCGCCGCCGGCCTGGATGGCGGGCCGCAGCATTGTGATGGTCGGGCTCATGGGTGCCGGCAAAACCGCGATCGGGCGGCGCCTGGCGGACCGACTCGGCATGCCCTTCCGCGACGCCGACAGCGAGATCGAGCTGGCCGCCGGCAGCACCATCGCCGAGCTGTTCGACCGCTTCGGCGAACGTGAGTTCCGCGACGGCGAACGCCGGGTGATGCGCCGCCTGCTGTCCGGTGACCCGCTGGTGCTGGCTACCGGCGGCGGCGCCTTCATCGACGCCGATACCCGCGCGATCGTCCGGCGCGAGGCGATCAGCATCTGGCTGCGCTGCAGTCTCCCGGTGCTGCTGCGCCGCCTCGCCAGCCGCACCCACCGCCCGCTGCTGGCCGACCAGAACCACGAGGACGTGCTGCGGCAGATGATGGCGGTCCGTCAGCCCGTCTATGCCGAGGCGGACATCGTGGTGGATTGCGGCGACGACAGCCCGGACGCCACCACCGCGCAGGTGCTGGAGGCGCTGCTCGACTTCCGCCCGCCGCGCCGGCTGTCGCTGGCGCTGGCCAGCGCCGGCTACGACGTGGTGGTGGGCGAGGACCTGCTGCGCCGCGCCGGCGGGCTGCTGGCCCCGGTGCTGGCGCAGAAGCGCGCCGTGGTGGTGACCGACGCCACCGTCGCCGCGCTGCACCTGCCCGCCCTGCTGGCCGGCCTGGAGGCCACCGCCGTCGAGACCCGCACCATCACCGTGCCACCCGGCGAGACCTCGAAAAGCCTCGCCAGCTATGGCCAGGTGGTGGACCAGTTGCTCGCCGGCGGCATCGAGCGGCGCACCACGGTGATCGCGCTCGGCGGCGGGGTGGTCGGCGACCTCGCCGGCTTCGCCGCCGCCACCACGCTGCGCGGCCTGCCCTTCGTGCAGGTGCCGACCACCTTGCTGGCGCAGGTCGATTCCTCGGTCGGCGGCAAGACCGGCATCAACACGCCGCACGGCAAGAACCTGCTCGGCGCCTTTCACCAGCCCCGCATGGTGCTGGCCGACACCGCGACGCTGGCCACCCTGCCCCGGCGCGAGCTGGGCGCCGGCTATGTCGAGCTGGCCAAGGCCGGGGTGATCGGCGACGCCGCCTTCTTCGCCTGGTGCGAGGCCAACGGCGCCGCCGTGGTCGGCGGCGACCGGGAGCTTCAGGCCGAGGCGATTTTGCGGGCCTGCGCCTTCAAGGCCCAGGTGGTCGGCAACGACGAGCGCGAGGAACAGCCCAACGACGGCCGCGCCCTGTTGAACCTGGGCCACACTTTTGGCCACGCGCTGGAGGCCGAACTCGGCTTCGGCACCATCCTGCACGGCGAGGCGGTGGCGGTGGGCATGGGGCTGGCGTTCCGGCTGTCGGTGGCGCTCGGCCTGTGCCCGGTGGCCGACGGCGAGCGGGTGATCGCGCACATGGCCTCGGTCGGCGTGCCGGCGGAACTCGCCCAGCTCAACCGGCGGCTTTCGGCCGCACGCCTGATCGGGCACATGCGCCGCGACAAGAAGATCCGCGACGGCAAGCTGACTTTTGTCCTCGCGCACGGCATCGGGGCGGCATTCACCCGCAACGACGTGCCGGCCGAGGCGGTCGAGACGGTGCTGCGGGAGGCGGGGTGCGAGGCGTGACATGAAGATACGCGGCGTGAGGCAGGCGTAGCCCGGAAAACCGAGGCGTCGTAAGGCGGGAAAGCTGAGGCTGGGGAGCCCAGAAGGGGACGTGCGGTTTTTGGTGTACGGCGGCGTACACGGTGCAGCAACTCGCGGTACGCATGGTTGGCGGCCTAGCGTCGCCAGCGCAGCCAGTGCTCGGAGATAAAACCTGGTGGAGGAGTCCGGTTGAAGACTTCGGAAGATAAAAAATGAA
The DNA here is from genome assembly GCA_964459005.1 of uncultured Acetobacteraceae bacterium. Classification (GTDB taxonomy): domain Bacteria; phylum Pseudomonadota; class Alphaproteobacteria; order Acetobacterales; family Acetobacteraceae; genus Rhodovastum. The sequence goes on from CAYWOW010000364.1 coordinate 2,233, forward strand.
ACGCGAGAAATGGATTAGGGTATTTGGTGCCATAGCGGCGATTCTCCTGTTAATAGTCGGCCCTGCGTTTGCAAAAGTGCCGGCGGCCCCTGCGGCGTTTCCATTCAGCCTGGACCGCCAACAAATGTTTAGTTACGAGTTCAATATTAAAGAAAATCGATCCTATAGCTTTGAGATTCTATTTGATTACGCAGGCAAGGCAGGTAATGATGACTTTCAGAAAGTTCTTCTCTTACTCGGATATGGGAATAAAGACTACCCCGGAACTCCATTGACCATCCGCCTGAACATCACGGATATTGGTCACAGCCCCGCCGCTGAGCGCCCAGTTTACCAAGGAACGATTGTCACAAGTAAAATTATGGCACATGCCATCAAGTCAGAAGGTGGATACTTTGTACATGAGATAGTAACCATAAATTTAAAGCCAGGCACGTACCGCGTCGAGAGTACCGCACTGGATATACCCCCTGCTTTTCGGGACAGATCCTGTCGATTCGAGATAGGAACAAACGCAGACATTAGATTCGCTCCCCGGGCTGTCATACCACCCGAAACTCGCGATTAGCAGCGTAGCCCGGAATGTTGAGGCGCTGTAGGGCGGATGGCGCAGCGCCATCCGCCCTACAGCGCTGCCAAGGCGCCGTGGCGCCTTGGCAGCCATTACGTTGTGCTAGAACGGAATCTCGTCGTCGAGGTCGCCGCCGCCCTTCGGGGCGTCCCAGGA
>CAYWOW010000365.1:0-2951 GCA_964459005.1 uncultured Acetobacteraceae bacterium
CTTAAGTAATGGGTTCCAAGGGCCTCACGGCCCTTGGCGGGTCCAGGGCAGCGACCCCAGCCTTTCTAATTCGCGGCGGTCGCCTGAGAACGCAGTTGGCGGGCACGGGCCAGCACCTTGTCCTCCATCTCGCTCGCCGTGTTCGCATTAACCGGCGCGTCCACCCACTGCCCGCCCTGCTCCACCTGGCGGAACACGGTCACCCGCAGCCCATCCGTGCGCAACTGCCGGCCCATGATATAGGCGGTCACCTTGAACCGTTCGCCCGGCGTCGTCGGCGGCTGGTACCAGTCGGTGATGATCACGCCGCCGAACGGATCCGCCGAGGCCAGCGGCATGAACGATATCGTGTCCAGCGACGCGCGCCACAGAAAGGCGTTCACTCCCAGTCCGGTACCGCCGCCCTCGTCCTGCGACGATTTCGACTTCTCGGTGCTGAACAGCGTTATCCCGCTATCCGCGGGGCTGAGCGCGCCCGGTCCGGTGTAGCGGGGGTCGTTGTATTCATCATTCTGCACCGCTGTCGTGTGGCATCCCGCGACCGTCACCGCGAGCGCGAACAGCACGGGGAGAATTTTCAATCTCGAGGTCATACGCAGCCCATGTGAAAAGTTCGTCGCCGGCAATGCATACAGGACCACCGCCGCCGCGCCAAGGGCCAGCCTGCTGGTGCGGCATCGCGCGGACAACGGTTCCGCTTCAGCCCACAATTCCACAAAAGAAGAGGGCGGTGGAAACCACCGCCCTCCGCCCGGGCCGCTAGGCCCGGGAAGACCGAAAGTTCGCCGGTCAGCTTACCAACGGAACTGCGTGCCCACGAAGAGCGCCTGGGCGCGAGTGTTGTTGTTGGTGGCAACGTGCCCGTATGTCGAGCCCGAAGCCGCGCCGCTCAACAGGTCCACACCTTCCTGATGGCGCTGGCCATACAGGTAGGTCACCATCACGTAAGCACCCGGTGCGAGGGTAAAGGTATCGCCGACGGCGATGCCATTTTCCCGCCTGGTCTTGCCGACGTAGTTGCCGTTCACCTGGGCTGCCTGCGGCTGGGTCCAGCTACCAGCCGAGGTGAAGTTCAGGTAGTGGAAGCCGATGACGTTCGAGCCCATGGTGTAGGACGAACCGACGACGAATGCGTTTGCATTGACGCCGCCGGCCGGCTGCAAGCCCCCCTGGCCATTGTAACGGCCATACATGAAGTGGCCACCGGCGGCCAGGCCGCCGTAGGTCACTTGCGTGCCGATGTCGAGGATGCTCATCCCGTTATACCGCGTGACGGTGGGTCCGGGTGCGCCATCGTACAGCACATGTCCGCCTTCGATGCCGCCGACCGTGAGGGCAACGCCCACCGGGCCGACCGCCGTGCGGAAGCGGCCAACGAAATCGAACGTGTTGCGGCGGCGCCCAGCCTCGCTGGCGACCGTGGTCGCCGCGGCGGAATCGCAGCCAAGGCTGTTGTTCGTGATCAGCGGCCCGACGAGGCCGGTATTCGCGGTCGTGCCGTAGTTGCAGTTGCCGGGGGTGCTGTCGCCGCCCTCAGCGCCGGTGCCCGGCTCGTACGACACGCCGAAGTCGACCATGTCGAAGAACTTGGGCGACAGATACACGATCTTGGTCGTCGAGTAGTAGACGCCGACGTCCTCGAACGGCCAGGTGACCTGCGTGTTGCCGGTGAGCAGCGCGGGGTCGCCGTTCCAGCCGCCGTCGTCGAAGTTTTCGAAGTTGCCGGTCAGAAACAACGAGGTCGGCTGGTCGGTCGCGCCGACGCGAATCTGGCCCAACTGGTCGGTGCCGAGGTATGTCGTCTCACGACGGAAATAGAGCTCGCCGCGGGCGCGGTCCGATCCCGAGATCGAGCCGTTCGCGCCGCCGCCCGGAGGCGACTGGTTGTCCTGCCGGATTTCGAGGAACGCGCCGTATTTCAGCCCGTTGGCTGCCACGCCGTCGAAGCTCGGATACAGACGGGCGAAGGTGAAGGCCCCGAGCGCCTGCAGCTTGGTGTTGGCCTGCGGGGCGTTGATGTTGACGGCGCCGCCCGAGGAACCGACCGAGCCGACGTTGGTCGGCGTGACGGTCGCGGTGCGGCCGCTATCCGAGGCAACGCCGAAATACGCCATCATGCGCCCGACGATGCGGACCGAGATGTTGCCCGGAGACAGCGGCGGGCCATAGCCCGGGACGACCGTGCCAGGGAAGCCAGGCCCACCGACCGGTCCCGGAATCGGCAAAGCGCCCAGCGGGGTCGGGCCTGCCGGCGCGTAGTTCGGGAACGGCGGGCCGCCGGCCGTGACGCCGCTATAGTTCTGTGCCACCTGGGCGCTGGCGACGCTCACCAGGGCCATGGTGCCGCCCAGCATAGCCGCGCTGGCCAGTAAGAGCTTGCGCATCCAAATCCTCCTCATGTCGCCGGCGCGCCGGCGGTATTGGCAGGCCCCGCCCATTTCCCACCGCACCCATCGGCAAAACCAACGAGTCCCCAACGGGAGGGGCAGCCGGACCAGATGGAAGTATTGCCGTGCCCCTCATCATCCCGCAACGGTTGGAAAAGGCTCGGCATGGCATTTCCGAAACACTGTGTCCTAAGCGCCACACCGCCGGTCACCCCAGCGCCGCGATCGCCCCGGCGCCGGCGCAGCCCGGCAGACGCCGCACGCTGCGCCCATCGATCCCGCCCAGCGCCGCCGCCTTGCCGCCGCGCCGCGCCATCAGCCCCCAGCGGCAGGGCCCCAGCCCCGCCACGCCCGGGTGGCTGGCCGTCGCGAAGGCCGGCGACAGGAAAGCCAACGCCCCTTCCCGCCGGGCCCGCCGCAACTCCGCCACGCCATGCGCCGAGCTCGTCGCCACCGGCAGCCAGCGCGGCGCGCCCCTGGGCCGCCGGCCGCGCCGCAGGTGCAGCCCCGCCCCCAGCGCCGCCGCCAGCCGCCAGTCCCCGGCCACCGACAGGGCGAGGCCGC
>CAYWOW010000366.1:0-2951 GCA_964459005.1 uncultured Acetobacteraceae bacterium
TGGCGCTGGCGGTGGTGACCACGATCCCCGTGGCCCTGCTGTTCCTGGCCGCGCAGCGCCAGGTGATGCAGGGCATGACCGAGGGCGCGGTGAAGGGCTGAGCATGAACGACGACGAATTGCGCGACCGCATCGAAACGGCCCGCGCGCGCGGCCTGGCATGGCTCGACGCGATGCAGGCGCCGGACGCGCCAGTCGGGGTCTCTCGCATCAGCGCGGCGCACGACGTGCGGGCGTGGCCCGGGGTGTTGCTGCCCGGCACCTACAACGCGGTGATGTGCCGCGACCTGCTCGGCGCACTGCCGTCGGACGGCGCGGCGGTGGCGGACTGGCTGCTCGGTTTCCGCCGGCCGGATGGCATCTTCCGTGTTCCCGGCATGCGTGATGCGGACATCTACAAGAAACCGGACCGCGACGAGACCCGGCGCTACATCGATTGGCACGTCACCAATTATGCGCTCGGCGCGGTGCAGGCGCTCGTCCCGGACGCTCAGCCGGTGCTCGAATTTGCCAGACCCTATCTCGATCCGGTCGGGTTGAAGGCGTGGCTGGGCGACCGCGACCTGCGCGATCCCTGGCAGGAAGGCAACAACATCGTCAACCTGGGCTCATTCCTGCTGGGGCTGCGCCAGGAGGAACCGCGAGCCGTCGCGCAGGCGCTGGCGATCCTGTTCGACTGGCACGACTACCATCGCGAGCCGGCGACCGGATTTCTGGGCGTCGGGCAGTTGTCGGACGCGACCTGCCTGCTGCATGCCTTCGCCGGCAGCATGCACAATTTTCATCTGTGGTACGCCACCGGCCGGTCGCTGCCCGGCCAGGACCGCGCTGTCGATTACGCCCTGTCGCGTTCCACCGACATAGACAGCGCCTGCATCGATGTCGATCTGGTCGATCTGCTGGTTCACGCGCACGATCGCATCGAGGATCGGCGCGACGAAATCCGGGCCAGGCTGCGCCGCAAGCTGACGGCGTTGCTGGCATTCCAGAACGACGACGGCGGTTTTGCCGACGAGCGCACGGGGATCCGCCGCCAGGACGGCTGGGTTCGCGGCTACGCCGAACCACAAGGCATCTCCAATACTTTTTCCACCTGGTTCCGCTGGATCGCGATTGCCATGATCGCCGACATTTTGTGGCCGGGTCACTGGGACTGGCGGTTCCGGCGCATGGTGGGCGTCGGCTATCGGTGGAGGCCGGCATGACGGCAAATCCTTTTGCCCATCTGCACGACGAGAGCTACGGGGAATCGTTTGCCGCGGGTCGCGTCGGGGCGGCGGCCATGGTGGCGATGGGCGGACGGCGGCGCATTTCGTTGGCCGGCGCGTGGCGAATCACGCCTGACCTGTACGACGAGGGACTGCGCCAGCAGTGGTACCGGCACGGGCCGGATGACCCGGCCGGCTGGACCGCACCACGTGATTATGACGAAAGCGGCGCGGAAGAAGCGGCGGTGCCGTCGTGCTGGAACATGCTCAAGCCCGAATGGAAGTATTTCGAGGGCAGCATGTGGTACGCGCGCGGTTTCGCGTGGCCGCCGGCGCTGCATGGCGAACGGCTGGTGCTGCGCGTGGGCGCGGCCAACTATGAGGCGCGGGTGTTTTTGAACGGACACTTCGTCGCCGCCCATCGCGGCGGCTCGACGCCGTTCTTCGTCGACCTCACGCCGTTTTTGCTGCCCGGCGCCAACCACCTGATGATCCAGGTGGAAAACCGCCGCCGCGCCGACCGGGTGCCGATGCACCATACCGACTGGTTCAACTACGGCGGGCTGTACCGCGAGGTCGATCTGCTGGTGCTGCCCGCGGTATTCATCCGCGCCGCCACGGCGGCGCTGGTGCCGGATGGCACGTTCTCCCGCATTCGTGTTGCGCTGGCGCTGTCCGCGCCGGCCGATGGCGTGGCCGAGGTCGAGATTCCCGCGCTCGGCTTGCGTCAGGCGGTGCCGGTGGTGGCGGGGCGTGGCGAGGTGACGGTGGCGGCGCGACCGGAACTGTGGTCGCCGGCGACGCCGCGGCTTTACGACGTGGTCTTCCGCTGCGGCGCCGACCATGTGCGGGAACGCATCGGTTTTCGGGAAATCCGGGTGGACGACGAGCGCCTGCTGTTGAACGGGCAGGCGCTGTATCTGCGCGGCGTGTGCGTGCACGAGGACGACGCGGCGGTTGGCAAGTGCACCGACGAAGCCGATCTGCGGCGCCGCTTCGCCCATGCGCGCGAGCTCGGCGCGAATTTTCTCCGCCTCGCCCACTACCCGCACCACGAGCGCGTCGCCGAGATCGCCGACGAGCGGGGCGTGCTGCTGTGGTCGGAAATTCCAGTGTACTGGGCGATCGATTTCGCCGACCTGGAGACCTATGCCGACGCCGAGAACCAGTTGCTGGAACTGATCGCGCGCGATGCCAACCGCGCCAGCGTCATCGCCTGGGGCGTCGGCAACGAGAACGCCGACACCGACGCCCGCTATCGGTTCATGGCGGATCTGGCCGGGGCCGCGCGCCGTGCCGATCCGACCCGGCTCGTGGCGGCGGCTTGCCTGATCAACCGCGAGAAATTCGAGATCGCCGACCGGCTGGCGGAGCACCTCGACCTGATCGGGCTGAACGAATATTTCGGCTGGTACGAACGCGATTTCGCCGGGTTGGAGCGTCTGCTGGCGAACTCGCGTCCGGGCAAGCCGGTGGTGATCAGCGAGGTCGGCGCCGACGCGCTGGCCGGGCATCGCGGCGCGGTTGGTGAACTTTTCACCGAGGACTGCCAGGCCGAGATCTATCGCCGCCAGATCGAGATCGTCGGCCGCGCGGCCTATGTGCAGGGCTTTTGTCCCTGGCTGCTCTACGACTTCCGGACGGAACGGCGGCAGACCCGGTTCCAGCGGGGTTGGAACCGCAAAGGGCTGATCGCGGAGGACAAGGCGACGAAGAAACTGGCCTTCGACGTGCTGGCCGGGCA
>CAYWOW010000367.1:0-2933 GCA_964459005.1 uncultured Acetobacteraceae bacterium
GTCGGCGATGAAGCCGAAAGCGAGCGGCGCGCAGATCGAGGAAATCGCCGAGCCGGTATTGAGCATGCCGCCCGCGGACCCCGCCCACGCCGGCGCGATGTCGGTGCACATGGCCCAGGTCGGCGAGACCGACGCGCGGATGAAGAAAAATCCGGTGGCCAGGGCCAGGGCGGCGAGATTCAGGTCGCGGATGAACAGCACCGGACCGATGCAGGCGGCGGAGAGAACCAGCATCACCGCGATGAAGCCGCACCGGGCGATCCGCAGGTTGCCGGTGCGCCGGTAAATGGCGTCGCTCGCCCAGCCCCCGGTGATGTCGCCGAAAATCCCGGCGAACAGCACGCCGAAGGTGAAGATTGCGGATTGCGTGAGCACGAGATGGTAGCTCCTGGCGAAATAGGTCGGCAGCCAGGTCCAGAACGTCCAGAAGGTCGCGCTGAGGCACATGTAGACGATGGCGGGCGCCAGCATGGCCGGGATCAGGCGGCCCCAGGGTGCCTTCGCGTGCGGCTTGCGCGTGAAGACGAGGCGGGAAAGCTCCTCCGGGGTCACCGCGGGGTCGGTGCGCGGGTCATCGCGGAAGCGCCACGCCCAGACGATCACCCAGACCACGCTGATCCCGCCGAGCATCAGGAAAGCGCCGCGCCAGCCGACATAGCCCATGAGCCAGGCAACCAGGGGCGGCGTCGCGGTGGTGCCGATCGAGACGAAGCTGTGCGTCAGACCCTGCATGAAGCTGCGACGGGTCGGCGGTGTCCAGTCCGCGATGACGCGCGTCATCGCCGGGAACGGCGCGGCTTCGCCGAGCCCCAGCATGGCACGCGCGGCGATCAGGCCGCCAATGCTCGACGCCAGGCCGCAGGCGATGGTCGCCAGCGACCAGATCGAGGCGAACACGGTCAGTCCGAGCCGGCTGCCCCATTTGTCGCACAGCCAGCCCGCCGGGGCCTGCAGCAGATAAGCAATACCGAAGACGGAAAAGGCGAGGCCGAGCTGGGTGTTGGTGAGGCCGAATTCCTTCTGGATCGCCGGCGCCGCGACGGAGACGATGTTGCGGTCGATCATGCAGAGCAGGTAACAGAGCGCGACGAGGATGATGACCCGGCCGGACGCGGTGCCAAAAACCGCCCGGACTTCCCCGAAAAACGTCCGCCCGGGAATGGCAGTTTCCAACGTTGTCATCACGGCTCCAATGCACCGGGGCGATGTTGGACGAGGTATCACGCCTTTGCGATCATGGCCATGCATTCGGTGCCCGGTCCCAATAACCAGCGGCCAGGCGCCGGCGTCAGGTCAGCGCGGCGATGATGACGCGCCTGCGTTGCGGGCGCGGACGGCGTTCAGCAGACCGACGCGGCCAGGGGCCGCGCCGGGGGTGCCGCCGACCGGGAGCGGGTTCCCAGCCCGTCTGCCATGACGAGCACCAGGCGGCGGGATTCGTCATCGGCGATCCGGCTGAACGCGTTCACCAGGGCCGGCATCTGCGGATCACGAAACAGGGCGGCGAGCAGCGTGTCGGGCCAGTGATCGCCGTCGTCGATGCCGTAGAGCCAGCCCAGTGGCACGTCCAACGCCACCGCGATGCGCAGCAGCGTGGCCGCGGAGATGGCGGCCGCTGCGGTCTCGTAGCGACGCACCTGGGCGGCGCTCGCGCCAATGGCCGCGGCAAGCTGGTGCTGCGACATGCCGCCCAAACGGCGGGCGAAACGCACGCGGTCCGCGAGAGACCGGCGGAAAGCCCCATCGGCGTGGCCGGCCATGGTCGGCGACTCCTCCAGCACGCGGCCCGCATCTGGCCGCCAATGAACGGGAGTCGCCGCGACGCCTTGTTGTCTTGCCGCGCGTCCCCATGGCTTTGTGGCACGAAACTTTCGTTCGTGCGTTATCACAAATAGCTTAACGGGCTACTCTTTCCGGCCGGGCTTGCCGCACCAGGGAGTGATGCACGTGACCGACTGCCTCGCCGTGCTCGCCGGTCTGCTCGCCCAGGCCGGGTTGCCCGCCGATATCCTCGCCTGGGCCGAGCTGGCGGGCGCGGAGCCGACGTTGCCGTCCAGCTTCCGGGTTGGCGCGGCGGCGCAATGCGCCATCGCCGCGTGCGGACTGGCCGCCGCCGAAACCTGGCGGCAGCGCACGGGGCGGGCGCAACGGGTCGGGGTGGACATGCGCCACGCTGCCGCCGAATTCCGGTCCGACCGGTATTTCCGCGCCCTCGCGGTGCCGGCGGCGGCGGAGTGGGACGCGCTGGCCGGTGCCTATCGCTGCGGCGACGGGCGGTTCGTGCGCCTGCACACCAATTTCCCGCACCACCGCGCCGGCGTGCTGCGGCTGCTGGCCTGCCCGGCCACGCGCGCCGACGTGGCGGGCGCGTTGGCGCGCTGGGAGGCCCCCGCCTTCGAGGCCGCCGCCGCCGAGGCCGGGCTATGCGTGGCGATGATGCGCAACTTCGCGGAATGGGACGCGCATCCGCAGGGCCGCGCGCTCGCGGGCGCCGCGCCGTTCGTGCTGGAGCGCATCGGCGAGGCGCCGCCGCGGCCGTTCGCGCCCGCGCCCGACCGGCCGCTGGCGGGGGTGCGGGTGCTCGACCTCACCCGCGTCATCGCGGGGCCGGTCGGTGGGCGGACGCTGGCGGCGCACGGGGCGGAGGTGCTGCACGTCACCGCGCCACAGCTGCCGGCGATCGAACGGCTGGTCATGGACGGCGGGCGCGGCAAGCGGTCGGCCTCGCTCGACCTGCGCGGCGAGGCCGGGCGGGCGGCGCTGCGCGGGCTGGTGGCCGGGGCGGATGCGTTCTTGCAGTCGTACCGGCCGGGGGCGTTGGATGCACACGGGTTCGGCCCGGCCGCGCTGGCGGCGTTGCGGCCCGGCATCGTGGTGGCGAGCCTGTCCGCCTATGGCGAGGCGGGGCCGTGGGGCGGGCGGCGCGGGTTCGA
>CAYWOW010000368.1:0-2933 GCA_964459005.1 uncultured Acetobacteraceae bacterium
GCACCATGATGCGGCTGACCGGCGCGATCAGGGCAAGCCGATGGATGTGGTCGTCGTTGAACGAATAGATGCCGACCGAGTGACCCTTGCCGCCGACGTCGTAAATCCCGCGCACCATTTCCAGGGCCTGATCGAATCCCTGGTACTTGTAGATGGCCAGCAGCGTGGTCAGCTTCTCGCTGGAGAAGCGGTGCTCGGGACCGATCTTGTCCTGCCTGACGATCAGGAACTTGCGGTCCTGAGGAATGCTGAACCCGGCCGCTGCGGCGACCACCTGCGGCGCCCGCGCCACCGTCTCGATGGTTCGATGGCCGTCACCATCCCACATGGCCGCTTCCAGCCTAGCTTTCTCCTCATCCGAGGCGAGATATCCGCCTTCGGCCTGCAGTTGGGCCAGGAAGGCGTCATAGATCGATGCTTCGACCACCAGGTTGCCGTCGGCCGAGCAGCCCGAGCCGAAGTCCGACGTCTTGCTGGTGCGCGTGTTGCGGGCCGCCTCCTCGATGTTGGCGGTCTCGTCGATCACCATCGTCGAATTGCCGGCGCCCACCCCATAGGCCGGCTTGCCCGAGCTGTAAGCCGCCCTGACCATCGCCTGGCCACCGGTGGCCATCGTCAGATCGCAGATCGACATCAGTTCCTGGGTCAGCGGAATGCTGGGCCTGTCGATAACCTGGAAAACGTCTTCCGGAGCGCCCTGGCGCCGCAGCGCCTCACGCATGACGCGGACTACCTCGCTCGTCGTCTTCTTGGCCCGCGGGTGCGGCGAAAAAATCACCGCGTCCTTGCATTTCAACGCGTAGATGCCGGTCACCGGCGGTGTCTGCTCGGGGTTGGTCGTCGGAATCAGCGAGGCGATGACACCGGCGGGCTTGGCGTATTTGACGATCCCCTTCTCGGGGATCTCCTCGATGACCCCCATGCTCTTCTGGCGCAAGGCGTCGCGCAGCACGCCTATGATCTTGAACCGCTTGCTTACCCGGCCAACGCGATCGCCCAGTCCCGTCTCGTCGACCGCCAGGTTGGCGATCCGGGTCATGTGCGGTTCGTTTGCCGTCGCCCAGGCGACGGCCTGACAAAGCCGGTCGATCTTGGCCTGATCATAGTCCTCGATCACCCGCATAGCCGCTCGCGCCTTGGCCAGCAAGGTTTGCGCATAGGCACGTTGCTCGTCGGTCAACGGGGAAGCCATGGCAATCGCCTCACTTGGTTGTCTGTGTATGGATGTGTTGAGCACCGCCCGGTCCGTGACCTGCCTGACGATCGCGGTCTAGGCACTCAGCAGAGCCTCCTCCGCGCGCGGATGCAGCGCGAAATAATGCTTCGCCGCCTGCACGCACCGTCGCGCATGCTCCTCGTAACCCAATTCCTCGACACGCTTGTCGTTTGGCAGTTCCATCGAATAGGGCATCTCCGGAATCCGGTTCAGGATGCCGGCAATATCAATGGCGCCCTCGCCCACGTACAGGCGTGCGTCACGGGCAATGTGGATCATGCCTTCCTTGGTGGTTGGAACCTCGGCCGGAGCGTCGCAAAGATGCGCGAAGTGGAACCAACTGCGAGGCACCTCGTCCAGTTCCTCAAGCCTGACCCGCGAGTGGGCCATGTACAGTGTGTCGACCATGACGCCGCAGTTTTCGCCGGCCGCACGCACGACAGCAAGGGCGTCGTGGAGATTGGTGACGCCGGAAAAGCTCGGGAACTCGAAGTCCACCGTCAGGCCAAACGGTTTCGCCAGGGCACACAGTGCCGCATAGCACTCGGTGACGAAACTGCGATCCGTCGTCCAGGCACTGCTGAGAACACAACACGCCCCCAGTTCTGCTCCGGCTTCAAAGGCAGGCAGATAGCTTGTCGGATCGAGACCGTCGACGATCCGCGCCAGTTCGATGTCATGGACCTTGATGCCCGTCGCCGCCAGCGCGGCCTTGGTGTCCCGCATCAATACCTTGTCTTGCACGATCGGATATATCGGTTCGCCTGGCGATCCGATGGGAATGATCCGCGGGCTGATGAAATCATAACCGGCTCGCTGAGCGAGATGGACCATTTCGGGCGGCGGACACTTGAGCACCGTAAGATGGGCCAACGAGTATTGGTGAGTCATGCCCTGCGTTCCCTCTGTCCCGGCGTAACTCGTGCGAAGCGTTGGCCGTGTTGACTGCTGCCGCCGTGCTTGCCTACTGATTTCCACCGCATTCCGGATGGGCGCGGCGGCCTAGTCGTCTGCCGCCAGCCGCTTCGCACTACCGAGGGTCAGGCCGCGCGCGCCGTCAATAACGATGGAAGTCTGGTTCTTCAGGCAGGCCACAGTGGGCATGCGGGTGTTTCCTCTCGGTCCGTCTGTTTCGGCGGCCGTCAGCGGGCACAACGCCAAGAACCCTACTTACTTCTATCGATACCCGTTCCCGATCATCGAATCAAGCTCATTATGTCGGCTGATCTCAAAAATATCGGATGTTTGTGGGTATCGTGGGGGTTCCGACGCCGATCGGCGTAACCGACGCAAAACCCCAGGCAAGGTGCCGTTTTCGATCCCCCGACCCGAGCGTTTGGTTTAAATGAGGCATGGTTGCCCCGGGTGACCTGCCTGGCGACCCCCCGCATGGTTCGCTGGGCTACCGACCGCGAGCGCCAGAGTCGATCATGCGAGGCGCGGCGAGCATGGCAAGATCGTGAACACTCCCGCTGCTGCCCACTGCCCGTCGCCGGCGCTGCGTGGACAGGGTCAAAGCCCAGCTGCGAGCCTCGGAACGGCGGGCCTGCAAGACCCTGGCCAACAACGATTCAACCGGCGCAGGCCCGCCAGGGTGTCGCTTCTCTCCTCCCGGGGCCCTCCTGCCGGTTAGTCTGCCCGACCCAATTGCGGATCGACTGCGAGGTCGGTTCAAACTGTCGGGCCAGCTCTTCCGGATCGCGGTCGGCGCGGACCA
>CAYWOW010000369.1:0-2914 GCA_964459005.1 uncultured Acetobacteraceae bacterium
CCTGCCTGATCCACCAGCCCTCCTATTCGATGCTCAACCGCTGGATCGAGGGCGGGCTGCTGGACACGCTGGGCGAGCTTGGCATCGGCTGCATCGCGTTTTCCCCGCTCGCGCAGGGCATGCTGACCAGCAAATACCTCAACGGCGTGCCGGCGGATGCGCGGGCCACCAAGGGCGGCTCGCTGGGCGAGCGGCAGATGACGGCGGAAAACCTGGAGCGCGTGCGCGCCTTGAACGCCATCGCCGAGCGGCGCGGCCAGGGCCTGACGCAGATGGCGCTGGCCTGGGTGCTGCGCGATGCGCGGGTGACCACCGCCCTGATCGGCGCGCGCAACGTGGCGCAGCTCGACGATTCGCTCGACGCGCTAGCCAACCTCGCGTTCAGCGCCGATGAACTGGCGGAGATCGACCGCCATGCGATCGATGGCGGGGTCAATCTCTGGCGCGCCTCTTCCGCCGCCACGCCACTGACCACGCCGTAGCTTCACGCGCCGATTTGACGGATGGGCCGCCGGCTCCGATCCTGTGCGCGACGCGGGTCGAGGGAGGATCGGGTGGGTTTGAACATGCGCGCGCTCGAACTGCACGGACGGCACATCTGGTCGCGCGAGGCGATCGCCCGCGCGCTCGACGTGGCGGTGCGCAACGGGCTCGATACGCTGGTGCTGCACGAGACCGACCTCGTGCAGATGGTGACCTATCCGCGCAGCTACCTCGACCCGTACGGGCTGTGGCGGAATGCGCCGACCCGGCGCGGCGAGAACGCGATCGAGAACAACCGCGTCTGGCTTGACCATGTTTGCCGCATGGCAGCAAAGCGCGGCGTGCGCGTGATGGTGGAGGTGAAGGAGATCGGTTTCCCCGACGAGATTCTGGAGCTTCGACCGGAACTGCTGAAGGACGGCGTGGTCTGTCCGAGCGAACCGTTCTGGATCGAGTTCATCGAACGCAAGACCGACGAATTCCTGGCGGATTTCCCGCTCGTGGCGGGCATGATCTCGAGCGCCGGATCGACGGAAGGAAAAACCTCGCGGGCCCAGAACAAGTGCCGCTGCTCGTTGTGCGAGGCGACTTCCCTGGAGGACTGGTACCTCGGCATCATCACCGCGCTGCACCGGGCGACGTCGCGCCACGGGCGGCTGCTGGCGGTGCGCGAATTCGCCTACAAGCCGGAAGACCACGCTCCGCTGGTGGCGGCGATCGACCGCGCGCCGGCCGACGTCATTCTGTGCTCCAAGGCGACGCCGCACGATTTCTATCTCGGCTTTCCGCACAACCCGGCGATCGGACGGCCGGGGCGTACGCAGTGGATCGAATACGACACCATGGGGCAGTTCTGGGGCTGGGGACTGTTCCCCTGCATGCCGCTCGAGGACATGCGGTCGCGCTTTGTTCATGCGGCGGACAAGGGCGTTTCCGGCGCGTCCTTCCGGGTCGAGTGGGAGCGCATCAACGATCTGTGGTCGCTGGATGGGCTCAACGCGGTCAACCTGATCCTCGCCGCCGCCTTCGCCGCGGGGGCGCCGATCGACGCCACGGAAGCATGCCGGCGGTGGCTCGCCGATGCCGGCTGGCCGGAGGAGGCCGCACCCTGGCTGGGCGGCGTCCTGTCGCGCACCGAGGCGATCGTGCGCGGTGCGCTCTACATCGACGGGTTCGTGTTCGCCGACAACAGCATGTATCCGCGCAGCCTGCGGCGAGCCTGGTGGGGCATGGAGACGCGCGATGCGCTGCACAGCTGGGATCCGGCGCGCGCGGCCGATCTGGTGATGGATCGCGCGCGGGTGGCGGGGCTGATCGAGGAAAAACGGCGGGCCGCCGGGATGGCCTCGGCACTGGCCGCTGATGTGCGCCGCGGCGATGCCTCGGTGCCGCCAACCTTGCACGCGTGGCTGGCCGACATCTTCGATCGCATGGACGTGTGGATCGAGGGATTCCGGATTTGCGGCGAGGTCTGCCTGCGCGCGCGCTGGTGCGATGCGGAGCACCGTCGCGACGATGGACCCGGCGCCGCCGACCTGCTGGCCTTCGCCGCGACACTGGACGAACTCGAGGCATTTGCGGAAAGCATCCGGCCGATCCGCGAGGACGCCGAGCTGCACCACCAGATCGTGTTGCTGATGGACCATCGCCGCGTTGCCGACATCGCCCGCGAGGGCAGGATGGTGCTGGCGCGCGCGCGGGGAGAAAACTGACATGGCCCTGTTCGACATCCGCGGCGTGGAGATGCACGGCGATCGCATGTGGAGCTGGCGCTGGGTGAAGCGCGCCATCGACGAGGGCGCCTCCCTCGGGTTGAACACGCTCGTGCTGCACAAGAACGACCTGCTCGACATGCTGGTGTTCCCCGCCCGCTATTTCGACGTGGAACAGATCTGGGCGCGCTGGCCGGTGCGCTACCACAACATCGACAACAACCGGCAATACCTGCGCGCCATCCTGCGCCACGCCGGCGACAATGGCATGCGCGTTTTCCTGCAGGTGAAGGAAGTGAGTTTTCACGACTCCCTGCTGCGGGTTCGGCCGGAGTTGTGGAAAGAAAACGCGATCTGCGCCTCCGACCCGTTCTGGTGGGACTATCTCGAGGCGAAGGTGGACGAGTTGATGACCGCCCTGCCCGACCTGGGCGGATTGATCGTCTCGCCGGCGACGCGCGAGACGCGGGTGACGATCAGCGCCAACGAATGCCGCTGCCCGCGCTGCGCGGCGACCCAGGCGGAGGACTGGTACACCGACCTGATCGGCGCGATGCACCGACCGCTGGCGGCGCGCGGGAAAATACTGGCGGTACGCGATTTCAGCTATACGCGCTCCAACCAGGGCGCGGTGCTGCGCGCGGCCGGGCGGGTGTCGAGCGATATCGTCATCTCGCTCAAGAACACGCCGCACGACTACTATCCGACCTTCCCCGACA
>CAYWOW010000370.1:0-2888 GCA_964459005.1 uncultured Acetobacteraceae bacterium
TGGCACGTGGTCGGCGCGCTCCTGCTCGTCTCGGCGGGATTGGCGTCCTGCACCCTCATCGGCCTCGGCCACCCCGTCGTCACCATGATCGCGCTGATCTTCGCCGTGATGGGCAACCAATCCATTGCGCCGGTGTTCTGGTCGATCCCCAGTGCCCTGCTGACCGGCACGGCCGCGGCGGGCGGCATCGCGATGATCAATTCGGTGGGCAATCTGGGCGGCTGGTTCGGACCATGGGTCTACGGGCTGGTGAAGGATGCGTCCGGCAGCACCAGCCTCGGGCTGCTTTGCCTGGCGGCCGCGCCGGTCATCGCCGCGATCGCGGTGATCGCGGCCGGCCACGACCGCCGGCTCGAACGCATGCCCCCGCGCGCCTAGCGCGTGTTTGCCTGAGGCGGCATCGGCGGAAAACGTGAATGGGGGGGCCTGCGTTGCCAGCGCGCCGACGGCGGCGCATGATCCGTTTCGACACCGGCCCGGCCAGGGCACGGCAGTTCACGCAGGGAGGAAACCATGGTGGATGCCGGCGTGCCGCAAGCCCGCGGAATCGAGCCGATCGAGCGGGAAACCGTGCGGCGGATGATCTGGCGGCTGATGCCGCTGCTCATGCTCGGTTATTTCTGCGCCTACCTGGACCGAGTGAACGTCGGCATGGCCGCGGCGACGATGAACCGGCAACTCGGCTTTTCCAGCGCGGTCTATGGCTTCGGCGCCGGCCTGTTCTTCTTCGGCTATTTCCTGGCCGAGATCCCGAGCAACCTGTTCCTCAACAAGATCGGGGCGCGGCGCTGGCTCTCCCGCATCCTGATCACCTGGGGCATCCTCTCCGGGCTGACCGCATTCGTGTGGAACGACTGGAGTTTTTACGGCGTCCGCTTCTTCCTCGGCCTGGCCGAGGCCGGCTACTTTCCGGGGGTGGTGCTCTACCTGACCTGGTGGTTCCCGTCCTTCTACGCCTCCCGGATGATCGCGATTTTCTATTCGGCCGCCCTGGCCTCGCTGTTCATCGGACCCCCGATCTCCGGGCTGCTGCTGCAACTCGACGGCTTGCTGGCGCTGCACGGCTGGCAATGGCTGTTCATCGTCGAGGCGGCGCCGCCGGTCATCATGTGCTTTGTCACCTGGTGGTTCCTGACCGACCAGCCCGCCGAAGCGGCGTGGCTCCGGCCGGACCAGAAGGCCTGGCTGGCCGAGCGGCTCGCCTCCGAGCGCGCGCAGCGCGAGGCGGTCCACAAATACGGCCTCCTCGAGGCGCTCGCCAACCCGAAGGTGCTGCTGCTGTCGCTGGCCTATCTCACCCACAGCATGGCGAGCTACGGGCTGAGTTTCTTCATGCCGCTGATCGTCAAGGGCTTCGGGGTGTCCACCAACTGGGTCGGGTTGGTCACCGCGATACCCTACGGGTTCGCCCTCGTGACGATGAACTACTGGAGCTGGCATTCCGACCGCTCCGGCGACAAGATCTGGCACGCGGTCGCCGGCTGGTCGCTGGAGGCGGTGGCGATGGCGGCCTGCATCCTCATCGGTCCCAGTCACCCGGCCCTGCTGATGGTGGCGCTGATCGCCGCGCCGATGGGCTCGTGGGCGGTCGCGCCGGTCTTCTGGTCGATGCCCAGCACCCTGCTGACCGGCGCCGCGGCGGCGGGCGGCATTGCCATGATCAATTCGATCGGCCAGTTGGGCGGCTGGTTCGGGCCGTGGGTGTTCGGGCTGGTGAAGGATGCCACGGGCAGCGACAATATCGCGCTGCTTTGCCTCGCGGCGGGACCGATCATATCCTCCGTCGCGCTGGTCGTGGTGGGTCACGACCGCCGGCTGGTACGCATGTCGTCGCGCGCATAGGAAAACCAGGGACGCTTTGCCCCGCAAGAGAGAGAAGCCATGAAAATCACCGGACTGGAAACCCTTCGCGCCGACGCCGGCTGGCGGATGTTCTCGTTCCTGAAAATCACCACCGACACCGGCATCACCGGCTGGTCCGAATACAACGAAAGCTTCGGCAGCGCCGGGCTCTCCCAGGTCATCGAGGCGCTGGCCCCGCTCGCCATCGGCCGCGACCCGCGCCGCACCGAGCAGGTGGTCTCCACGCTGCACGTGCTCAGCCGCCAATCGCGCGGCGGCCTGACCCAGCAGGCCATCGCGGCGATCGAGAACGCCCTGCTCGACATCAAGGGCAAGGACCTCGGCGTGCCGGTCTACGCCCTGTTCGGCGGACCCGTGCGCGAGCGCATCCCGGTCTACTGGACGCACGCCGGCACCTATCGCGTCCGCGCCGCCGCCATGATGGGCGTGCCGGAGCTGCGCACCTACGACGACATCGCCCGCCTCGGCGAGGAAATCCGCGCCCGTGGCTTCAAGGGTCTGAAGACCAACATGCTGACCAGCCGCGACGGCAAGCTGGCCCAGGTCGTCCCCGGCTTTGGCCGCACCCCGGGCTGGCCGGCGCTGAACTGGGACCGCTCCATGCTGCGCGCCGCCACCGACACCCTGGCCGCCTTCCGCGCCGGCGCGGGGCCGGACATGGACCTGATGCTCGACATCAACTTCAACTTCAAGACCGACGGCTTCCGCAAGGTCGCCGACGCGGTGGCGCCGTACGACCTGACCTGGCTGGAGCTCGACACCTACGACCCCGCCTCGCTGGCGATGATCCGCAGCCGCGCCCCCTGTTCGGTGGCGGCCTGCGAAACCCTGTGCCACCGGCGCGACTTCAAGCCGTATTTCGAGGCCTACGCCATGGACGTGGCGATCGTCGACGTGATCTGGAACGGCCTGGCGGAATCGCTGAAGATCGCGACCATGGCTGAGGTTTATGAGATCAACGTGGCCCCGCACAATTTCTACGGCCACCTGGCCAGCGCGATGAGCGCGCATTTCTCCGCCGTGGT
>CAYWOW010000371.1:0-2887 GCA_964459005.1 uncultured Acetobacteraceae bacterium
TGCCGTAGAGCGCGTCGTACAGGCTGCCCCAGCGGGCGTTGCCGGCGTTGAGCGCGTAGCGCGCGTTGTTCACCGGCACGACGAGCTGCGGACCCGCGATGGTGGCGATCTCGGGGTCCACATGGGTGGTGCTGACGGCGAAGGGCGGCGGCTCCGGGACCAGATAGCCGATCTCGCGCAGGAAGGCGGTGTAGGCGGCCCGGTCGATGGGCCGGGCGGGATTGGCCTGGTGCCAGGCGTCGATCCGTGCCTGCAAGGCGTCGCGGGTCTCCAGCAGGGCCCGGTTACGTGGGCCGAACCGGGACACCAGCCCGGCCAGCCCGGACCAGAAGGCGGGCGCGTCCACGCCGGAGGCGGGCAGGGCCTCGGTTTCGATGAAATCCTTGAGGACCGACGCGACCCTGAGGCCGGCTGCCGACTGGTAGTTCATGGGTTATATCCCCCTCCGTTTTATGCCGCGGGTCATTGCCCACGGACCGGCGTTTGTCCAGGGTTGGGGAACGGCCGCTCCCCAGCCCGCGTTAGGTGGTGGCGCGCGGCAGGATATGGAACGGCACCAGCACGCGGCTGGGCGCCGGACGGCCGGACAGGCGGGCCAGCAGGCTCTCGGCGGCGAGCCGGCCCATGGCGGTGCCGTCCACGCCGACGCTGGTGATCGGCGGCTCGCTCTCCCGGCACAACTCCATATCGCCGAAGCCGCAGACGGCCAGGCGCTCCGGCACGGCGATGCCGTGCATGCGTGCCTCGGTGATCACGCCGAAGGCCACCAGGTCGGAGCCGGCCAGCAGCGCGGTGCGCGGGCCCAACGAGGGCAGCATGGTGCGCAGCGCAACGCGGCCGTCGGCGATGGTGTTGGGGGCGGGCAGGATGCACTCGGCCACCAGCTTGCCGCCGCGGCGCGCGATGGTGTCGAAGAAGCCCTGTCGGCGCAGCGCCCCGCGCGGGTCGTCCGCGCCCACCACGGCGAAGCGGGTGTGACCGCGATCGGCGAAGAAGTCGGCGACCGCCGCACCGACCTCGGCATGGTCGAAGCCGACCAGCATGTCGGTGGGCGAAGCGGCGGCGTCCCAGATCTCGACGATCGGCACGCCGGCGGCGCGCAGCAGGCGGGTGACCCCCGGCGGGTGCGTCGCCCCGGTCAGCAGCAGCGCGTCCGGCCGGCGCGCCAGCACGGCGCGGATCAGCTCACGCTCGGGGTCGCCTCCGCCATAGCCGGACAGGCCGAGCAGCACGTGGTAGCCGGCCTGGTTCATGACGTCGGTGAAGGCTTGCACCGGGTCGCTGAACATCGCGTTGGCGATGGTCGGCACGATGGCGGCGATCATCCGGCTGCGCCGGCTGGACAGCCCGCCGGCGATCAGGTTGGGCACGTAGCCCAGGCTCTCGATCGCCTCGCGCACCCGCGCGGCGGTTGCCGCCGAGACGTGCCCGGGGGTGTTGAGCACGCGGGAGACCGTCATCGGCGCCACCCCGGCGGCGGCGGCGACGTCGATGATCTTGATCGAAGCGGACGGGTCGCGGCGTCTGGCCAAGCGTGCCTCGCGGTCTGTGGACGGGCTGATGGCTAACCTATCGCGTTCGTTCTGCCCAGGTAAGCCCACCGGAACGGATTGGCGTATACTGGCAGGGCAAGGAGGAACGCCATGGCCAAGGACCAGAGCCACCACCTGAGCATCGGCAACCACCGCCTGCACCCCGAGACGCTGATGCTGGGCTACGGCTACGACCCCGCCCTGTCCGAGGGCGCGGTGAAGCCGCCGGTCTTTCTGACCTCCACCTTCGTCTTCGCCAGCGCCGAGGACGGGCGCGATTTCTTCGACTATGTCTCCGGCCGGCGCGAGCCGCCGGGCGACGGGTCGGCCGGGCTGGTCTATTCGCGCTTCAACCACCCCAACAGCGAGATCGTCGAGGACCGCCTGGCCGTCTACGAGGGCGGCGAGGCGGCGGTGGTGTTCTCGTCGGGCATGGCGGCGATCGCCACGACCATTCTCGCCACCGCCCGGCCGGGCGACGCGATCCTGCACAGCCAGCCGCTCTACGGCGGCACCGAGACGCTGCTGACCCGGACTTTTGCCGGCTTCGGCATCGCCGCCGAGGGGTTTTCCGACGGCACGTCGGAGGTTGAGGTGCTGGGCGCGGCGCAGCGCGCGATGGCGAAAGGAAAAGTCTCGGTGATCCTGGTGGAGACGCCGTCCAACCCGATGAACACGCTGGTCGATTTTGCCCTGGTGGCGCGCGCGGCGGAGGTCGTGGCGGCGGCGCAGGGGCAGCGGCCGGTGGTGATGTGCGACAACACGTTGCTTGGGCCGGTGTTCCAGCATCCGCTGGCGCATGGGGTCGATATCAGCCTGTATTCGCTGACCAAGTATGTGGGCGGCCATTCCGACCTGATCGCCGGGGCGGCGGTCGGCTCGCGGGCGCGCATCCGGCCGGTGCGGCTGCTGCGCTCGGCGATCGGCACGCAGTTGGACCCGCATTCCTGCTGGATGCTGGGCCGTTCGCTGGAGACGCTGTCGCTGCGCATGCGCGAGGCGGCGCGCAACGCGCTGCTGGTGGCGGATTTCCTCGGCGCGCATCCGCGGATTGCCCGCGTGCATGCGCTGGGGGCATTGCGGGAGGGCAGCGCGGCGCGGCGGGTTTACGAAGCGCAGTGCACGGGCGGCGGCTCGACGTTTTCCATCGATCTGGAGGGCGGGCAGGCCGAGGCGTTCCTTGTGCTGAACGCGCTGCGCATTTTCAAGTTGGCGGTGAGTCTGGGGGGAACGGAGTCGCTGGCGAGCCATCCGGCGTCGATGACGCATTCGGGCGTGCCGGCGGAGGTGCGGGCGCGCGAGGGGATCACGGACGGGACGATCCGGCTGTCGATCGGCATCGAGCACGCGGACGA
>CAYWOW010000372.1:0-2868 GCA_964459005.1 uncultured Acetobacteraceae bacterium
CGCGGACGGTGGCGGTGATCCTGAACTCGCCGGTCAACCCGACCGCCCGCGTGCTGCCCGGCGCCGAACTGGACGCCGTGCTGGCGCTGGCCGAGCGCCATAACCTGTGGATCGTGTTCGACCAGGTCTATTCCGATCTGCTGCATGCCGGACGCTTCGCCGCCCCGCAGGCCAGCGCCGCCGGGCAGGCGCGCACGCTGGTGGTGGACAGCATGTCGAAAACCTTCGGGATGACGGGCTGGCGTCTCGGCTCGCTGGCGATGCCGGCGGGGACGGCGAAGTCGTTCCAGCGCTTCATGCAGCATTCGGTGTACTGCGTGCCGGGGTTCGTGCAGCAGGCCGGGCTCGCCGCGCTGGCGCTGTTCGACGAGGTGGTGCCGCGCTATCGCGCCCTGTTCCGGACGCGGCAGGAATACGCGGCCGGACGCCTGGACGGCGCGCCGGGCATCCAATGCCCCTTGCCGGATGCCGGATTCTACCTGTTCCCCACCGTCGCCGGGGACGACAAAGCGGTCGCCGCGACCTGGCTCGACGAGCTCGGGGTGGCCAGCATGCCGGGCTCGTCCTTCGGCGCCGCGGGCGCGGGCCATATCCGCTTGTCGCTGACCACGCCGCAATCCGACCTGCAGGACGCCATCGACGGCATCGTGCATCTGGCGGAACAGAGGAGGGCCTTCGCATGAACCGTCGATCCATGATGGCAGCCGCGGCGCTGCTGCCGGCGCTGGCGCTGATGCCGCGCGCCGCCCTGGCGCAATGCGCGCCAGACACGGTGGCGCAGGTGAAGACCCGGGGCAAGCTGCTCGCCGGCGTGAAGTTCGACACGCCCCCGTTCGGCTTTCTCGACGACAACAACAACCCCGCCGGCTTCGACCTGGAGATCATGCGCGCCGTGGCCGCCCATGTCGGCGTGCCGGTGGAGTTCGTGAAGGTCACGTCGGTGTCGCGCGTGCCATTGCTGCTGAGCGGCAATATCGACCTGGTCGCCGCCTCGATGACGCATACGCGCGACCGGGAGAAGACGATCGATTTCAGCATGACCTACTACACCGGCGGCCAGTCGCTGCTGGTGGGCAAGGACAGCCCGATCGCCGGCGTCGGCGACCTGGCGGGCAAGCGCGTCGTGGTGCAGCAGGGCACGACGCTGGAAAAGACGATCGCGCGGCTGGCGCCCGACGCGCGCGTCACCGCCTTCCGCGACTATGACGCGGCGTGGCTGGCGCTGGCACAGGGCCGCGCGGACGTACTGACGGGCAGCCTGACGATCCTGCAAGGGTTCGCCAAGAACAACGGCGGCTTCAAGATCGTCGGCGGCCTGTTGAGCAGCGAGCCGTTCGGCGTCGGGCTGCGCAAGGGCGACTGGGCGATGCGCGACGCGGTGAACGAGACGTTGCAGGATCTCTGGACCTCCGGCGCCTACGCCAAGCTGTACGAAGCCTGGTTCGGCGGCGCGCCCACCACCCCGATCGAGGTCTGGCCGTCCTGACGCCGCGCTGAGCCCGATGCACTACGCCTTCCAATGGGCGCCGATCTGGGAACATCGCGACCAGATCGAGCAAGGGTTGCTGGTCACCATCGCGCTCTCGGCCGCGGCGCTGCTCGGCGCGGTGCTGATCGGCTGCCTGGTCGGCACCGCCGGGGCGGCGAAGCACAAGCTGCCGCGAGCCGGCGCGCTGCTTTATGTCGAGAGCGTGCGCAATGTGCCGCTGCTGCTGCACATCTATTTCTGGTACCTGGGACTGTCGGCGCTGGAGCTGCCGGCGTTCCTCTGCGCCTGGTTCGGGCTGTCGATCTATTCGGGCGCCTATGCCGCCGAGATCGTGCGGGCCGGCGTGCTCAGCATTGCGCCGGGCCAGGCCGAAGGCGCCGCCGCGCTGGGCCTGCGACGGTGGCAGATAATGTGCTTGGTGATCTATCCGCAGGCGTTCCGAGCGATCGCGCCGTCGCTGGCCAGCCTGTTCTCGCAACTGATCAAGGATTCGTCGCTCGCCTCGGTGGTCGCGGTAGGCGAACTGACCTACCAGGCCGGCGCCATCGAAGCCGATACGTTCCGCACCTTCGAGGTCTATATCACCATTACGGTGCTGTACCTGATCCTGGTGACGGCGGTCAGCCACGCCCTGCTGTGGCTGCCGGCGGCACGCGCCGTCGCGGTCAGGATCGACGATGCCTGAGGTCATCCTGCACAACCTGCCGTTTCTCGCGGCGGGGCTTCGGACCACGCTGAGCCTGGCGGCATGGACGGGCGTGTTGGGCACGGCGCTGGCGATCCCGGTCGCGCTGCTGCGCTACTTGCGGGTTCCCGTCGCGGCGCAGATCTGCGCCGCCTATGTCGGCTTCATCCGGGGCACGCCGCTGCTGGTCGTGCTGATGCTGTGCTACTTCGCCCTGCCCGCCCTGTTCAATTACCGGACGTCGGCCTATCCGGCCTGCGTGCTCGGGTTTTCGGTCTTCGTCGCGGCCTATTGCGCGGAGGATATGCGCGCCGGCCTGCTGGCGGTGCCGGTGTCGCTGATCGAGGCTGGGCTGGCGCTGGGCCTGCCGCGCGGGCGGGTGCTGCGGCTGATCGTGCTGCCGCTGGCGGCGCGCGTGGCGCTGCCCGCGCTGTTCGGCCAATACGTGCGGATGCTGAAATACACCTCGGTCGCCTCGGTGCTGGGGGTGGCGGAACTGACGGGCAGCAGCGTGCTGGTCAATGCGCGGGTGTTCCAGCCCCTGACAATCCTGGCCACCGTCGCCGCCACCTATCTGGTGATCTGCCTCAGTGTTTCGCTGGCGGGGCGGCTGCTGCAGCGGCGGCTGGCCACGCCAGGGGGATAATCGTGCCATAGGCGGGGCGTTGCCCCGCGCCCCACCAGGGCTTCGCCC
>CAYWOW010000373.1:0-2866 GCA_964459005.1 uncultured Acetobacteraceae bacterium
CCCGCGACCGCAGCCTGTCGGCGCAGTTCGAGCACATGCTGGGGGTGACCGAGGACGGCGTGGAGGTGTTCACCTACTCGCCGGCGGGGCTGCACAAGCCGCCCTACGACGTCCGCTGAGCGCGCCCGATGGGCGAGCCGTTCGTGACCACGCAGAAGCTGCGCTTTTGCGACACCGACCGGCTCGGCCATGTCAACAATGCCATCTACAGCGTCATGTGCGAGGCCGGCCGGGCCGAGTTGATGCAGGCCGCGGGGTTGCTCGACCCCGCCTCGGGCCACGGCGTGGTGATCGCCCGGCTGGAACTGGATTTTTTGCGCGAGATGAACTGGCCGGGCGAGATCCTGATCGGGACGGCGGTTCACCGGGTCGGCCGCAAGAGCGTTCAACTGCGCCAGTCCCTGCACCAGGGCGCGACGCTGGTGGCCCGCGCCGCCTCCGTGATCGCGGTGA
This sequence comes from uncultured Acetobacteraceae bacterium, assembly GCA_964459005.1. Taxonomy (GTDB): domain Bacteria; phylum Pseudomonadota; class Alphaproteobacteria; order Acetobacterales; family Acetobacteraceae; genus Rhodovastum. The sequence goes on from CAYWOW010000373.1 coordinate 454, forward strand.
TCGACACCACGACGCGTCGGGCGGTGCCGATCACGGATGCCTGGCGCGCGGCGCTGGAGCCCTGGCTGGTGCCGGCGTTCTGACGCCGGCCGGGCGGCGCTACTTCGTCGGGCCGGAATCCTCCACCTGCTCGTCGGTCTGCCCGCCGTGCTGCTGTAGCACGCTGCTGAGGCCGTTGCCGCGCTGCGTCTGGATCGCGACATTGCCGCCGCCGGTCTGCACCACCGATTGATGATTCTCCCGGCCGCCCTGGGTTTGCACGACCGTGTTCCCGCTGCCGGTGACGATGGCCGACTGCACGCTGCCCGCGCTGCCCGGCCCGGTCCTCTGGTCCACCACGTTGCCCGAGCCGCCCGACAGGACGATGCTCTGCGTGTTGCCCGCCCCCTGCGTCTCTTGCGTGGCGCGGTTCACCGGCTCGCCCGGCGAGGCGATCGTCACGCTTTGCACGTTGCCGTTGCTGCCGGGTCCGGCGGTCTGCCGCACCACCGACCGGTCGCCGGCCGGCTGGTTGACCGTTTGCAGGTTGTCGGTGCCCTGATCCACTTTGCCGCCTCCCGCTTCAAGGCCCTGTGCGGCGGCCAGCGCCGGGCTCGTCAGCAAAACCAGGGTCAGAAGTCTGCTGCGCATCATTGCCCACCCGACTGACAGGACTGGAGGGTTGCGACCGTCATCTGGCCCGGATCGGCCTGGCAGTCGGCCGAGGAGATCGCCGCCACCGCGGCCCCGCTGCTCGGGTCGAAGCGCGTCGAGCGGGTCTGCCAGTCCTGGCCGAATTGCGGGTGAAACACATCATCCGGGTCGAGCTCGAGGAATTTGTACAGCGCCTGGATCTGCGGCATCGGCATGCCGGTCTCGGCCAGCGTTGGCAGCACCGCCGTGATGTCCTGAAGCTGCTGCACCGTCCATTCCTCCAGCGGCTTGCGCGCGGCCTGCCACACGATATAGGCGGTGATCGGCTCGATGCGCGGGTCGGCGAGGATTTTGAGGATGTCCGGCGGGATGGCCCGGCCGCCGAACTGGTCGCCCATGGCGGCCTGCTGCAATACCCGCGCCTGCACTGGGTCGAGCGGAGCGCCGGCGGGGCGGACGCCGGCGGCGGCGCCCTGGACCGGCGGTGTTGCCGCCGGCGCCGCGGCCGGGTCGAGCACATCCAGCACCAGCCGGTTGCCCAGCACCATCGACCGCACCTGCGCGCCCGGCGCGAGCGACAGCTCGGCGGTGCCCGAAGCGGCGGTCAGCGCGCGCACATTGCGCGGCGGCGGCGCCCCGGCCACCGGAGCGGCGCCGGAAAACCGCACGGTCAGCCGCTCGCCCATCCGGTCCAGGGTCCATCTGGCGCCGGCGGGGAGGTCGAACACCACCCGGCCGAAACCCGGATGATCGCCGGTGCGGATGGGCGCGGGTGGCGCATCCGATTGCGCCCATGCCCCACCCGCCATCAGCACCAGCAGGGCGGCGGCGCGGAACAAGGATTTCATCGGTGCTGCGTGATTGTCATCGACTGGCCCGGGCCGGTCTGGGTGATGGTCATGGGCTGCAACCCGGCGCCGTTGCCGATCTGGGTGATCGTGGCCGTGTCGTGCTGGCTGGTCTGCGTGATCGACGCGCTGAAATTGTTGCCCAACTGGGTGATCGCAGCTGAGTCCGCCGTGCCGGTCTGGTCGGTCTGCGCGATATTGCCGGAGCCGGATTGGACAATCACGGAGACGTTGCCGGACAGGTTCGCTGGTGGCGACGCGTTGCCGAGCAGGTTCGCCGGCAGCGCCCCGGCCGCCTGCGCCGCCACCACCTGGCTCGTGCTGACCAGATCGTCGGCGCGGGCCGGCAGCGCGGCTGCCAGGATGAACGGGAGGAGCCATCGCCACGCCATGATCGTTGCCTTTCCATGCAACGCGGATTGGTTGAACCACAACAGTCTTGCGCCACGAAATCGGGAGGGGGCATGCCCCTCCCGACGCTCGCCGCCCCAGGATTATTGCTTCTGGATCGCAACGTTTCCTGAGCCAAAGCTCTGGGTGACAGTGGCGACGTTGCCGCTGGTGCTCTGGGTCTGATAGATTTGGTTGGCGCCGTAGGTGTTGAGCTGGTAGGCGGTCTGCGTGCCGCTGGACACGCCGTTCGCCTGCGTCTGCTGGATCGTCCCGTTGCTGCTGCTGGAGACATAGGCGGTCTGGACGTTGCCGGAGCCGCCGATGCCCTGGTACTGGCTGACGTTGTTGGAGTTGCCCCCGGTAACCGACGCCGTTTGCGTGTTGCCCACGCCACCGTTCTGAGTCTGGCCGATCGTGTTGCCGTTGCCATAGTCGATCGACGCCGATTGCGTGTTGCCCGTTCCGTTCGATAGGGCCTGCTGGGTGATCGCGTTGCTGCTCCCGTTGGTCTGCTCCGCGGTCTGCTTGTTGTTGAGGGC
>CAYWOW010000374.1:0-2859 GCA_964459005.1 uncultured Acetobacteraceae bacterium
GCGACTTGATCCGCTCCGCCGCCTCGCGGTTGCGTTCCTCCAGCGCCGCCAGGAAGCGGGTTTCGGCCTGGCGGTCTAGGTTGTTGAAGATCTCGGCCATCATCTCGTGCGCGTCGCGGCGCGTACTGCGGGCGAGATTGGACATGAACTCGCTGCGCAGCGTGCGCTCGACGCCGTCGAGCACGTCCTTCTGCACGCTTTCCATGCGCAACATGCGCATCACCACTTCCATCGCGAAGCTGTCGGGCAGCATCGACAGCACGCGGGCGGCGTGCTCGGGGCGCACCTTCGACAGCACCACGGCGACGGTCTGCGGATATTCGTTCTTGAGATAGTTCGCCAGCACCGCCTCATGCACGTTGCCCAGCTTGTCCCACATGGTGCGGCCGGCCGGTCCGCGGATCTCTTCCATGATCTGCGAGACCCGGTCACGCGGCAGGGCTTTCATCAGCAGACGTTCGGTGTTCTCGAAGCTGCCGACAAGATTGCCGGTGCCGCCGAGGTTTTCGGCGAACTCGACGCAGAGCCGCTCGACCATGTCGGAACGCACCGGGCCGAGCTGGGCCATCGCCGACGAGATTTCCTTGATCTCGTCTTCGTGCATCATGCCGAACAGGTGCGAGCACTGGTCCTCGCCGAGCGCCAGCATCAGCACCGCAACCTTCTGCGGGCCGTTCAGCGCGCGGTAGTCGTCGGGGAGGTGGGTCATCAGCGACGCTCCTGCTGCATCCAGGAGCGTACGATCGACAGGCTTTCCTCGGGATGCTTGTCGATCAGTTCGCCGAGCCGGCGGATCGAGGAGGCGCGCATCTGGCCTTCGATGTTGGCGATCCGGACCATGCTCTCGTCTTCCAGCGCGCCGGCGACGCCGCCGAGGAAGGCCAGTTCGCCGGTTGCCGGATTGGGGGTGCCGAGCAGCGCACCGGCCTCGCTTGCGCCAGGTGGCAGCGCGGCGCCGACGGGCATGGCGCCGCCGGATATGGCGGGCAACGCCGGCGGCCGCGACACCGGCGCGGTCAGGCGCAACACCATGGGCCGCAGCACCAGCAGCAGCGCCGCCATCGCCACGATGCCGAGCAGCGCGGTCTGGGCCAGGCGCATCAGGTCGGCGCGCACGATCGGCAGGCCGAACAGGGTGCGCGGTTGCGCCTCGACGGTATCGGGCTCGGCGGCGAAACGCATGTTCACCACTTCGACGTGGTCGCCGCGCTTTTCGTCATAGCCGATGGCGGTGCGCACCAGACGGGCGATGCTTTCCAGTTCCTCGGTGGTGCGCGGCTGCCAGGCGAGCTTGCCATCGGCCCCCTTCGCCTCGGCGCCGTCGACCAGCACGGCGAGGCTGAGGCGGCGGATCTGCGGCTGCTCGCGCACGAGGGTGCGCACCGTCTTGCTGATTTCGTAGTTGGTGGTTTCCTCCTGCTTCTGTTCCTGACTGCCGGTGGCGTCGTGGCCGGCGTCGGCGTTCGGCAGGTTGTTTTGCACCGTGACGGGAGCGGCGGTTTCGGTGTTGCGGCTGGTGCCGTTCACCGACTGGGTGCTGCGCACCACCTGACCATCGGGATCGAAGCTTTCCTGGGTCTCGTGCACCTGATCGAAATTCATCTCGACGGTGGCTTCGGCGCGCACCCGGCCGGGGCCGAGACTGCGTTCCAGCATTTCCTCGACGGCGCGGGCGATGCGCAGTTCGGTGCCGCGGCGCAATTCCTCGGTCGATTGCGCCGCCGCGGCGGGGCCGGTCGGGCTGCCCGCGCGCGACAGCACGTTGCCGCGACTGTCGATGATGGCGATGTTCTGCGGGCGGAGGCCCGGCACGGCGGCGGCCACCAGGTTGAGGATGGCCTGCACGCCTTCGTTGTCCATGCGGGCGGCGCCCGCCATGGTGAGCAGCACCGAGGCCTGGGCGTCCTGCGCATCGCGGGCGAAGGGTTCGCGGCGCGACAGCACGAGGTGAACGCGCACCGCGCGCACGCCGGCGATGGCGCGGATGGTGCGGGCGAGTTCGCCCTCCAGCGCGCGGGTCTGGCTGATTTCCTGCTGGAACTGGCTGGTGGTGAAGCTGTCGCCGCGGTCGAAGATTTCGTAGCCGATGGAGCCGCCGGTCGGCAGGCCGTTTTTGGCCAGCAACAGGCGCAGGCGCGCCACCTCGTCGCCCGGCACCAGTATCTGCGCGCCGCCGGCGGCCAACTGGTGCGGCACGTGCTGGCGGTCCAGCACGTCGACCACCTGCCCGGCCTCCCGCGGGTCGAGGTCGGCGTAGAGCAGGGCCATGTGGTCGGCGGGGGCGCGCAGCATCAGCAGCGCCAGCAGGCCGAGCATGGCGGCGGCGACCGCGCCCATGGCGGCAAGCCGGCCCGGACCGAGCGCCTTCAGCCCGTCCAGCAGGCCGTTCATCGCGAGGCTCCGGATGGGCTGTCGGGGCCGCGCGGACGGATTGCAGTGGTGGTGGCGATTCGCATGGGTGACCCGGCTCGTGCTTGCCCGGCCTTACGCCGGGTGGCGAAGCCTCGCGCGGTCCGGTTACGGCCCGGTTAATTGGCCGGCATTTCCTGCCGACCGGGCCGGCTGCATAAGAAGATTTCACGGGTAGACGGAGAGACGGGGAGAACAATTTTGGGCGAGAAGCGCCTGATTTTCAACTTTTCATCGTCTTTCCGCGGGCTTGTGCGATTTTTTCTTTTTTGCTGATCTGGGGGTGTCCGAGGTTAGGCGGATTGCCCTGGGGTTACCGCTCGGCGGCCGATCAATTGCGGCTGCTTTCCGGAGTAGCGGGCCGCGTGCGCCAATAGATACGGTAACGGAACGTGTAGGACGCAGCTGGGCTGGGCGGGTCAGGCGGGGTTCGCGGGGGGCGTGGGGACC
>CAYWOW010000375.1:0-2856 GCA_964459005.1 uncultured Acetobacteraceae bacterium
TCGAGCAGCGACTGCGCCTGTGCCCGCCAGCCCGCCATGGCCTTCGCCGCGGCGGGGTCGAGCGGATCGAGCGCGCCGACCGCGCCGGCCAGATCGCCGACATCGAGCCGGGTTTTCGCCTCAGCCAGCACGCGCGACGCGGGCGGGCCGACCAGCACCTTGCCGCCCTGCTGCACGGTGACCAGCGACTGCACCTGCTGCCACAAGCGCTCGGTCAAAGACAGTCCGGCGGTGGCGGGCACGCTGGCCTGTTCGGCGGCGCCGGCCGCGGCGGGGAAGGACGACCGCAGCGACGCCGTGGTTGGCGGGGCGGCGGTGGCGAATTTCGCCAGCGTGGGCGGGGCGCCGGGGATGTCGCCGAGCGGCTGACCCGCCTCCAGTGCCGCGCCGGCGGCCTGCAGCCGGGCCAGGCGAGCGGTCGCCTGCGCCTGTTGCTCGGTCTGGGCGAGGCGCTGCTCGAGGGCCTGCACCTTGCCGGCGAGCGACTGCGCGACCCCGGCATCGGAGCCCTGCAACGCATCCACCCTGGCCGCGAGCTGATCGAGCCGTGCCGTCAGCGCCGTCAGGTCCGGCGCGGCGGCGGCGGGCGGAGCGGGACGCTGTTCGAGCCGCGCCAGGCGCTGTTGCAGCGCCTCGAGCCGGCTTTCCAGCGCGGCGAGCCGGGCCGGCTCGACCGACGCAGCCGGTGGCTGGATGCGCGTGGCGATGTCCTGCTGCTGCTGGAACAGCCACGCGCCGCCGGCGGCGGTGACGACAAAACCCGCCAGCACCAGCGCGCCGAGCACGCCGCGCCTCGGCCGGGCCGCGGGCGGCTGCGGCGTGGCCGCCGGCGCGGGTGGTTCGGCGGGGGGCTGGGGCAGCTCGGTCGGGGCGGGAGGGTCTTCGGTCATGGCAGGAGGCCTAACAGTTCGTCCTGGTTCGGGGCGGCGGCAACCCGGATGCGGCGCCACGGCAATGCCACCAGCGCCGCCGCGGCTTGCGGCGAGATGGCCAGGGACTCCACCGGGTTGAACGTTTCAGGCGGTAACGATGACGCCAGCGAGACGAAAATCTGCGCCGTTGCCGGCGAGAAGAACAGTGCCGCCTCGACGGCGTGCCCACACAATGCCGCGCGCGCCGGCTCGGGCAGGGAAGTCGCTGGCCGCGCCGCATAGACATCGCGATGCACCACCGCGAAACCGGCCTCGCGCAGCGCCCGGACCAGTTCGCGCCCCTGGCCCTGCTGGCCGGCCAGCAGCAGCGGCAGGCCCGCGGGGTCGCAGATCCGCGCCGTCAGCGCCGCCAGCGCGCGCGCGTCGCCTCCGGCGCTGTGCACCACGGTGAAGCCGCTGGCCCGCGCGCGGGCCGCGGTGGCATCCCCCACCGCCAGCAGGGGAAGCCCGCAATGGCCGCCGAGCGCGGTGAGCGCGTTGGCGCTGGTGGTCAGCACGGCCTGGACCTGCCGGGCCGGCGGCAGGTCGGCGGCGAGCGGCACGATGTCGAGCACCGGCGCCACCACCGGCGTGCGCCCCAACGCGACGAGGCGACAGGCCGTTTCCGCGGCCCCGGGCTGCGGCCGGGTCACCAGCACCGACATGCTCAGGCCGGCCCGGCCGGATCGGTCATCCGAAGATGTCCGGCGGGCTGTCGGCGCGCAGACCATGGCCGAGTTCCCGGCCGATGCGCACCGCCTCGGCTTTCGGCCCGGCGAGGCTGCGCTTCAGCAGGAAGCTGCCGTCGGGCCGGGCCACCATGCCGGTCAGGCAGAGCTCGCCGGTGGGCAGCAGGTGGGCATGACCGCCGATCGGCGTGCGGCAGGAGCCGTCCAGCTCCGCCAGCAGGGCGCGCTCGGCCTGGGATACCGCCCTCGCCTCCGGGTCTTCGATCGCCGCCAGCAGCTCGTGCAGTTCGGTCTGGTCGGCGCGCACGGTGACCCCGACGATGCCCTGGCCGGCCGCCGGCACCATCGTCTCGGCGTCGAGCACCGCCGCGGCGTGCCGATCGAGCCCGAGACGGCGCAGGCCGGCCAGCGCCAGCAGCGTGGCGTCGCACACCCCGCCTGTGACCTTGTCGAGCCGGGTCTGCACATTGCCGCGCAGCGGGATAACCGTGAGGTCCGGGCGAACGTGCAGCAACTGGGCCTGGCGGCGCACCGAACTGGTGCCGACGCGCGCGCCCGCCGGCAGGGCCGCCAGCGGTTGGGCGGGATCGGCGGCACCGCAGCGCGGCCCGAGGATCAGCGCGTCGCGGGCATCCTCGCGCTTCAGCGTGCAGGCCAGCACGATCCCCGGCGGCATCGCGGTCTCCAGGTCCTTCAGGCTGTGCACCGCGAAATCGACCCGCCCGTCCAGCAAGGCCTCGTGAATTTCCTTGGCCCACAGCCCCTTGCCGCCGATATCCGCCAGCCGCTGGCCGCTTGCCTGGGAGGTATCCCCGGTGGTGGTGATGACGTGTTCCTCGAACACGTCCATGTTGCGCAGGACCGGGCAGAAGTGCGTCAACACCGCCAGGAAGGCCCGGGTCTGCACCAGGGCGAGCGGTGAGCCGCGGGTGCCCACCCGCAGCGGCAAGTCGCGCGCGTGCCCCTGCACGTGCACTTCGGGGTGCCGGGCGGCGGAGGGAACGTCGTCCATTGCTGTATTCTAGGGCCAGCCGGGTCCGAATGGAAGCTTGTATGATGCGAGTAGGTAACGAAGTGCCGGGGCCGGTGATCGGTCTGGAAAGCTCCTGCGACGAGACCGCGGTGGCCGCCTTGGCCCCGGACGGAAGGGTCCTGGCCGAGGCCGTGCTCAGCCAGTCCGTGCACGCGCGCTACGGCGGCGTGGTGCCCGAGATCGCGGCGCGCGCCCATCTGGCCCATCTGCCGGCGCTGGTGGC
>CAYWOW010000376.1:0-2852 GCA_964459005.1 uncultured Acetobacteraceae bacterium
CCACAGGTCGCGCACCGCCGCGGCAATGCCCGCCGGCGTGTTCGCCGCCACGATCAGCCCGGCGGCACGCTCGCGCACCACTTCGCCATTGCCGGGAATGTCGCTCGCCACCACCGGCACGCCACAGGCCATCGACTCCAACAGAACATTCGCCCAGCCCTCCCGGCTCGAAGCGAGGACAGACAGGTCTGCGGCAGAATAGTACTGTGCCATAACTATATGCGGCACCGCCCCCAGCAGCCGCACCCGCCCGGCCAGCCCGAGCCGGTCGGCCAGCGCCGCCAGCCGCGCGCGCTCCGGCCCGTCGCCGACGATGAGCAAGGAAAACTCCGGCAGCAGGCGCAGGGCCTCGATGGTCAGGTGATGGCGTTTGCGGTCGATCAACGCACCCACCGAAATCAGCGTCGGCCCGGTCAGCCCCAGGGCGGCGCGGGCGGCTTCACGGTCGAGCGGGCGGAAGATTTGCGTATCCACGCCGTTGCGGAGAACCGTGATTTTTGTCCCCTCCGCGCCCAGCCCCAGCAACGCCGCGCGCAACCCGGCGCTGACCGTGATGACGGCGGCGGCACGCGCCACCGCGTCCAGAATCAGCCGCCGCGGCGTCGGGTAATCGGGGAACTCCGTCACATCCGAGCCGCGCGCGGTCAGCACCACGGGGAGGCCGAATTCCGCCCCCAGCCGTACCGCCGCGACGCCGTCGGGATAGAGATAATGGGCGTCGATGGCGTCGAACCGCGCGCCTTCCGCCAGCAGGCGGCGTACCGCGCGTCGGCTGGCCTGGTGGAGCAGGAACGGCGAGATGGTCATGCCGAAACGCGGGACGACGACAAAACGCGGGTGGTGGATGGTCAACCCGTGCCGGATCTCCCGTGCCGGCACCCGCGCATAGGCGCCCCAGCGGCCGAATACCGCCGCCCCGCTCGGAAAGAAAGGCACCGGCGCCAGCACCGTGCTCGCCGCCTCGCCGGTCGCCACCAGATGGCACAGCCGGTTTTCGACGAAGACGCCGTGGTTCGGCTGCTCCCGGTTGGGAAACAGCGTGGTGAAGGTCAGCAGCCGCAACAACACCGCTACGGCTTCGCCCCGCCCAGATCGGCCAGCAGCTTGCGGGCCGCCGGCTTGTCGTCGAACTCGGCCGGGGATTTGACCAGCTGGGTCAGCACTTCGACCGCCTTGTCCTTCTGCCCGGTGTCGTTCAGCGCCACCGCCAGGTGATAGAAGATGGCCGCCTCGGTCGTCAGGTTGTGGGCCGCCTGGGTCAGCAGAATCAGCCCCACCTTGGCGTTGCCCTGCTTGGTGAGGATCCAGCCCAGCGTGTCGGCGGATTGCGGCCCGGGCGCGAGCAGATAGGCCTTCTGGGCCATCGCCAGCGCCCGCGGGTCGTCGCGGGTCTGGTAGATCCAGGCCAGGTTGTTGAGCGCGATCGGGTCGTTCGGCTGCTGGGCGAGCACCGCCTTCAGGTGCTCCTCGGCGTCCGCCATCCGGTTGGCCTGCAGGTCGAGCGAGGACAGCGTCCGGATGGCGCTGATGTCCTCGGGTTCGCGCAGCAACCAGGCCTGCAACACATGCTGCGCATCGGCCGGCCGGCCGGCGCTCTGCATCGCCAGCGCGGTTGCTATCGTCAGCGCGCTGGAGGGATGCGTCTGCAACTCCGCCTGGTAGGCGGCAACGGCATCGGCAAAGCGCTGCACCGACATGTACAGCCCGCCCTTCAGCAGCCGCGCCGCCGGCAGGTTGGCCGCGTTCCTGGCCAGCTCGTTGGCGGTGGCCAGCCCGGCGTCCAGGCCGCCGACGCGGAAATCGATCGCCACCATGGTCTGCAACAGCAACGCGTTCCCGGGCGACGTTTCCAACCCCCGGCTGAGCACCGCCTTGGCCTCATCGACATCCTTGGCCCGCACCAACAGGTCGGCCAGCCGGCGGCGCGTCTCGATGTCCGTCGGATTGCCCGTCAGCTCCTGGCGGTAGGTGCCCTGGGCCTCCCGGTCCATGCCCAGCGCTTCCTGCAGCCGGGCCCGGGCGATCAGCACGCCGGGCAGCCCGGCCTGGTCCTTCGGCAATGCGTCGATCAGGGCATAGGCCTTGCGCGTCTCGCCGGTGTTGGCCAGCAGGTCGGCCAGCGCCACCGTCAAGCCGATATTGCCCGGCACCGCCTTGCGGGCCGCTTCCATGAGCGCGACCAGTTGGTCCGCCTTGTTCTCCGCCAGCAGGATGCCGGAAATCGCCGCCAGCGCCGGGGCGTTCGCCGGCTCCTTGTTGAGCAGGGTGAGCAGCAGCTTCTCGGCATCGGCGTTGCGCCCCTGCTGGGCCAGCACCTTGGCCAGGTTCAGGCGCGCCGCGGTGGAGGTGGGATCGGCGCTCAGCGCGCCCTCGAAGGCGGCCCGCGCGCCGTCGAGATCGAAGCGCTCCAGGCGGATCAGTCCGAGCAGGTTGCCGATTTTCGCCGGCTCGGTGTTGGGTTGCTGGCGCAACTTCTCCAGTTCGGCGTCGGCCTTGTCGACGTCGCCGGCTGCCAGCGCCGCCATCACCAACTGCTCGCCGAGGCCGGTCTTGTTGGGCGTCAGCTCGAGCGAGCGGGTCAGGTTGACCTCCGCGCCTCCGGCATCGCCGATGCCCAGGCGGATGCCGGCGATCCGCTCCAGCACCTCGGAATTGTCGCTGGCGAGCCGGGCGGCCTTGTCGAGGGTCTGCAGCGCGAGCGGGGTCTGCCCGGTCTGGATGTAGGCATTGCTGAGCAGCTCGAGCAGTTCGACATCGACCAAGCCGGCATCCATCGCTTTGGTCAGCACCGGGATCATCTGCTGCGGCTGGTGCGACCGCGCGTAAATGCCGGCGAGCAGCTTGTAGCCGGC
>CAYWOW010000377.1:0-2839 GCA_964459005.1 uncultured Acetobacteraceae bacterium
CCGATCAGCGCCCCGATGGCGGCCAGGTGCGCCGGCGCCACGACGTCGAACAGCACCGCGTCCGGGGACTCGCGCAGGGCGGCCTTCAGCGCGGCCACCCCGGCGTCGCGCTCCAGCGCCGCCGCGTCCACCAGCGCCACCGGTCCGGCCCCCTGGGCCTGCAGCACGCGGCGCAGGTCGGCCTCGTGCATCGGGGTCACCGGGTGGCGCGACATCGCGGGGTGGCGGTCCAGGCGGTAGATCGATCCGTCCGCCCCGAAGGAGGCGAACAGGGTGCCGAAAGCGCACCAGCGGCCGATGTCGGGCTGGCCCACCACGACCGGCACGAAGTCCGGCCGGAACATCCGCCGGCCGATGCCGAGTGCCTCGCCGATGCTGCCGATGCCGGGCGAGCTGTCGAAGGTCGTGCACACCTTGTAGTGCAGCACGCGCACGCCGGCGGCCGCCAGGGCGGCGAAACCGGGAGGCAGCGCCACCTGCATCTCCGCCGGCGTCATGGTGCGCGACGCCCCGGCGATGCCCACCGCGTCCGCGTCGGCCAACTCGTCGGGGTCGGGCACATCGAGGAACATCAGCACCCGCAGCCCGGCCCGCGCGAGCACGGACAAGGTGTCGGTCGAGCCGGTCAGGTCGTCGCCGTAAAAGCCGATCAGCGGCGCCATCAGTCGGCGAGAGCCGTCAGGTCGGGGAAGGGTCGCACGGGATCGCTGCCGTCCCAGCCCTGCGCCGCCTCGCGAATGAGGCGGAACATCTTGCCTTTCGGCCCCGCCGTTTCGGACAGCTCCACCACGCTGCCCGGATGCAGCTCGGTGTCGAAGTAGCAATAACGGCCGTTCGCGCCGACGTCGCCCGACATCACCGGAAACAGCCCGGCGGCGGCGGCGCGCGCCATGACGGCGTCGTAGTCTTCCGTCCAGTACGCCACGTGTTGCAACCCCAGTTTTCCGGCGCGCACGAAGTCGCGGTAGATCGACGGCGCGTCGTTGCGCTGCTGGATCAGCTCGACCTGCAGCGGCCCCGAATTGGCCAGCGCCACCGACAGCACCATGTCGGACGGCTGGCCGCGGTACTGGAAATTCTGCACCGGGATGCGCGGCGCATAGAACCAGGGTCCGACGCCGATCACCGTCGCCCAATGGTGCATCGCGGCCTCGATATCCTCGACCACGAAGCCGAGCTGGCGGATTTCTCCGAAAATCTTACTCATCGACGCCCCTTCCCGTGTATCCGACGCAAGCCACGCCGTTGCAGGTGGGCACACTATGACCCGACCCATGGGACGGCAAGCGACGGGCGGAAGGACGCACAAGGTGTTCAGCTTCGAGGACAGGCTGCGGCTGGCGATGTTCGGCCATTGGGGCGACGCCCTGCTGATACCGGTCGGCGTGTTGATCGCCATCCTGGTCACCGTGCACGTGCTGCTGAACGACCGCGACGTCGGCAGTTCGATGGGCTGGATGGGACTGGCCTGGCTGTCGCCGTTTGCCGGCGGGCTGCTCTATGTCCTGTTCGGCGTCAACCGCGTCACCCGCCGCGCCCACGGGCTGCGCCAGGACGGCGCCCTCGCCGGCCGGCACCTTGCCAGCCCGGGGCCATCCGTCGCCCATCTGGTGCCGCTCGGGCGGGCCGCCGCGCGCATCACCGCCCGCCCCCTGCTGGCGGGCAACGAGGCGCAGGTGCTGTACTGCGGCGACGAAGCCTATCCCGCCATGCTGCGCGCCATCGCCGCCGCCCGGCACAGCGTCGCGTTGTCCAGCTACATCCTGCGCGACGATGAGGCCGGCGGCGCCTTCGTCGATGCGCTGATCGCCGCGCACCGCCGCGGCGTGCCGGTGCGCGTGCTGATCGACGGCATCGGCGCCGGCTATTTCCATTCGGCCGCCTTCAACCGCCTGGCCCGTGGCGGCGTGCCGGCCGGCCGCTTCATGCACTCGCCGCTGCCCTGGCGCATGCCGTTCCTGAACCTGCGCACGCACAAGAAGATCCTGCTGATCGATGGCCGCATCGGCTTCACCGGCGGGATGAACATCGGCGGCGAGAACGTGCTGGCCAGCCAGCCCGGCGATCCCGTGCGCGATACCCATTTTTGCCTGCGCGGCCCGGTGGTCGGCCAACTCGCCGAGGCCTTCGCGCGCGACTGGAGTTTTGTCACCAACGAGGAACTCGCGGGCGCCGACTGGTTTCCCGCCATCGCCGAGGCCGGTTGCGTCAACGCCAGGGTGATCACCTCGGGTCCCGACGCGGACATCCAGAAAATCGAGTTCATGGTGCTGGAGGCGATTGCCTGCGCGCACCACACGCTGCGCATCAAGACGCCTTATTTCCTGCCCGACGAGCGCCTGGTCACCGCGCTGGCGCTGGCCGCGCTGCGCGGCGTGCAGATCGACATCGTGCTGCCCGCGCGCAGCAACCACACCATCATGGACTGGGCGCTGCGCGCCAACGTCCGCCCGCTGCTGCAACGGGGGTGCCGCGTCTGGCTCAACCCGCCGCCGTTCGACCATTCCAAGCTGATGGTGGTGGACGGCGCGTGGAGCCTGATCGGCAGCGCCAACTGGGATGCCCGCAGTTTCCGGCTGAACTTCGAAGTCAACGTGGAGCTTTACGATCCCGCGCTGGCCGCGCGGCTGACCGAGACGATCGATGCCGGCAAGGGCCGTGAACTGACCCGCGAGGATCTCGCCGCGCGTTCCCTGCCGGTGCGCCTGCGCGATGCCGCGGCGCGGCTGTTGCTGCCGTATCTCTAAGCGGCGGCCAGCAGCGCCGGCACGATGGCCACGGCCAGCGTCACCACGATCGGCCGGTGGTCGGAACGCCGCCGCGGCAGCACGGCGCTGTA
>CAYWOW010000378.1:0-2826 GCA_964459005.1 uncultured Acetobacteraceae bacterium
GAGGTCGTGGTGCTGGCGACCGCCGGCAAGCGGCTGCGGGTACGCCTCGATGGCTGGCAACAGGATGCCGGGTCGCGCGCGGTCTATGCGCGGCGCGGCCTGCGGATTCTCTCCCTGGCCCTGACGCCGGAGGCGGCGCGGCAGGTGCGGCCCGGGGCGGGCGCGCCCGATCCCGCGACCGGGATGGTCTGGCGGTCCGTCCGGGTCACGGGCTGGCTCGATCCGGGCGGGCTGGTGGGGTCCGCCGGCCGGCTGTCCGGGTTGATGACGGAACTGAACGCCGGGACCTGCGGCTCCTGCCACGCGGCCAGGCCGCCGGGGGCGCTCACCGCCTATCAATGGGCCGGGGGGATGAGCAGCAGCCGGCACCGGAACCTGCTGGACGCGGACCAGATGGGGCTGTTGCTGCACTGGTTGCAGATGGGCGCGAGTGATAAAGGTTTCTGAGGGCAAAAGACCGAACTGACTGGGAGTGACAGCGATGCAACCGCACGGTTCCGGGCAAGCGCAATTGGCACTGACGCGCCGCCGGCTGTTGGGCGCGACCACCGCCGGCGGGCTGGCCGGCTTGCTGGGACTGCCAGCGGCCTTGCCCACGGCGGCCCGCGCGGCGATGCCGGACGGCGAGGTGTTGAACGCCTCGCACTGGGGCGTCTACTGGGGCCGCGTGCAGGGCGGCAAGTTCGTGGGCCTGCGGCCCTGGGAAAAGGATCCGCGCGCCAACGCCATGCTGCCCGCGGTGCAGGACGTCGTCTATTCGCCGAGCCGCATTATGTATCCGATGGTCCGGCGGGCCTGGCTGGAGAAGGGCCCCGGCGCGGCGCCGGAGACCCGCGGCAAGGGCGACTTCGTGCGGGTGAGCTGGGATCAGGCGCTCGACCTGGTCGCCAAGGAAATCCGCCGCGTGCAGACCGATTTCGGGCCGTGGGCGGTGTTCGCCGGCACCTATGGCTGGCGCAGCGTCGGGCGGGTCCATAATTGCCAGCCCTGGCTGCGCCGGATGATGAATCTGGCGGGCGGCTTCGTCGCCGCCACCGGCGATTACTCCACCGGCGCCACTCAGGCGATCATGCCCTACGTCACCGGCACGCTGGAGGTCTACGAGCAGCAGACCGCCCATCCGGTGGTGATGGCCAACACCGAGCTGCTGGTGTTCTGGGGCGCCGACCCGGTGCTGACCAACCAGATCGGCTCCAACGTCCCGGACCACGCGTGGTACCCCTGGGTGGACGAGCTGAAGCGCGCGGGCAAGAAGGTGATCGTCATCGACCCGGTGCGCACCGACACCTGCAAGGCCCTCGACGCGGAATGGATCGCGGTGCGGCCGCAGACCGATGTCGCGATGATGCTCGGCATCGCCCACACGCTGGTGGCCGAGAAGCTGCACGACGAGAAATTCCTGCACGACTACACGGCGGGGTTCGACCAGTTCCTGCCCTACCTGATGGGCCAGACCGACAGCACGCCGAAGACGGCGGAATGGGCGAGCGGCATTTGCGGGGTGCCGGCCGACACCATCCGCGACCTGGCGCGGCGGTTCGCGAAAAACCGCACCATGCTGGCCAGCGGCTGGTCGATGCAGCGCCAGCACCGCGGCGAGCAGGTGCACTGGATGCTGGTGACGCTGGCCGCGATGCTCGGCCAGATCGGCCTGCCCGGCGGCGGGTTCGGGCTGAGCTACCACTATTGCTCGGGCGGAGCGCCGACCGCCAATGCCGCCATCCTGGCGGGGGGCGCGCCGATCCTGACGCCGGCCAACACCGGCAAGAACTGGACGCCGGAGCAGGGCAGCAAGACGATTCCGGTGGCGCGCATCGTCGATATGATGGAGCACCCCGGCGAGACCTATGAGTTCAACGGCACGAAGGTGAAATACCCCGACGTGAAGCTGTCGTACTGGGTCGGCGGCAACCCGTTCACCCACCACCAGGACCGCAATCGTCAGGTGCAGGCCTGGCGCAAGCTGGAGACGTTTATCGTCCACGACTTCCAGTGGACGCCGACGGCGCGGATGGCGGACATCATCCTGCCCGCGACCACCACCGCCGAGCGCAACGACATCGACAACATCGGCAACTATTCGTATTCGGCTGTGTTGGCGATGAAGCAGGTGATCGACCCCGTCGGGGAATCGCGCAACGACTACGACATTTTCCGCGGGATAGCGTCGCGGCTCGGTTTCGAGGCGGCCTTCAGCGAAGGGCGCGACGAGATGGGCTGGATCCGCAATTTCTATGACGCGGCGGCGAACTCGGCGAAGGCCAAGGGGGTCGCGATGCCCGACTTCGACGGGTTCTGGAAGGCCGGTTTCATCGAGTTCCCGGTTCCCGAGGCGGCGAAGAAATTCGTCCGCTATGCCGCCTACCGCGACGATCCGCTGCTCAATCCGCTCGGCACGCCGTCGGGAAAGATCGAGATTTTCTCTCAGACCATCGCCAAGATGGGCTACGACGACTGCATCGGGCACCCGGAGTGGAAGGAGCCGTTCGAGCGGGCCAGCGCGGCCGGGGCGAAATACAAGCTGCATGTGAACAGCAAGCATCCGGCGAAGCGGCTGCACTCGCAGTTGTGCGGCACGTCGCTGCGCGACAGTTATACGGTGCAGGGGCGCGAGCCCTGCCTGATGAACCCCGCCGACGCGGCGGCGCGCGGCATCGCCGAGGGCGACGTGGTGCGGGTGTTCAACGACCGCGGCCAGATGCTGGCGGGCGCGAAGCTCAGCGCCGACGTGATGGCGGGCATGGTGGTGGTGAACGAGGGCGGCTGGTACGACCCGCTGGAGCCGGGCAAGCCGGGGACGCTGTGCCGCTATGGCGACGTCAATGT
>CAYWOW010000379.1:0-2806 GCA_964459005.1 uncultured Acetobacteraceae bacterium
CGCTCAGCACCATCGGCACCTTCGACAGCTTCAATCCGTTCATCGTCCGCGGCCAGCCCGCCGCCGCCGCGGCGCGGGTGTTCGACTCGCTGCTGGCGCGCAACGACAACGAGGCGGAGGCCGAGTATGGCCGCCTCGCCGGCGCGATCGAGATTCCCCCCGACCACCTGAGCGTGACCTTCGACATCCGCCCGGAGGCGCGGTTCAGCGACGGCACTCCGGTGACCGCCGAGGACGTGGCCTGGACCTTCGAGACGTTGCTCGCCAAGGGCCGGCCGCTCTACCGGCAGTACTACGCCGGCGTTGCCGACACCGTGGTGGACGGGCCGCGGCGCATCACCTTCCGCTTCCGCTCCAACGCCAGCCGCGAACTGCCGATGATCCTGGGCGAGTTGCCGATCCTGCCGAAGCATTGGTGGCAGGGCCGCGACTTCGAGCACCCGCTGACCGATCCGCCGGTGGGCTCCGGACCATACCGGATCGGCCATTTCGAGTTCGGCCGCACGATCACGGTGGAACGGGTGCCCGACTGGTGGGCCGCCGACCTGCCGACGGCCAGGGGACTGTATAATTTCGACCGCATCCGCACCGAGTATTTCCGCGACGGCACCGTCGCCATGGAGGCGTTCAAGGCCGGCCAGATCGATTACCGCGCCGAGTACGCGGCCAAGGAATGGGCCACCGGCTACGACTTCCCGGCGGTGCAGAAGGGCTGGGTGCGCAAGGAGAAGATCGCCGACCAGTTGCCCCAGGGCATGCAGGGCTGGGCGATGAACACCCGCCGACCCCTGCTGGCCGACCGCCGGGTACGCGAAGCGCTGGCGCTCGCCTTCGACTTCGAATGGGCCAACGCCAACCTGTTCTACGGCGACTACACCCGCACCGAGAGCTATTTCAGCAACAGCGACCTGGCCTCCTCGGGCCTTCCGGTTGGGGCCGAACTGTCGCTGCTGGAGCGCTGGCGCGACAAGCTGCCGGCGGAGGTCTTCACCGAGCCCTACAAGCTGCCGGTCACCGACGGCTCCGGCAACAACCGCGAGGGGCTGCGGCGCGCGCTCGCCCTGCTGCGCCAGGCCGGCTGGGAGGTGAGGGACCGCATGCTGGTCGATGCCCAGGGACAGAAGTTCCGCTTCGAGATCCTGCTCGATGAGCCAAGCTATGAGCGGGTGGCGCTGCCCTATCGCCAGTGGCTGTCCCGGCTGGGCATCGAGGCCAGCGTGCGCACCGTGGACGCGGCCCAGTACCAGCACCGGATGGACAGCTACGATTTCGACATGGCGATGGTGGGGATCGGCCAGTCCGACAGCCCGGGCAACGAGCAACGCGGGATGTGGACCTGCGAGGCGGCGCAGCAGGAAGGCGGCGACAACCTAATGGGGGTGTGCGACCCGGTGGTGGACGCGCTGGTGCCGCTGGTGGTGGACGCGCCCGACCGCGCCGCCCTGCTGACCGCGACCCATGCGCTCGACCGGGTGCTGCTGTGGGGCTGGTACGTGGTGCCGAACTGGCATCTGGCGGCGGTGCGGGTCGCTTACTGGGACCGGTTCGGCCGGCCGAACGTGCCGGTGCGGCCGGGCGTGGTGTTCGATTCCTGGTGGATCGACGCGGCCAGATCCGCCGCCCTCGAGGCCGCCCGCAGCGCCGGCAACTGATGGGCGCCTACCTCATCCGCCGCCTGCTGCTGGTGGTGCCGACCCTGTTCGGCATCATCGCCATCAATTTCGTCGTCGTGCAGTTCGCGCCGGGCGGGCCGGTCGAGCAGATGATCGCCGAACTCAGGGGGCACGGCGGGGAGTCGATCGGACGGGTGAGCGGCCAGGGCGGCGCCGAAGTGGCCGCGCCCGTCGGCGAGGGCCTCTATCGCGGCGCCCGCGGGCTCGATCCGCACACGGTGGCCGACATCCGCCGCATGTTCGGCTTCGACAAGCCGCCGCTGGAACGCTTCGGCATCATGCTGAAGGGCTACCTCAGCTTCGACTTCGGGCGCAGCTTCTTCCTCGACGAACCGGTGCTGAAGCTGATCGGGCAGAAGATGCCGGTGTCGGTGTCGCTGGGGTTGTGGTCGACGCTGCTGGTGTATTTCGTTTCCATCCCGCTCGGCATCGCCAAGGCGGTGCGCGACGGCTCGCGCTTCGATGTCGCCACCTCCGGCGTGGTACTGGTCGGCTACGCGGTGCCGGGCTTCCTGTTCGCAATTCTGCTCGTCGTGCTGTTCGCCGGCGGCAGCTTCCTGTCGATCTTTCCGCTGCGCGGACTGACCAGCCCGGGGGCGGCGGACTGGTCCTGGCCGGCGCGGGCGGCCGACTACCTGTGGCACATGGTTTTGCCCACCGTCGCCCTGGTGGTGGGCGGGTTCGCCGGGCTGACCATGCTGACCAAGAACTGCTTCCTGGAGGAAATCCGCAAGCAATACACCGTCACCGCGCGGGCAAAGGGGGCGAGCGAACAGCGGGTGCTGTACCGGCACGTGTTCCGCAACGCCATGCTGCTGATCATCGCCGGCTTCCCGGCCGCGTTCATCAGCATCCTGTTCACCTCGGCGCTGCTGGTGGAGATCATCTTTTCGCTCAATGGACTGGGGCTGCTGGGCTTCGAGTCGGCGATCCGACGCGACTACCCGGTGATGTTCGGCACACTCTACATCTTCACGCTGCTCGGCCTGCTGATGCAGATCGTGGGCGACCTGCTCTACACGGTGATCGACCCGCGCATCGATTTCGAGGCACGGCGGTGAACGGGGACGTCGTGAGTGAGGAAGGCCAGGGGCTCTGCCCCTGGACCCCGCCAAGGGCCGTGGGGCCCTTGG
>CAYWOW010000380.1:0-2792 GCA_964459005.1 uncultured Acetobacteraceae bacterium
CATCGCGGCGATGTTCGTCCCCAGGAAGGTGATCGTCCCCGAGGTCAGCCGCAGCAGCCCCGAGATCGCCCTCAGCGTGGTGCTCTTGCCCGCTCCGTTGGCGCCGAGCAGGCCGACCGCTTCTCCCTCGCCGATCTCGATGCTGACATCGCTCACCGCCGGAACGGACCCGTAGCTGGCGCTCACCTGGGACAGCGTCAGCACGGGCGGTCTCCCGGGATCGGCAGGTTCACGTAGCCGGTTCCCAGGTAGGCGCGAATCACGTCCACGTTCGCGACGACATCCTGGGGATTGCCCTCGGCGATTTTCTGGCCATGGTCGAGCACCACGATGTGGCGCGCCACCGCCAGGATGGCGCGCATGACGTGCTCGATGATGACGATGGTCAGTCCGCGCGTCGAAAGCTTGCCGACCAGCGCGACGGCCTGGTCGATCTCTGCCGGATTGAGCCCGGCCATGACCTCGTCGAGCAGCAGGATCCGCGGCTCCGTCGCCAGCGCGCGCGCCATCTCGAGCCGGCGCTGGTCGATGGTGGTCAGGTCGTGCGCTGGCGTGTGAGACCTGGCCGTGAGCCCGACGAAGTCGATGGCCTCGCGCGCTTTCTCGCGCGCGACGTCGACCTTCCTGTCGCGCAGGAAGGCGCCGGTCATCACGTTCGCCAGCACCGTCATCTTGCCGAACGGCCGGGCGACCTGAAACGTGCGGGCCAGGCCGTAGGCGCAGATGTCGTGCGGCCGCAGGCCCACGAGTTCACGCCCGAAGGCGACCACCGAGGACCCCGCGTCGGGCCGGTGATAGCCGGTTATCAGGTTGAAACAGGTCGTCTTGCCCGCGCCGTTGGGTCCGATCAGCGCGATGGTCTCGTTTTCGGCAACCGAAAAACTGAAGTCCTGAACGGCTTGCAGCCCGCCGAACCGCTTGCTCAGGTTACGCACGACGAGCGCGTCAGCCATCGAGGGAAGCCTCCCGCGCGGGCGCCGGGCCGGCGTTGACGAGGCGATCGTATGCGTCCGTCAGAACGCCGATCAATCCGGTCGGCCGCCACAGGATCACGCCCATCAGGATCAGGGCATAGACCGTCAACTGCACCCCGCCCAGGCCGCTGCCAAGCCAGCTTTGCAGCAGGGCGGAGGTCACTTCCAACAGCACCGTGCCGAGAACCGGGCCCCACAGCGTCCCGATCCCGCCGACGATCGACACCAGCGCCGCTTCCACCGATATGTTGAAGCTGAACGCGGTGTTGGGGTCGATGAAGTAGATGTACTGGATATAGAACGTTCCCGCGAGCGCGGTGAGGAACGCGCTGATCAGGTAGATGTGCCGCTTGATCTTCGGCACGTTCACGCCGATCGCCGCGGCGGCGTCCTCGTCCTCGCCGACCGCGACCAGGTAGTATCCCATCCACGACCGCTCGATCCACCAGGTGATCACCAGCGCCGCCGCCAACAGGGCGAGCGCGATGTAATAGTACGCGGCCTTGGCGTCGAACTGCATCATCAGCGGCGAGTTGCCAAGGTTCGGTATGGTCGTGCCCTCGGCGCCCCAGGCGAAATCGCGGAATTTCAGAAACAGCAGCATCAGGACCTGCGCCATCGCGATGGTGGAAATGGCGAAATACGGTCCGCGCAGGCGGAAGCACACGGCGCCGATCGGCAGGCTCGCCAGCATCGCCACCCCGCCGCCGGCAAACATCCCGATCCAGGGCGAGACGCCGAACTTGATCTGCAGGATCGTCGAAGTGTAGGCGCCGAGCCCGAAATACGCGGCATGACCCAGCGAAAGCTGCTTGGCGTAGCCCCCCATCAGGTTCCAGGCGACGCCGATGAAGGCGAACAGCAGCACCCGGATGAAGATGTCGGTATAAAAACGACTCGTCACCACCAGGGGCAGCGCGAGCGCGATCACCACGAGCGCGCCAAGCCAGAGCACGCCCGATCCGCGCGGCGTCCGCGTCATCGTGCCCACCCCCCGAAAAGCCCGTTCGGCCTGATGATGAGGGTGACGAGAAACATCAGGAACACCACGATCAATCCCGAGTCGGCGCCGACGAACTGAATCCCCAGCGACTCCGCCACACCCATCATCAGGCCGGCGATCAACGCGCCGGTGATATTGCCGAGCGTGCCCAGGACGACGGCGGCGAAGGCCATCAGCACGAACACCTGCCCGACCATCGGGTAGGCCGGGTAGAACGGCATGAGCAGCGAACCGGCGGCGCCCGCCAGCGCCAGCGCCACCCCGAGGGCAACGCAGAACACGCGATCGGGATTGATGCCCATCAGCATCGCCACGTCCTGGTTCTGCGCCGCGGCGCGCATGGCGCGGCCGAGGTCGGTGGTGTGCAGGAAGACCCAGAGAACAGCGCTGAGCACCATGGCGACGACGAAGGCGATCAGTTTCGCCACCGCGATATAGATCGGACCGAGGTGGATCGCCAGGTCGGTGTAGCCGGTCTGCACCGTCCGGTAGTCGGCGGTGAACAGCATCAACGCCACGTTCATCATCAGCAGGGAAAGCGCGAAGGTGAGGAAGATCTGGGGCATGTCGCCAAGCCCCAGAACCCTTCGGATGAGGAAATGCTGCAACAGCACGCCGACGACAAACAGCACCGGCATCGACACGACCAGCGAGGCCAGGGGATCGATCCCGAAGCGGCTGGCCAGAAAGTAGCTGATGTACATGCCGATCATCACGAATTCGCCCTGGGCGAAGTTGACGACCTTCACCACGCCGAAGATCAGCGTGACGCCGATGCTCACGAGCGCATAGATTCCGCCTATGAGCAGGCCGTT
>CAYWOW010000381.1:0-2786 GCA_964459005.1 uncultured Acetobacteraceae bacterium
CGGCGGTGCCAGACAAACGGCGGGCGGGAACTGGCGGTGTGGTCGGCGGGCCTGCTGTGCGGTCTCGGCGCCGCAGCGGCGAGCCAGGCGCTGCTGCTGCCTTTCGGGCTCGCCTTGGTGCTGGCCGGCGGCCTGCCCCTGCTCGGACTGGCCCTGCGCCGCCTGCTGCGCCCGCGCCGGCGCGCGGTGGTGTGGCAGGAGCCGTCCTGGGACGCGCTCTGAACCAACCGCCCCCTTGAACCAACAGTCTCGGACGTTTTCAAATCTGCCGGCGGTGTCGCCGGCCGGTTTGCCGAGCGCGTGGCGGCGGATTATAGAGCCGCATGTCGCGTATCATCCGCTGGACCGCGATCGGGCTTGCCGTCGCCGTGCTGGCCGGCTCGGCGGCCTTATGGCTGCGACCCGGCGGGCTGGATGCGGCCAGTCGTCTGGCCGCCGGCGTCGCCACGCCGGGCGGGGTGCAGGTCGGCGGACCCTTCTCGCTGGTCGACCAGACCGGCAAGCCGGTCACCCAGGCCAGTTGGCCCGGCCGCTGGTTGCTGATCTATTTCGGCTACACCTACTGCCCCGACGTCTGCCCCACCGAGCTGCAAACCATCGCCGCCGCGCTCGACGCGCTGGGTCCGCGGGCCGCCCAGGTGGTGCCGATCTTCATCACCATCGACCCGGAGCGCGATACCCCCGAGCTCCTGGCCGGCTACGTGAAGCTGTTCGATGACCGGCTGATCGGGCTCACCGGCACGCCGCAACAGATCGCCGCTGTTGCCCGCGCCTACAGGGTGTATTACGCCAAGGTGACGCCGAAAGAATCGACGACCTACCTGATGGACCACTCCTCCTTTCTCTACCTGATGGGGCCGGATGGGACGCTGCGCATGCTGTTCGATCCGGCGACCAGCGCGCAGGATATTGCCGGGGCGATTCGCACGCGCCTGCCGGCGGCGAGCTGAAGGGGATGAAACGAGGGATGGGCGGCGTGATCGCGCGGCAGGGTTGGACAAGGGAAGAACCGGAACGTGAGTGAAGGCGACGACACCGCACGAGAAGGCTCCGGCTCAGGCGCGCCGCGCTACAGCCGGCGGCTGTCGGACAAAATCCTGATCGCCTTCCATCATGCCTGCGACCAGGCGGACTTCGAGGTGGCGGAGCAACTCCTGCACATCCTGGAGAACATGCTGACGCGCCGCCCCTACACGCCGGACGGCAATCGCCGGCGCAGCATCGAAAGCCTGGTGGCCGCCCACGAACGCCTGTGGCACCTGCGCCACACGGACGCCGGCGAGGAGTAGGCGCACCCGCCGATCGCGGCGGCGTTCCGCTGCGCCCCGGGCCGGGGCCTCGCGAAAATTTTATCGCGCCTGTCCTTGAACTTGCCCCGCGAAGTCATTGCCGCTAGCCTCACCGCTCGAATAGCGGTCATCGCCAAAAATCCATGGAAACGCCCAACCCAGGCCCTTTCGTCGGAGCCGGCACCGGTTCCGCCATTGCCCGCGCCGGTTCCAGCGAGGGCGTCCGGGGCCTGTGCGGCCAGTCCAAACGTTCCCTGTTCCAGCCACTCCCTGGCGAGCCGTCCTCTGCCGGCATCGGGCGGAAGGCTCCCATCCCGGTGCGTGAGGCCGCCGCGTCTGTCGGCAATCCCGTAAGTAACGATACATAGAAGAGGACCGGACCATGCCATTGGATTCGCAATCGCTTCCAGACCACCAGAATACCGTGGTGCTGGACCGCGCCATCGCGAAAGCCGCCAAGCGGCTCCTGCCCATGCTGATCCTGATGTACATCCTGTCCTACATGGACAGGTCGAACATCGGCTTTGCCAAGCAGGCATTCCAGCTTTCCACCGGCGTGACGGAAGCGGCGTTCGCCTTCGGGGCGGGCATCTTCTTCATCGGCTATGCCCTGTTCGAATTCCCCAGCAATCTCGCCCTGCACGTCTACGGCGCGCGCAGGTGGATGGCCCGCATCATGATCACGTGGGGCATCGTCGCGAGCATGATGCTGTTCACCAAAAGCGATACGTCCTTTTCGATTGTAAGGTTTTTCCTCGGAGCGGCTGAGGCTGGTTTCTTCCCCGGCGCCATCCTCTACATGACCTACTGGTTCCCGGCGAAGTCGCGGGGCCGGATTCTCGGGCTGTTCTACTTCGGCTCCCCCGTCGCCATGATATTCGGCGGCCCCATCTCCGGCGCCCTGTTGCAGATGGACGGGCTGATGGGATTGCAGGGCTGGCAATGGCTGTTCCTGATCGAAGGCATCGGCACGATCCTGATCGGCTTCGTCGTGCTGTCGTACCTGACCGACCGGCCGGCCGATGCCAAGTGGCTGACGCCGGAAGAGCGCACGGTGCTGCAGGGGGCCATCACCAGCGAGGAAACCCACAAGGCCTCCGGCGGTCATGCCAAGCTCGGCCGGGCCATGCTCGACCCGAACCTGCTGCACTTCACTGTGATCTATTTCTGCATCCAGCTCGCCGGCTACGGCTTTGCCTTCTACATGCCGAGCATGGTGAGCGCGCTGATGCAAATGAAGATCGGCCTGGCCGTCGGTTCGGTCGCGTCGATCCCGTGGATCTGCGCGGTGATCGCGGCGACCTTCTATCCGGCCATCGCCGTGCGGCACGGGTATCGCCACAGCATGGGGTTCATCGCGATGATGGCGATCGGCCTCGGCCTGTGCGCTTCGGGCAATCTGCCGCCGGTTTGGTCCATGGTCGCGCTGTGCTTCGTCGCCATGGGGATCATCTGCGTGCAGCCGATCTTCTGGACCTTCCCGTCGGGCTATTTCGG
>CAYWOW010000382.1:0-2782 GCA_964459005.1 uncultured Acetobacteraceae bacterium
TCCCTCCGGCACGTGGCGCATCCCCAGCGCCGCGATGCGGTGCGGCCGCATCCCGGTGATGTCGGTGCCGTCGAAGGCGATGCGCCCCGCCGCCGGGCGCAGCAGGCCGGACAGCGCCCGCATGGTGGTGGTCTTGCCCGCGCCGTTGGCGCCGATCAGGCAGACCACTGTGCCCTCGTCCACGTGCAGGTCGATGCCTTTCAGCGCGGCGGTGCGCCCGTAGGCGACTTCCAGCCGCTCGACCGCCAGCATGGTCATGGCCGTTGCACTCGCGCGGCGAGCCGCGCGGCCACCTTGTGGCCGAGATAGGCTTCCAAGACTTCCGGCGCCTGGCGTGCCGCCGCCGGCGCGCCCGAGAAAATGAGGCGGCCGAAATTCAGCACGGTCACCGCATCCGAGATGTCCATCACGAAGCCCATGTCGTGCTCGACCAGCAGCACGGTGGTGCCGAGCCCGCTGATGCGGCGCACCAGGCCGGCCAGGGTCTCGGTCTCGGCCGGGTTCATCCCCGCGGCCGGCTCGTCCAGCAGCACCACCGCCGGCTCCGGCACCATGGCGCGGGCGATCTCCAGGCGGCGCTGATCGCCGTACGAAAGCCCCCCCGCGCGCTCCCCGGCACGGGCGGCGAGGCCCACCATGTCCAGCGCGGCGCGCGCGCGCTCCACCAGCGTCCGTTCCTCGCGGCGGAACCGCGGCGTGCGCAGGATGGTGGCGGCCAGCCCGGCGGCGCGGCATGGGTGCAGCCCGGTCAGCACGTTCTCCAGCACCGTCATGGCGGCGAAGACGCGGACGTTCTGGAAGGTGCGGGCCAGGCCGAGCGCGGTCCGCCGGTCGGCCGGCAGCGCCGTGAGGTCTTGTCCGCGTAAGCGCACGGTGCCCGAACTCGGAATTTCCAGGCCGGAGATCAGGTTGAACAGCGTCGTCTTGCCGGCGCCGTTCGGCCCGATCAACGCGTGCACGCTGCCGGCCTGCACCGCCATGTCGACACCATCGACCGCGATCAGGCCGGCATAGCGCCGGGTCAGACCCTGCGTTTGCAGCAGCGCCGTCATGCCGCGCGCCGGCGCATGCGCACACCCAGCAGGCCGGCCGGCAGGAACAGCACGACCAGCACGATGATGAGACCGTTGAACACCAGCCGCAGATCGGAAAACCCGCGCAGCAGCTCGGGCAGCAGGGTGAGGATCCACGCCCCCAGCACCGGCCCCAGCGGCGTGCCGGAGCCGCCGAGCAGGGCGAAGGAGAGGATGGTGACGGCCGGCTCGAAGCCGTACTCGTTGGGGCCGATGAAGCTGGAGGAATGCGCCCCCAGCGCCCCGGCGAGCCCCGCCAGCACCGCCGAGGTCAGCAGGGCGCCGAGGCGGTAGCGCGCCAGGTTGATGCCCAGCACCTGCGCCGCGGTCTCGTCCTCGCGGATCGCCTCCATGGCGCGGCCGATGCCGCTGCGCCCGACCAGCCAGAGCGCCACGACGGCCACCCCGAGCAGGCCATAGATCATCCAGAACTCGGCGCTGTCGGGGATCCCGGACAGCCCGAGCGCCCCGCCCAGCCAGTCCACGTTGATGTAGACGGCGCGCAGCACCTCGCCGAGCCCGATAGTGGCGATGGCGAGATAGACGCCGGACAGCCGCAGCGTCGGCGCGCCGATCGCCAGCGCGAACAGCGCCGGGGCAATGCACGAGGCCGGCAGCACGAGCAGGAACGGCAGCTTGAACTTCAGCGTCATGATGGCCGACGAATAGGCGCCGAGCCCCATGAAGGCGGCCTGCCCCAGCGACAGCTGGCCGACCGCCAGCACCACGTACATCGACAGCGCCAGCAGCCCGTTGATGCCGAGTGCGTGCACCAGGTTCTGGTAGGTCCACAGGAAGTCGTCGAGCCAGCCAGGCATTGGGCTCAGGCCCGTCGCAACGTGGGCCGGCCGAACAGGCCGGAAGGCCGGGTCCACAGCACCGCGACCAGGATGGCGAAGGCCACCGCCTCCTTCAGCCCGGAACTGACGTAGCCCGCCGTCAGCACCTCCACCACGCCGAGCGCCAGGCCGGCGATCAGCGCGCCGCGGATGTCGCCCAGGCCGCCGACGATGACCACCACGAAGCCCCGCAGCATCATCGACTCGCCCATGTAGGGCTGGATGGCATTGAAGTTGAGCCCGATCAGCACGCCGCCGGCGCCGGCCAGGCAGCCCGAGACGAAACTCACCAGCGCCGCCGTGCGGCCGGTGTCGATGCCCATCAGGCCGGCGGCATCCGGCTTTTCGGCCATCGCCCGGATGGCGAGCCCCAGCCTGGTGCCGTGCAGCAGCCAGATCAACGCGCCCACAAGCACAAAACTGGCCACCAGGACGAGCAGTTGCGGCGTGCTGACGCGCAGCCCGAAAAACTCGAACGGCGCCCCGGCGACAAGACCGGGCGGCAGGCGGCGGATGTCCGGTCCCAGCACGGCGGTGGCGGCGGAATAGAGCGCCAGCACGCCGCCCAGCGTGACCATCAGGCTGGCCAGCTCCGGCGCCCCCTGGCGGCGCAGGCGGGCCAGCAGCAGCCAGTCCAGCACCACCGCGATGACCCCGGCGGCCGCGGCGGCCAGCGGCAGCGCCGCCCAGATCCCGAAGCCGGCATCGCGGGTCAGGAACAGGGCGACGAAGGCGCCGGCCGAGAAATAGAAGCCATAGGTCAGGTTGATCACCCGGAGCACGCCGAACATCAGCGTGAATCCAAGGGCGAACAGGGCATAACTGGCGCCGAGCAGGACGCCGTTGACGAGCTGCTGGGCGAGCATCGCG
>CAYWOW010000383.1:0-2773 GCA_964459005.1 uncultured Acetobacteraceae bacterium
CTCCTCATCCTGGAAGGCAAGGCGGCCAAGCCCGTCTATCTCTGGATCCAGGACGCCAAGGTCGAGATCCGCGACGCCAGCCACCTGTGGGGCAAGGAGGTGCCGGAGACCACCGACCTTCTCTATGCCGAGACGGCGGAGGACGCCAAGGTCGCGTGCATCGGTCCGGCGGGAGAGAACCTGTCCCATATCGCCGCGGTCATGAACGACAGGCATCGGGCGGCGGGGCGCACCGGCGTCGGCGCGGTCATGGGCTCGAAGAACCTGAAGGCGATCGCCGTGCGCGGCACCGGCGCGGTGACGATGGCCGACAACAAGGCCTTCCTCGCCGCCGTGAGCCGTGCCAGCACCATGCTCAAGGAGCATCCGGTCAGCGGCACCGGACTGCGCGTCTATGGCACCGACGTGCTCATCAACGTGATGAATTCGGTCGGCGGCTTGCCGACCGGCAATTTTCAGGACGGATTTTTCCCGACCGCCGACAAGGTGGGCGGCGAGACGCTGGCGGCCACCGTGCTGCAGCGCGTGAAGGGCTGCTTCTCCTGCATCATCTCGTGCGGCCGGGTCACCAAGGTCACCAACCCGAAGTACCAGGGCGAAGGCGAGGGCCCGGAATACGAAACCGCCTGGGGCTTCGGTCCGGACTGCATGATCGACGACCTCGATGCGGTCACCAAGGCCAACTATTATTGCAACGAGCTTGGGCTCGACACGATTTCCATGGCCAGCACCATCGCCTGCGCGATGGAGATGTTCCAGAAGGGAATCATCGGGCTGAAGGACACCGGCGGTCTCGATCTCAGCTTCGGCAATGCCGAGGCGATGGTCGAGGCGGTGCGCCTGACCGGCCTCGGCCAAGGCTTCGGCAAGAAGCTCCAGCTCGGTTCTTATCGGTTGGCCAGCCTCTATGGCCATCCCGAGCTGTCGATGACGGTCAAGAAGCAGGAAATTCCGGCCTACGATCCGCGCGCGGTCCAGGGCATCGGGCTGCACTACGCCACCTCGAATCGCGGCGGTTGCCATGTCCGCGGCTACACCGTCAGCCCCGAGGTTCTCGGCGTGCCGATCAAGGTGGACAAGGACACCACCGACGGCAAGGCGGCGCTGGTGGCGCTGTTCCAGAACCTGACGGCGGCCATCGACTCGAGCGGTGCCTGCCTGTTCACCTCGTTCGGCATCGGCGCCCCGCAGTATGCCGAGCTGATGACCGCACTCACCGGGTTCACCTACACCGCCGAGGACTTCATCAAGGCCGGCGAGCGCATCTACAATCTCGAGCGGATGTTCAATCTCAAGTCCGGCCTGACCGCCAGGGACGACACCCTGCCCGCGCGTTTGCTGAACGAGCCGCTCGCCACCGGAGCGTCCAAGGGGTCGGTCAACCGTCTGCCCGAGATGCTGCCGGAATACTACAGCTTGCGCGGCTGGAGTGCCGAAGGCGTGCCCACCGGCGAAAAGCTCAGCGAACTGGCGCTGAGCGCATAGTGTTCCGACCGCACGGAAGGTCCGACCTGCGTCAAAGCCGCAGGTTCGGACCGATACCGCGTGTCCGCACATGTGGTATGGCTTGGCGCGAAGATGCGCCGGACGATTGCTGGGAGTGTTGAATTCGTGGTGCTTTCCTATTTCGCCTTGCTGCGTAACGTGACGCACACCTCCGAAGAGGAGTGGAAGCGCCCCGCCGCGACCCTGGGCGACCTCCTGGCCGATCTCGTCGCCAAGTATGGCGCGCAGTTCGCCAGTTGGGTCATGCCGGAAGGCAAGGGCGCTGGCTTGGCGCTCATTCTGGTGGACGGTCGCGATTCGCGCAGCTTGCAGGGGCTCGATACGCCGCTTGGTCCGGAGTCGAAGATCAGCATTTTCCCACCGCTGGCCGGCGGCTGAGCGGCGTCCGCGCCGATGTCGCCGACCCTCCCGATCCTGACGCTGCTTGGCGGCTTCGTTTTGCAACTGTTGCTCGCCCGGGTCCTGAGCCCGGTGGGCAAGGGTGTCCTGGCAACCGCCAGCGCCTTCGCCGCTCTTCTTGCCTCCCTGGCGCTGGTTCCGGCGATCATCCATGGCGACGTGCTGACGGCGAACCTGATCGCGCATTGGGACGGCGGCTTTGCCATCGGACTGAGGATCGACGGCCTCAGTTCGCTGTTCATGCTCATGGGCACCTTCACCGGCACCGCGATCCTGCTGTTCTCGGTCCGCTACATGGCGGACGAGCCGCAGGGCACGACGCGGTTTTACGCCATCATGCTGGTGTTCATCGCCGGCCTGCTGGTGCTGGCGAGTGCCGCCACCATGCTTGGCGCCTACCTGGCCTGGGAAGTCGTCGGGCTGTGTTCCTACACGCTCGTCGGCTTCTGGTACAAGGACCAGGCGGCTACCGACGGCGCCCGCAAGGTGCTGGTGATCACCCACCTGGCCGGGTACGGTTTCCTCGCCGGCCTGATTCTCGTCTACGCCAGGTCCGGCAGTTTCGACTGGACCGACCGGGCGGTTGCTCAGGCCTTCACCACCGGGGTCGCGGCGCTGTTGATCGTCTCGGCGATGGCCAAGTCGGTGATGTACCCGCTGCACACCTGGATCCCGGAGGCGATGAACGCGCCGACGCCGGTCTCGGCGTTGCTGCATTCGGCCTGCTACGTCAAATGCGGCGTCTATCTCATCGCCCGTATGTATGTCGTCGGACACGGCCAGTGGCACGCCGCACTCGGCCGGCCGCTGCTTGCGGTGGGCTGCGTGACCATTCTGGTCGGCGTCATCTTCGCCCTGGCGCAAACCG
>CAYWOW010000384.1:0-2769 GCA_964459005.1 uncultured Acetobacteraceae bacterium
CCGCCAGCACGCCGTCGCGCACGCGCACCAGCACATTCTCGGCCGCATGGGCCACCTGTTCCAGGCGCGGCAGTCCGAGAAAACCGCAGGTGCCCTTGATCGTGTGCACCAGGCGGAAGATCTGGGACAGCGTCTGAGCATCGTCGGGCGTGCGTTCGAGCCGCACCAGGGCGAGATCCAGATCGGCCAGGCTCTCGCTGGTTTCGGTCAGAAAGTCGGCCAACAGATCGTCCATCGCGCTCTCCGTCCGCCCCGGAAGGCCGAGGCTGTCGCGGCAGAGTGCGTCGCGTGAACGAAGAAACGGTAAAATCCGCCACGGCATCGCGCGCCAACGGCGGACATGGCGCACGAAAAACCACCGCGCCCCCGGCCGGACCGTTGGCGGCAGGTCCCGGAGGGAAACGCGGGGTCAGGCGAAGTGCAGCAGCAGCGGCGGCGCGGCCTCGGCGTCGGCGGCGAGGGCGAACGACAGCCGGGTGCCGGCGCCGTGCGCCAGCAAGGCGGTCAGCGGGCCCTGCAGCCGGCGCGGCGCGGCGCTGCCGAGGGCGCGCCAGGCCGGCGCCGGATCGGCCATCCAGGCCGCGAACCCGGGCGGCCAGGCGGCGTTCTGCCCACGCGGCACCACCAGCGTGGCGTCCGGCCCTGCCTCGCCCACCATCACGACGCCTCCCTTCGGCAGGCTCTCGGCGGCCAGCAGCAGGACATTCAGCAACACCTGGGCGGATGCGGCCGGGAAGTGTCGATCCGCCGCCAACCCCTCGAGATCGACCCAGACATGACGCGGCAACCCGGCGCACAGGGCGCGCAACGCGGCGATATCCAGCGTCCCGGCCGCCCCCGCCCAGGCCGCGCGCAGCAGGCGCAGCCGGGCGGCCAGGCCGGTCGCGGCCTCGGCGGCGATGTCGAGCGCCTCGGCGGCCGAGCCGGGCTCGGTGCGGGCGATCTCCACCGCGCCGGCCAATGTGCCGGCGGGACCGCCGACCTCGTGGCAGAACCGGGCGATCAGCAGTTCAGCCAGCCGAAGCCCGTCGTACGGGGACGCCGGCACGCCCGGCCCGGCCGCGTCCGGCTCCGCGTCGTCCGGTAACGGCCCAACCCGAGGCGAAGCGTCCTCGGATGTTTCCCGACCCATCTCCACGTCCTGATCCGAGCTGACCACGGCCGGTCACCTTTTTGCGAATGCCCATTGCGCATTACGATGCCTTGGCGCACGGAGTCGAGACGGGAGTGCCAGTTAAACGCGGAGAGCGACATATCCATGCGGCAAGCCGAACGCGTCGGGGGCGGTGTGCCGCTCGAACCCGGCATGCGAGTCCGTCATCCGGACCGGCCGGACTGGGGCATCGGTCAGGTGCAGTCGGTGGTGGGTCATCGGGTAACCGTCAACTTCGAGGACGCCGGCAAGGTGCTGGTGAACACTGCCGTGGTGGCGCTGGAGCCGGTCGAGCCTTGACAGGGGGCGGTCGCCGCCGCGCCGGCGGTTCCGCTGCGTGGCAATAATTGCCTGCAGGGCAGCACTTCGGTCCGCCACCATGACTTGACCTTGCGGGCGGCGGCACGATGAACGACATAATGCCGCGCCATAGGGGGCACGACGTCCGTCATGATCGATCCGTTCGGCCGGTCCATCACTTATCTGCGGGTCTCGGTGACTGACCGCTGCGACCTTCGCTGTGTCTATTGCATGGCCGAGGACATGACATTCCTGCCCAGGGCCGATCTTCTCAGCCTGGAGGAACTCGACCGTCTGTGCGGCGTGTTCATTCGCCTCGGCACCACCAAGATCCGCATCACCGGCGGCGAGCCGCTGGTCCGCCGCGACGTCATGAAGCTGTTCCGCTCGCTCGGCGCTCGGCTCGGTTCGCAGTCCGGCCAGGGTTTGCGCGAGCTCACCGTCACCACCAACGCCACCCAGCTCGCCCGCCATGCCGAGGCGCTGCGCGCGGCCGGGGTGCGCCGCGTCAATGTCAGCCTGGACACGCTGGACGCGGCGAAGTTCACCGCCGTCACGCGATGGGGCAAGCTGGACCGCGTGCTCGACGGCATCTTTGCCGCCAGGGCGGCGGGGCTTGCCGTGAAGATCAACACGGTGGCGGTGCGCGGCGTGAACGAGGACGAGTTCGACGCCATGCTGGCTTGGTGCGGCGAGTTTGGCTTTGATTTCTGTCTCATCGAGACCATGCCGATGGGTGAGATCGACGCCGACCGGACCGGCCAGTATCTGCCGCTGTCGCTGGTGCGCTCGCGCCTGCGCCGGCGCTGGACGCTGACCGAGACCGGCTACACGACCGGCGGCCCGGCGCGCTACTTCGACGTCGCCGAAACCGGCACGCGCATCGGCTTCATCACGCCGATGACGCATAATTTCTGTGAGAGCTGCAACCGGGTCCGGCTGACCTGTACCGGCACGCTGTATATGTGCCTGGGGCAGGACGACGCCGCCGATTTCCGCGCCCCGCTGCGCGCCGGCGCCGACGACGCGGCGCTCGAGGCGGCGGTCCTGGCGGCCATCGCGCGCAAGCCGAAGGGCCACGACTTCGTCATCGACCGCCGCCAGCCGGCTGCCGCGGTGGCGCGCCACATGAGCGTTACCGGCGGCTGATCGATTTAGCGCTTGGGCGGCGCGCTCCGGGAGGCCACCACCGGCGGGGTGAGGCTGCCGTCGTGGATGGCGTCGGGGTCGAGCGGCAGATCGTGCCGCACGGCCCCGTCATTGCCCAGTCCGGCGGTGAGCTGGCCGTCGACCAGCACCTCGGTGCCGCCGGCGTT
>CAYWOW010000385.1:0-2757 GCA_964459005.1 uncultured Acetobacteraceae bacterium
CGCAACAGACCGCGACGATCCTGGCCGCCCTCGGCCTGGCGGCGCCGGCCGAGCAGCGCGCCGTCTTCGAGGCGGCCCATGGCTACTGCCAGGGGCTGGGCATCGAGATGCGGATGTCGCGGCTGGGCGTGCTGGAAAGCGATCTCGGCGGGATGGCCGACGAGGCGCACGCCATCCGGCGGCTGCTCGACAACAACCCGCGCGAGATCAGCCGCGACGAGATCCTGGCGATCTATCGCGCCGCTTTCTGAAACGAACGGCGGCGGCAGGGGGGCGGCACGCCGGTCGCGCCCCGGCCGCCCGGCGGCTGGCCGGATTGGCCGCGCGGATGCCCATCCGGAACGCCCCCCGAAAGGGATCAACAAATCGTCAACTTTTCGTTCATCTGGAAGGCC
This sequence comes from uncultured Acetobacteraceae bacterium, assembly GCA_964459005.1. Taxonomy (GTDB): domain Bacteria; phylum Pseudomonadota; class Alphaproteobacteria; order Acetobacterales; family Acetobacteraceae; genus Rhodovastum. Next base: position 396 of record CAYWOW010000385.1, read on the forward strand.
CTAGCCCGCCCGGACCGGGCGGTTTCCGACGATCTTCGCCCATGCAACCCGGCGGGTGCCGTCCAGCCCCGAGGGCTGTCCCAGGACCTTGCACGCGATCGGGCCGTCGGGACATGGTGCGCCTGACGTCAGCGCCAGTCCCGCATGATCCACGGAGTCGCCCTGGTCAGAGCGTTGGCAGTATTGCGGTCGCGCCAGCCGCGACGCGTCTCTCGGTTCGATGGGCAACTACAAGAAAACGATGGCGTGGAGGATCGTGGCTATTGTCCCAATTGTTCCCGCTGTCGCCAAAATGACGTTCATAGCACTTGCAACCGGAATCCTCTCCCGCTGGCGCGACGGCATCCCCGGAAGCTTCCCGGGTAGGCGGCGGGCGCTGTCGTTTTGTGACACAGCGCTGACAGAAGGGTTCCCCGGATCATTCTTGACACCGCCCCTGCCGGCAAGGGGTTGAACCCGCATCTGTTCCGTGCTACCGAAGCAATAACGACAAATTACCGTCGTTTAGATGGATGGAGGGTACGCGCTAGGATTTGCCGGGGATGGCGGGGGCGTCCAGCCGAGCGCCTTGCGGTTGGTTGGATAGCGTCTGTGCCGGCCTGGGGGCCAGGAAAAGAGCGGAATACGCTGCCCCGGGTGCACTGCCCGGTCATATTCGAGAAGAAGCTTAAGACCGCGTTCAAACGTGACGCGGGTGGGGGTGTGAACTGGACGGTCCAATGCGGGGGGCGTGCGCGCCTCGCAAGCACCTGGGGGTGTTTGTGGGCGCTACTGTTGTCGGGCATGGTCGGGATCGGCGGGTCAGCCGGGATGCCGTCAACTGTGCCGTTGCGGGAGGCGTGCAGCGATCTTCCGGACGGTCTGTGCTGGCGTTTGATCGTCCGGGTTCGGCGAACAGCGCTGGTCGTTTCAGTGTCCGCACCGTAACCGGGCTGCGGCACGAGAATTCCGCACCCTGTCCGCGCGATGTTGTTGGGCCGCCGATTGGCGCGTCCGCGACGTGGCGTGATTCCGATCTCTCCCGGCAGGGCCGGGGATCGTCCGTCGCCGCCAATCAGGCAATCGAACCAAGCAGGTAATCGAGTTTTCGGGGAGGGTCACGCTATGCGTTTGATGAGTCTTGCGGTGGCGGGCGGCGTGCTGGTGCTGTTCACCGCGCCCGCCTTTGCCAACGGCTACGGAACCGACTCCCCATGGACCTTCGAGACACCCCAAGACCAGGCCAATCTGGCTGTCGTGCAGCAGATGATCCAGCAGAAAAAGGCCGGGATGTACAATCCGGCGAACTACACCACCAACATTGGCACCCAGACCAACTACAACACCAATTGTACTGTTGGCGCAACGACATATGGCAACTACGCCCTGAATGGCCAGACCGCCAATTCGCCGTCAACCACCGGCGCCAGCTCATCGGCTCAAGGCAACGCCAACGGCTCGACGGTAAGCACCAGCGGCTATACCGGTACGCCCCTCAACCTGGCCAGTACCCAGAGCAACACCGGTACTGTTGGCTCGACTCTCACGGGCAATACCACCGTCACTTCCGGAGGACCGTCGAACCAAGCGCTGAACAACAGCCAGGGCAATAGTGGCACCGTGACCGCGGGTGTTTCCAACAGCACCGCCTGCAGTGGAATGAAATAGCCGTGGCACGCCAGGAGACTTCAATGCCGGCAATAATCATTCGATCGGAAGGGGGCATGCCGCTTAAGCGCATGCTGCTCCCCGCCCTGGCGCTGACCGCGATGGTGCTCGGTGTGACGGGTTGCGCGCAAACGCGCCTGGAGAAAGTGGGTCCGGGCGAAGCCGTGACCGTTCTCGGGCCGCCGGTGCGCACGAACCGCACGCCGCTGGAGCCTGCCTTGGCGTACCTGGCCAAGGAGATCTATGCGTCGGGCCAGCCGAAGATCACGATCGCCGTGGGCGATGTGAAGGACTACACGGGCAAGTATAACATCAACGAGGGCAACGCGATCACGCAGGGCGGATCCCTGATGGTGTATTCGGCCCTCGGCAAGCTCGGCGGCGCGGTGCGGATCGCCGACCGTTACGATACCAACGTCGCGCAGATGGAGCTAAGCTTCATGAACCAGCGCGAGCTGGGCGACGGGCAGCAGCATGATCTGGGCGATGGCAAGGCAGTGAAGAAAGTGCCGTGGCTGCCATACTATGGCGGCAGCATCACCCAGTCCGATTACTACATCACCGGCGGCATCACCGAACTGAACTACAACGTCCAGTCGGGTGGTCTTCAGGTCTATGTCAATCAGCTCGGTGGGGGCGCCGAAGTATACACCGAGAATGTCGGCGTCGATCTGCAGATCGTGAATACCAAGACGCTGATGGTGGAGAAGACGGT
>CAYWOW010000386.1:0-2752 GCA_964459005.1 uncultured Acetobacteraceae bacterium
CCTTCGGATACCCCACGGTCTGCACGCAGGTGATGAACTTCGTCGCCGGCAGCTTCAACGTTTGCGCCAGCTTCGCCCGGTCGAGCGACGCGCGGAACACCACCGCCAGCCCCTCCGACGCGCAGAACAGATACACGTTCTGCCCGATGAATCCCGTGTCGGTGAAAGCCCAGAACCGCTTGTCGTCGCCCGCCGCGCCCTCCAGCCGGTCGCCGTCCGCGACGTAAACCAGGCACAGCGGCGCGCTGGCGACGAAATCCTGCACGCCGGTCTGCGCCCGCACATCCTCGGCGACGACCTGCGTCAACCGGTGCCGCCTCGGGTCATAGAGCCACACGCCATCCGCCGCGGCCACGTAGATCGTGGTCTCGATGGCGTGCCGCCACGACGGCGTCGTGCGGTCCGAGCTGGCGGGCCGGTTGATGCCGTTGGCTGACCACAACAGGTTCGACAAAACCTCAATCGGCACCACCCGGTCGGCGAATTCCCGCGTCGAGTGTCTCGCCCACAGCGCGTCCGCCAGCGGCGTGCCGCCGGTCTTCCAGGGTGGCGGCAGATCGAGCGTCTTCACCTCCGCCGCCTCGGCGACGCCCAGCCCCGCGCTCGCCAGAATCCCCAGACCGACAACACGTCGAGACATCATGATCGCTTTTCCTTCATCCCCGACCGGCCGCGCGCAGCAGCACGCGCCCCACCAGCGCGGCAAAGATCGGCTGCTTGTAATGATTTTTGGCCAGCGGCGTGGACGCTTCCAGCGCGGCCTGGCCGGCCTCGCGGGCGAGTTTCTCGTCGATCATCTCGCCCGCCAGCATCTCCTCGGCCGCGCGCGCCCGCCGCGGCACCGGCGCGGCGGCGCCCAGCACCACCGAAGCACGGCTACACCGTCCATCCGCATCGCGTTCCAGCACCACCGCGACATCGGCGATCGGCCAGTCGAAGGCCTGCTTGTCGGACTCGCGCCCATGTGCCGACGTGCTGCCCGCCGCCGGCGCCCCCAGCAGCACGGCGGTGACGACCTCGCCCTCCTTGAGGTCGTTCTCCCGCTGCACGTCGGTCTCGGGCGCGACGAAGAATTCGTCCAGCAACGGCCTGCGAACGTCGCCCCCGGCGCCAACGATCTCGATCCGCGCCCCCAGCGCCACCAGCGCGGTCGCCGCCGTCGAGGGATGCACGACCGCGCAGACCTCGTTGGCGAAGATGGCGTGGTACTGATTCTCGCCGTGCACCGCGAAGCATTTGCCGCCGCCCTTGCGCAGGCAGCGGTGCGCGATCGAGCGGAAATACCAGCAGCGCGGGCGTTGCAGCAGGTTGCCGCCCAGGGTCGCGACGTGGCGGATCTGCGGGCTCGCCGAACCGCCGGCCGCCTCCGCCAGCGCGGTCGCGTGCTGCACGATGAGCGGATGCGCGGCGACCTGTTCGAGCGTCGCCATCGCCCCGATGCGGATGCCGCCGTCGCTTTCCTGCGTGATCGCATCGAGCCCCGCGATGGCGCGCAGGTCGACCAGCCGGCGCGGCGTCAGCAGCCCTTCCTTCATCAGGTCGAGCAGATCGATGCCGCCCGCCTTCAACACCTGGGCCTCGCCGGGCGCGCTGCCCGGTATCGCGAGCATGGCCTCGGCGACGATCGACGACGCGGCCGCGGCGGCCTCGCCGGTCGTGCCGGCGCGGACCCACTCGAAGCGGTTCATCACCATCAGCTTTTCCCCGCCAGCGCCGTCAGCACGGCGGCCCGGTTCATCGGCAAGGCCCGCAGCCGCACGCCGAGCGCGTTGTGGATGGCGTTGGCGATCGCCGGCGCCGTCGCGATGTTCGACGGCTCGGCGATGCCGTAGGCGTCGGTTGCGCTGAAACCCTGATAATTCTCGATCAGCTGCACCTCGATTTCCGGCGTCTCGAACGCTCCTGGCAGTTTGTAGTGTTCCAGATCGCCGTTGACGATCAGGCCGGTCTGCCGGTCGAAGACGCGCTCCTCGAACAGCGCGTATCCCAGTCCTTGCAAAATCCCGCCCTGGACCTGGCTTTCGAGTTGCGCCGGGTTGATCGGCCGGCCGCAATCGTGCACCGCGACCACCCTCTCGACCCGCACCAGCCCGGTCTCGGTATCCACGCTGACCGCGGCGAACTGCACGCCGCCGAGGTCGTTGAGCGCGAACCCCATGTCGCCCCGTCGGCCCTTGAAGCCGGCGTAGTCCTCGCCCCGCGACGCCACCACGGCGATTTGCTCGGTGGGCATCCTCGCAGCCGCTTCGTGGAACGTCATCGCGTGGGAAGCATCGCGGCGCGAGACGATGTGCCCGTCGCGGGCCTGCAAATCATCGATCGTCGTCCCCAGCGCCGGGGCCGCGAGCGCCAACAGTTGGCGGCAAACCTGATACGCGGCGTTGCGCGCGGGCGGCGTCATCGAGGCGGCGGTGCGGCTGCCGCTGGACGGCGACCCCGCCGGAAAATCGGTATCGCCGATGCGCATGACGATATTTTCGGGGCGCAGGCCGAATTCCTCGGCGACGACCTGCTGGATGATCGTGCCTGTGCCGGTGCCGATATCCTGCACGCTCGAGCGCACCTCGACCGACCCGTCGCGCAGGACGCGCACTTCGCAGGACGAATTGACCTGCACGTTGGCGCCCCACAGCGACTGCGCCATGCCCAGGCCGGTCCTGACGGTTCCCGTCTCCGCGCCGGGCGCGTGGCGGGCGCTCCAGCCGATCCGTTCGGCGCCGATGCGCCGTTCCTCGCGCCGCTGCGGGCTGGC
>CAYWOW010000387.1:0-2748 GCA_964459005.1 uncultured Acetobacteraceae bacterium
TGCTGGCTGCGGTCCTCCTGGCAGGCCACCACGATGCCGCTCGGCACGTGGGTGATGCGGATGGCGCTTTCCGTCTTGTTGACGTGCTGCCCGCCGGCGCCCGAGGAGCGGTAGGTGTCCACCTTCAGGTCGGCCTCGTTGATCTCGATGTTGATGCTGTCATCGACCACCGGATAGACCCAGACGCTGGCGAAGCTGGTCTGCCGCCGCGCCGCCGCGTCGAACGGGCTGATCCGCACCAGCCGGTGCACCCCCGCCTCGGTCTTCAGCCAGCCATAGGCGGTGGGTCCGCTGACCTGCAGCGTCACCGACTTGACGCCGGCCTGCTCGCCCTCGTTCTCGTCCAGCTTCTGGACCTTGTAGCCGCGCTGTTCCGCCCAACGGATGTACATGCGCGCCAGCATCTCGGCCCAGTCCTGCGCCTCGGTGCCGCCGGCGCCGGCGTTGATCTCGATATAGGCGTCGTTGCCGTCGGCCTCGCCGGACAGCAGGCTTTCGATTTCCCGCCGCTTCGCCTCGGCGGCCATCGCGCGCAAACCAACCACGCCGTCGGCCACCATGGCGGCATCGCCCTCGGCCTCGGCCATCGCGATCAGTTCCATGGCATCGCCGAGTTCGCGCTCCAGCCTGAGCACGTCCTCGATCAGCCCGGCCAAGCGGTTGCGCTCGCGCATCACGCTTTGCGCGGCGGCGGCGTCCTTCCAGAGGTCGGGGTCTTCGGCGCGGTTGTTCAGTTCGTCGAGGCGGGCGCTGGCGACATCCCAGTCAAAGATGCCTCCTCAGCAGCGCCACCGACTGCTTGATCTGCTCGTTGAGGGCGTCGGCTTCGGCGGCCATTGTGCTACGGGCTCCGCGGCAAGGGGCAGCGTCAATACAGCCCGCCCAGGCCGCTGTCGACCCCAGCGGCTTGCGGTGACGGCGGCGGCGCGGCGGTCCCTGGCGCATCCGGCGAGGCGGCCATCACCGGCCCGGCGCCGATCGGCGCGGAGGCTCCCGGCACCTGGTCGGGCTTGAACGCGTCGGTCACCATGCCCGAACCCGAATCCCAGCTCGCCAGGGTCACCCCCGGCGGCTGCGCGAAGATCAGCTTCGGCCGCGTCTTCAGCGCCACCGCCATGAAGTCGTGCCAGATCGGCCCGGCGTTGGCCGCGCCGGTCTCGTTGTTGCCGAGCGTGGTCGGCGTGTCGTAGCCGAACCACACCACCGTCACCAGGTCAGGCGTGAAGCCGGCGAACCAGGAGTCCTGGAAGTCCTGGCTGGTGCCGGTCTTGCCGGCGGTCACCCGCCCCAACCCCTGCCCGGCCCCCGCCCCGGTGCCGCGCGTCATCACCCCCTGCATCATGGTCACCAGCTGGAACGTGCTGGCCGGGTCGGCCAACTGCTTGCGGTCATCGGTCAGCACCGGCGGGTGCTGCGGGTCGTCGCAGCCCTCACAATCCGGACCGGGCGCGCGCCAGAGCACGTTCCCGTCGGCATCCTGCACGCTGTCGATCAGCGTCGGCACCACCTCCCGCCCGCCGGCGGCCAGCCCCGCGTAGGCGCCGGCGTGGCGCAGCACCGTGGTTTCCACCGCCCCCAGGGCTGCCGGCAGCACGCGGGGCATGTCATCGACCTCATGGAAGGCGATGGCGGTCTGCGCCACCGCCTCCATGCCCACCTGGGCGGCCACTCGCACGGTCACCAGGTTCAGTGACTGCTCCAGCGCGACGCGCAGCGGCACCGGCCCTTGAAAATCCATCTCGAAATTATTCGGCCGCCACTTCCCCGCCGCCCCCTGGTCCAGCACGAACGGCGCGTCCAGGAAGCGTTGCGACGGCGATACGCCGCTCTCCAGCGCCGTCAGATAGACCAACGGCTTGAAGCTCGACCCGGGCTGCCGGGCGGCCTGGGTCGCGCGGTTGAATTGCGAGAGCTCGAAACTCCAACCGCCCGCCATCGCCAGCACCCGGCCGGTGCGCGGGTCCAGCGACACCAGCGCGCCCTGCACCAGCGGGATCTGCCGCAGCAGCAGCCGCTCCGGCCGCGCCGGCGCGCGGCCCTGCGCCGGGGCACCCGGCGCCAGTTCCGCCATCACCACGTCGCCCGGCTTCACCACGTCGCCGATGCGCCGCGGCGCCGGGCCGAGCGTGGTCCCCGGCGGCGGCGCCGAGGCGCCGGGCGGCACCTGCACCGGCCGCGCCCAGGCCAGATCGGCCAGCGCCATCGGCACGATCCGCGGGCTTGCCGCGGCGCCCGGCTCGAGCACCCCGAGCTTCGCCTCGCTGTCGGTCGCCTCCAGCACCACCGCCAGCCGCCAGTCCGCCAGCATGCCAGGAGGTCGCGCCACCTGGCCGAGCTGGCTCGCCCAGTTCGTGCGCAGCGACGGCCCCGCGGCCAGCCGCGTCACCGGCCCGCGCCAGCCGCCGCGGCGCCGGTCGTAGCGCATCAACCCGTCGCGCAACGCGCTGTCGGCGGCGGCCTGCAAGGCCGGGTCGAGCGAGGTGCGCACCACCAGTCCGCCCTGCGTGGTCTCGTCGGCGCCGAACTGGTCGACCAGATGGCGGCGCACCTCCTCGGCGAAATAGTCGGCGCCGGTCACCATGTCGGGCCGGCGGAACTGCGCCGGCACCACCGGCTGCGCCTTGGCCGCTGCCACCTGCTCGGCGGTGATGGCGTGATCCTCGGCCATGCGGTCCAGCACCCAGTCGCGCCGCCCCTTCGCCGCGTCGGCGAAGCGGAACGGGTTGTAGTTGTTCGGCGCCTTCGGCA
>CAYWOW010000388.1:0-2746 GCA_964459005.1 uncultured Acetobacteraceae bacterium
TCCACATGGCCGATCGTGCCGATGTTGCAGTGCGGCTTCGTCCGCTGATATTTCGCCTTGGCCATCGTCTTCTCCGTGCCCGCTCTGAGATCCGAGGATGTGGGATCCGGGGTTGTGGGTCTCTGTTACCAACGATAGTGGCTGAAGGCTTTGTTGGCCTCCGCCATCCGGTGGGTGTCCTCGCGCTTCTTGACCGCCGAGCCGCGGTTGTTCACCGCGTCAAGCAGCTCGTTCGACAACCGGTCTTCCATCGTGTGCTCGCCGCGCTTGCGGGCGGCGTCGATGATCCAGCGTATCGCCAGCGCCTGGCGCCGCTCGGCTCGGACCTCGACCGGCACCTGGTAGGTGGCACCGCCGACGCGACGGGACCGCACCTCGACCGCAGGCTTCACGTTGTCAAGCGCCTCGTGGAACATGCGTACCGGATCGGCCTGCTGGCCACCCCGACGCTTCAACACGTCCAACGCCCCATAGACGATGGATTCGGCGCCCGACTTCTTGCCGTCGTACATCAGCGCGTTCATGAAACGGCTGATCACGACGTCGCCGAACTTGGCGTCCGGCAGGATTTCGCGCTTGGTGGCGCGGCGGCGGCGGCTCATGTCGCGCTCCTCACTTCGGCCGCTTCGCGCCGTACAGCGAACGGCGCTGGCGGCGCTTGGCGATGCCCTGGGTGTCCAGCACGCCACGCAGGATGTGGTAGCGCACGCCGGGCAGGTCCTTCACGCGACCGCCCCGGATCAGCACCACACTGTGCTCCTGCAGGTTGTGGCCCTCGCCCGGGATGTAGCTGACCACCTCGTAGCCGTTGGTCAGGCGCACCTTCGCGACCTTGCGAAGCGCCGAGTTCGGCTTCTTCGGCGTGGTCGTGTAGACACGGGTGCAGACGCCGCGCTTCTGCGGGCAGCCCTGCAACGCGGGAACCTTGTTGCGCTTCGCGGCAGGCTCGCGCCCGTTCGCAATCAGCTGGTTGATGGTCGGCATAGACCCTCTTTCACACCCAATCCAATGCCCCGCCCCTGATCGTGGCCGGACGTCGTCCACACACAACACCCGCAATGGGCTGCGCTTGCCCTGCGGGTTCGACGCTGCCCGCGGCCTGGGCCCCCCGGGGATTCCGGGGCGCGGCGCCGCACGCTCGTGCCTGCAAACAACGACCGACCGAGAACCCCTTGGGGATCGGCCGAGGGCGCGGAACCTAGGGGCCGCGCCCCGCCGAGTCAAGCACCTGAAACCACATGACCGGGAAAACCCATGCGGCCCGTGCGGGGCGTGGCTGCATGGAAAGAAAAGCGGGGGGCGCCGCCCCCCGCCTTGCCTACTCCGCCGCCAGACCGCGCCCCGGGATGGCCGGGGTTTCCTGCTGGCGCAGCGTCCGCTGATCACGGCCGGCGGCGATACCACGCAGCCTGTTCATCACGCTGCCGGTGCCCGCCGGGATCAGCCGCCCGACGATCACGTTCTCCTTCAGACCCATCAGATTGTCGACCTTGCCGGCGGTCGCCGCCTCAGTCAGCACACGTGTGGTCTCCTGGAACGACGCCGCACTGATGAAGCTATGCGTCTGTAGGCTAGCTTTGGTGATGCCCTGCAGAACCGGCATAGCGTGCGACGGCCGGTCGTCCTTGCCCAGCTTGGCGTTCTCCCGATCGAAATCGACGCGGTCCACCTGCTCGCCGGCCAGGAAGGTGGTGTCGCCCGGATCGAGGATTTCCACCTTTTGCAGCATTTGGCGAACGATCACCTCGATGTGCTTGTCGTTGATCTTCACGCCCTGCAACCGGTAGACGTCCTGGATTTCATTCACCAGGTAGTCCGACAGGGCCTCGACCCCAAGCACCTTGAGGATATCGTGCGGCACGCGCGGACCGTCGACCAGCGGGTCGCCGCGACGCACGAAGTCGCCTTCTTGCACCGAGACGTGCTTGCCCTTCGGAATCAGGTACTCGGTTTCCTCGCCGGTCTCGTCGTTCTTCACGATGACGCGGCGCTTCGCCTTGTAGTCCTTGCCGAATTCCACCCGCCCGTCGATCTCGGCGATGACGGCGTGGTCCTTGGGACGCCGCGCCTCGAACAACTCGGCCACCCGCGGAAGACCGCCGGTGATGTCGCGGGTCTTGCTGCCCTCGCGCGGGATGCGCGCCAGCACGTCGCCCGCGGCCACCTCGGCGCCGTTCTCCACCGACAGGATCGAGTCGGGGCTGAGGAAGTAGCGCGCGTCGGCACCGTTGGGCAGGTGCACCACGCCACCGGTTTCGTCCTTCAACTGCAACCGGGGACGCAGGTCGACGCCGCGGGTGTTTTGCTTGTAGTCCACCACCACCTTTGACGTGAGCCCGGTCACTTCGTCCATGCGCTCGACCAGGGTGACGCCCTCGATCAGATCGAGGTACTCCACCTTGCCCGCCCGCTCGGTGATGATCGGCAGGGTGAACGGGTCCCATTCGGCCAGCTTCTGACCGCGCGCGACCTGCCCACCCTCGTCGGCCAGCAGCCGCGCTCCGTACGGTATGCGGAAGCGGGCGCGCTCGCGGCCCTTGTCGTCGGTCAGCACCATCTCGCAGTTGCGGCTCATGACCACCGGCATGCCCTGGCTGTTCATGACCACGCTGCGGTTCTTCACCGCCACCACGCCATCGTGGCTGGCCTCCACGCTCGACTGCTCGGCGCCACGTTGCGCCGCCCCGCCGATGTGGAAGGTGCGCATGGTGAGCTGCGTGCCCGGCTCGCCGATCGACTGGGCGGC
>CAYWOW010000389.1:0-2745 GCA_964459005.1 uncultured Acetobacteraceae bacterium
GTATTCCCCGGCCACTTCCAGCCGCGCCATGGCGATCGCGCGGGCCAGTTCGGCGGCGGCGGGCAGGCGCTCGCGCCAGGCCTCCAGCGCCTCCCCGGCGGTCGCGAAGGCGAAACCGTAGGGGATGGCGCCGCTGCCCGGCAGCGGCGCGTAGCGCTGGCTGCGCAGCACCGTCAGCAGCCAGGTGATGCGCCGGCGCCGCTCGTCGTCCAACCCGGGGGCCGGGACGGTGCGGTCGAGCAGGCGCGCCATCGCGTCGAAGTCGAAGTTGGCTGCCAGCGCCGATCCCATCGCCGCGCGCAGCCGTTCCGGCCGGCGCCCCTCCGGCGAGGCGGCGAAGTCGGCCCGCAGGATATCTTCCAGCCCGGCCGCCAGGCGGCCGATCATCGCAGACAGGCGCGCCAGCCGCGCGCTCTGGCCTTCGCTCCATTCGTGCCTCAGCACGCGCCCGGCCACCGCGCGGTCGCAGGCGGCCAGCGTGCCGTCGCGCGGCAGGGCGGGGCGCAGCCCGTCGAGGCTCTCGCGCACCTCCGCGTCGGCATCGGTCAGCTCCGCCGAGGCGATCTCCCAGGCATCCGCCAGACCATCCGTCACGCCTTCCGCGGCGAGCCGGCGCAGCGCCCGTTCCATGCGCCCGGCGTGGCCGCGCAGGCGCTCGGCCGCCTCGCCGTCGCCGGCATCGGCGAGAGCCGCGTCGAACAGGCCGGACAGGCTCTGCGCCGGCGTGCCCGGCGTCAGCACGAGGGGAAAATCATGGCGCAGCGCGGCGAGGTCGCAATACGGCGCGAACAGCGCCGGCAGCAAGCCGCGCCCGTCGATCGGCTCCAGCGCACCGGCCGAGAGGCGGCCCGTGAGGTGGAAGGCGAGTTGGTCATGGAATGCGACGTGCATCTTTTTCTACTTTGCCCGCGCAGGTTCAGTTGGCGTCCGCCGCGGCGGTGGACGCGCCTTGCGGCCAGATGGTGAACTTGTCGAATTCGGCCGCCAGCCCGGCGCGGACGCGATCCGGCGTATGCATCTGGCCGGAGCGGCGGAGATCCTCGTAACAGGGTATTTCGGGGTCGTGGTACAGGATGCCGACCGGGATCGGGTCCTGGATCGCCGCCACCGCGCGCGCCGCGCCGATGTCGCGGGGATCGTGTTCCCTCTGGTTGCGATAGATCTTCGACAGCGCCGGGCTGATGGCAAGGCCGCGCTCGTGGTGCAGCAGGCACACCTTCTGCGGGTCGTGGATGAACGGCTCGAACAGCTTCGGCAGCCATTCCGGGCAGCGCTGCAGGATGCGCACGAAGGAAAATCCGTGGTGCCGATAGGCCGCGCGCAGGATGTCGTAGAGCACCTCGGGAATCCAATCGACGGCCTGCGCCACGAACGAGACGTTCTGCACGCCGAGCGTCACCTGCAATGGCTGCAGCGCTTCCAGGTAGGAGCCGCGCGGGGTGGTGTTGCTGCGCGTGCCGAGCGGCGAGGTCGGAGAAGCCTGCTTCTTGGTGAGACCATAAATCTCGTTGTCGTGCATCATGACCGTGAGGTTCATGTTGTAGCGGATGGCGTGGATCCAGTGCGCCGCGCCGATGCTGCAGCAATCGCCGTCGCCGGTGTTGACGAACACCGCGAGGTCCGGCCGCGCCAGCCGGATGCCCTCGGCGATCGGCAGGGCGCGGCCATGGATGCCGTGCAGCCCATAGGTCTTCATGTAATGCGGGAAGCGGCTGGAACAGCCGATGCCGGAGATGAACACCGTCTTCTCGGGTCGCAGATCCTCGTCGCGGCACAGCCGCTGCACGGCGGCGAGAATGGCGTTGTCGCCGCAGCCCGAGCACCAGCGCGGCACCCCGCTCACGTAGTCTTCCAGCGCGTGGTGCTCGTCGTGCAGGCGCAGCAGGCATTCGGTGGCATCGCTCATCGCGGTTCTCCCGGCGCGGCGCCGAGCTTGTCCAGCGCGGCCTGACGGATGGCGCCGGGCTTGATGGGCTGGCCCTTCACCTCGCTCCAGCAGTCCACGTCGATCAGCGTGCGGGCGCGCAGCAGCATGGCGAGCGCCGAATAACGGCGCGTGTCGGCGTCGATCATCGGATCGTCCGGCCGGTCGCTCCAGTTCCCCTCCACCGTCATCACCTGGCGGAAGCGCTGCATGATCGGCTTCAGGCCGGGCTGCATGGGCTGGAGGAAGAAAAGATGCAGCGAGGCGACGCGGTGGCCCTCGGCGCGCAGCCCATCGACGGCTTCCTCGATGGCGCCGCGCGTGCTGCCCCAGCCCACGATCAGCAGGTCGCCCTCGGCATCGCCGTGCACCACGGGCGGGCGCAGGGTCTTGCCCAGTGTGGCGAGCTTCAGGCTGCGCGCGTGGATGCTGTCCTGATTGCTGGCGGGATCGTAGGCGACGTGGCTGGCGCGGTCGTGCGCCAGTCCGGTGATCGTGTACATGCCGCCGGGCTGGCCGGGGATGATGCGGTGCGACAGGCCCGTCACGCTGTCCCAGTCATACGGGCGCGCGCCCGCGGCGACCGGGTTCTGCTCCGCCGGCGGAGCGAGCCAGGCTTCGTCGAACTGCGGCCGCGGGATCGGCTGCTGCGAGGTGGCGAGCGCGGCGTCGGACAGCACGACCACCACCATGCCGAAGGTCGCCGCGATCTTGCGGGCGGTGATGATGGAATAGAAGCACTCCTCGATGGTCGACGGCGCCAGCACCACTTTCGGCGCGTCGCCATGGCTGCCGAACATCGCGGCGAGCAGGTCGCCCTG
>CAYWOW010000390.1:0-2738 GCA_964459005.1 uncultured Acetobacteraceae bacterium
CGGGTTCTATTTGCCGGTGATGTTCGTGATGGTGGGGGTGTCGTCGATCATCGGCAGCGACCTGATCCTGATTTGTCTCTACTCGATCAGCGCGGTCTCCGCCTGGGTGGCGCCGATGGTGACGCCGAGGATCGGGCAGCGCGGCGTCGGCATCGCCGGGTTCGGCACGGTGTGGGTGGCGCTGCTGGCCTGCGCCTGGGCGCTTTACACCCACCACATCGTCGTTCTGCCCTTCGCCGCGGCGATCATGGAGTGGGGGCACCGCTGGTCGTCGTCGAACTGCATGACCATTCCGACCCTGGTCGCCAAGCCCGAATACCGCGGCACCGCGAGCGGTTTTTCCTACATGTTCGTCAAGCTGGCGGCGTTCCTGGCGATTTTCCTGTTCCCGTCGGTGTTCACGGCGATCGGCCAGGCCAGTTCCACGCTGTTGGTTTCCTTTTTCTCGCTCAGCGGGTTGCTCGCCGCGATTTTTGTCCTGCCGGAGGTGTACGGGTTCGAGCACGACTGACCCGGGTTGCCCGGCCGGTTCCGTGCGCCCGATCCGGCCGGGCGCCGTGGGGCGGTGGCGCTTCACTTACCCGCTCGACGCTCGCTGGCGGAGGAGTATAATTGGAGATTCCGGGACGGTATAAAAATGAAACGCGAGAAGTTGGTCAGGTTATTCGGGGCAATTACGGCGATTTGTTTATCGACAATCGCTTGTGCATTTGCGGAGATGCCGGCAACCCCCAGTGTATTTCCTTGCCAATTTGATCATCAAGAAACATTCAAATTTCAATATAAAATAAAAGAAAAATATTCATACATATTTGTCGTACGACTTGGTTACGTTGACCATGATGACCTTGACCGAGTGGTGCGGTTGCTCGGTTACGAAACTGTTCATCATCCTGGGATACCATTGGTTATTCATTTAGAAATTAAAAGAATTGATCGCGGAGCTTTCTTTGAAAATACGATATTCGATAAAGTTATCACTACTGATGGACTATATGCCAACGGGTTCATCGACCAACAACGTGGCTACTTCGACCGGAAAATATTGATTATTAACTTGACTCCTGGTGACTACGTCTCAGAAATTACGATTTTGGGCAGAGTCATGGATTTTCAAGGAAGACCCTGCCAGTTCGCCATAGATATAGACTCTTGGTCAAGATTTCTTCGGGGCGCGGTGTCCCCCCCCGGGCAGTGACAGCGCTGACTGCAGGTACAGCCCGGAGTGCCGAGGCGCCGTAAGGCGGATAAGCGCAGCCCATCCGCCATCGCAACGCGGTGTGATCCTCTCAGCCCGGCCGCCATCGCACCGGAGCGAGTTCAAACCCCTCGAACGAAAACGCCGGCGCCACCGTGCAGGTCACCAGCGTCCAGGTGCCAAAACTCTTCGCGGCCTGCCACGCGCCCGCCGGCACCAGCCCGTGCAACTCCTGCCCTTCGCCCGGCAACGGCCCGAGCGTCACCGCCGACACATCCCGCCCGTCCTCGCTCACCTCCAGCCGCAGCGGCGCGCCGGCCTGCCAGATCCACAGTTCCGCGGCGTCCACCCGGTGCCAGTGGCTGACTTCGCCCTCGGCCAGCAGGAACAGAATCGCCGTGCCGGCCCCGCGCCCGCCATCCGCCGGCCGGTCGCGCCAGGTCTCGCGGTAGTGGCCGCCCTCGGGATGCGGCGCCAGGCCGAGCGCGGCAACCACGGCGCCGGCCGGCGTCGCGGGGTCGCGCAGATCGCTCACGCGGCGCTCAGCCGCCGGGCGGCACGGTGCGGGCCAGCGCCGGCTGCTTGCCGATCGCCGCGAACCAGGCCGCCAGAGCAGGCCGGCCCGCGCGCCAGTCGTCGCCGGCAAACCGCAGGTCGAGGTAACCCAAAGCGCACGCCACGGCGATCGTGCCGATATCGAGCGTCTGGTGCGGCGGTTCGCCCTCCAGCACGTCGAGCGCGCGAACCATCGCCGCCTTTTGTCGCGCGGTGACGGCCTGGCGCACCGCGTCCGGTGCCTCCCCGATGAGGCCCCGGCGGATCAGCGCCGCGTCCAGAATGCCGTCCGCCAGGGCCTGCCGCGTCAGCGCCTGCCAGCGGGCCGGACCCGGCGGCGGGAACAGCGGCGCGGCGCTGCCAAGACTGTCCAGGAACTCGCAGATCACCGGGCTGTCGAACACCGCCGTGCCGTCGTCGGCGATCAGGCAGGGCACTTTCGACAGCGGATTGGCGGCCAGCAACCCGGCCGGCGAGTCGTGCGGGTTGGTGGGCACCGTCTCGATGCGCTGGTCGATGCCGCGGGCAATGGCGCAGGCCATCACCTTGCGCACATACGGGCTGTTCGGGGAGTAGAACAGTTTCATCGCGTCACCTCAGAATTTGTCCTTGCGGGCGCGCAGGTCGGCGAAGGTCGCGACGTCGCGGGCGCGCAGGAACGGGTTGGCGGCAAGCTCGTCGGCGAGCCGGCTCGGCACGCTCGGCCGGCCCTCGGCCCGCATCGCGCGGACCTGTTCGGCGTAGGCGATCAGGGCCGCGTTGGCGGGGTCGGCGTGCAGCGCGAAGCGGGAGTTGCTCTCGGTGTATTCGTGGCCGCAACAGACCAGCGTGTCGGCCGGCAGGGCTGCGAGCCCGCGCAGCGAGGCGAACATCTCCGCCGGCGTGCCTTCCAGCAGGCGCCCGCAGCCCAGGCTGAACAGCGTGTCGCCACACAGCAGCACGCCGCCGCCGGGGAAGAAGAAACAGATGTGGCCGTGCGTGTGGC
>CAYWOW010000391.1:0-2724 GCA_964459005.1 uncultured Acetobacteraceae bacterium
TCTATCGCGAGGAGGGCCTGGCGGTCCGCCGCCGCCGTGGCCGCAAGCGTGCCACCAGCACGCGGGCGCCGATGGCGCTGCCTGACCGGCCGAACCAGCGCTGGAGCCTGGACTTCGTCGCCGACACGCTGGCTTGGGGTCGGCGCTTGCGGATCCTCGCCATCGTCGACGACTTCACCCGCAAGGCCCTGGCGCTGGTCGTGGACACCTCCATCGGCGGCCAGCGCATGGCCCGCGACTTGGACGCCCTGATCGTCCAGAGGGGCAAGCCCTTGGCCATCGTTAGCGACAACGGGACAGAGATGACCTCCAGGGCCGTGCTGGAGTGGCCCAACCGCACCCGCGTCGACTGGCACTACATCGCGCCCGGTAAGCCGCAGCAGAACCGCTTCGTGGAGAGTTTCAACGGCCGTCTGCGCGATGAGTGCCTGAATGAGGAGGTCTTCGCCACCCTGGCCGAGGCCCGCACCGTCATCGAGCGTTGGCGGCTCGACTACAACCACGTCAGACCGCACTCGGCCCACGGCGGGCTTACCCCGGAAGCGGTGCGGCTGGACCCCGCGGCCGGTCGGCTGCGCAACCTCATCAGCTCCGCCGCCCGGCCGCTACCGCCTGCGTTGGAGATCAGCTATCAACCCCAAAGACTCTTACAATGATCGAGGGACCAACGGGAAGCAGGTCAGTGACGAGGATTGGTGCCGTGTTTGGACCCGGCAAACACGCATACCGTGGCGAGCGCGTGGGCGTGGCTCATGACCGCACCCTGAACCCGCCGTGCTCGCGCAGATAGGGGACCAGGCCGCCCATATCCAGCACCTCCACCATGAACGGCGCGATGGGCGCGCATTCAACCGGGTCGTCCCGATGGTTGTCCAGTAACAGCCGGCCGTGGGCATCAAGGGCCAGCGAAAGCGCGTCGCCTTCGCGCACCGCCGCTGTGTCGGCGATGACCGGCAGCAGGCCGTTGTTCATGGCGTTGCGCAGATAGGTACGGGAGAAGCTCCTGGCCACCACGGCCCGGATGCCCGCGCCCAGCACCACGGTGACCGCCACCTCCATGGCCGATCCGCAGCCGAAATTGGCACCGGCTACCAGGATGTCGCCGGCACGCACGCTGCCGGCGAAGTCCGGGTCAACGTCCTCCAGCAGGTACGCGCGCAGGACGCGCGGGTCGATGGTCTCCTTCTTGCGCCGGGACGAGATGATGTAGTCAGTGTTCACATCATCGCCGAGCACGCGCGCCCGACCTGACATGGGCAGGATATTCATGCTTGGCCTCCAGGTTTGCCGCCGATGCTGCCCCGCGCGGCCGCGGCGGCGCAGACCCGCGGCGAGGCCAGGAAGATGGACGCCGCCGCGTTGCCCATCCGGCCCTTGAAGTTGCGGTTGGCGGTGGAGACCACCGTGGCGCCGTCGGCCGGAACGGCGCCGCAGGTGCCGCAGCAGACGCCACAGCCGGGAGGCCGGATCTCGGCGCCCAGGGCGGCCAGCTCGGCCAGCATGCCGTTGCGCTCCAGTTCTGCGCGCACGGCCGCCGACGCCGGGGTCACCACCACGCGCACACCCGGGGCGATGCCGCCCCGCCGCAGGACCTCCAGGGCTTCCCGGTAGTCCTTGACCCGTCCGCCGGTACAGGTGCCGAGATACACCAGGTCCACCGTCCGGTACGGGACCGCGTCCGCATCTACCACCTGGTCCACCCTATGCGGCAGCGCCATCTGCGGCACCACCGCGGCCAGGTCCAGGTCCATCGTCCCCGCGTAGCGGGCGCCCGGGTCGGCGGCCACCGGCCCGAGCGGGGCCGTGGTCCGGGGACGCAGCCAGGCTTCCGCGACCCCGTCGAACGGGAAGATGCCGGCCTTGGCGCCCAGTTCCACAGCCATGTTGGCCAGCACGATGCGGTCGTCCATGTCCAGGCTGGCCACGCCGGGCCCGGTGAATTCCAGGGCCTGGTAAGCTGCGCCGTCGGCGCCGCAGCGGCGCGCCAGCAGCAGGGCGACGTCCTTGGCCGAGGCGTTCCCGCGCAGCCGCCCATCCAGGACCACCCGCAGGGATTCCGGCACCTTCAGCCAGATCTGGCCGCACAGCAACACCCCGGCCAGGTCGGACGAGCCGATGCCGGTGGCGAAAGCTCCCACCGCGCCGTAGGACGTGCTGTGGGAATCCGCCCCGACCATCAGCAGGCCCGGCCGGGCCTCCCCAGATTCCAGGATCAGCTGATGGCCGATGCCCTCGCCTTCGTCGTGGCAGCGGATTCCGTGCCGGGCCGCGTAGTCCCGGGCCCTCGCCTGCAGGGCCTGGGCCTGGGGTCCAGAGGCCGCTCCGTAGTGGTCCAGCGCGAACACCAGGCGCCGTGGAAACCTTGGGGCCCCGCCGCCGGGGCGCATGCTTTCCAGGTAGTCCAGCGCCATGGGAATGGAACCGTCGGTACCCATGGCCAGGTCGGGCGTGCAGATGGCCAGCTCCCCCGCCCGCACCCGCCGGCCCGCGGCGCGGGACAGGATCTTCTCGGACAGGGTCTGGGCGCTCATGGTTCGCTCCTCCGGGCCGCCGCCAGCCACCGCGCGGCCGGCCAGTCGCCCCGAAGCAGAGTATCTCGCATTTCCTCCACGATCACCGCGGCTACGCAGCGCACCCGCTGCGGAATGCGGCCGATGCTGGGCATGGCCAGGAGAATCTTCCGGGTCACCTCCGGCGTGGTCAGCGGGGCCGCCGTCAGCAGCC
>CAYWOW010000392.1:0-2715 GCA_964459005.1 uncultured Acetobacteraceae bacterium
CGCACAGCACGCTCCACGTGCCATAGATGTAGTTGGTGCCCCAGCGGCCGAACCAGGACCCGTCGGCTTCCTGTTCGGATCGCAGCCAGGCCAGCGCCTGAACGATAACGGCATGATCCGTTGCCATGCCGGTCTGCGCGAGGAAGGAAACGCAGCGCGCCGTCACGTCGGCGGTCGAGGGATCGAGCAGCGCGCCGTGGTCGGCGAAGGGGATGTGATTGAGGAACTGGTGGTCGTTGTCGGCGTCAAAGGCGCCCCAGCCTCCGTCGCGCCCCTGCATGCCGACCACCCAGTCGCGCGCCCGCCGCACCGCCTCGGACAGCGCCGCATCGCCGCCTTCACGGATGTGCCGGTGCAGCAGCATGCCGACCACCGCGGTGTCGTCCACATCGGGGTAGTAGGCGTTCTCGTACTGGAAAGCCCAGCCGCCCGGCACCGCATGCGGGCGGCAGCGCGCCCAGTCCCCCACGACCTCCAGTTCCTGTTTGCTCTGTAGCCAGGCACTGGCGGCGACCACCGCCGGCGCGGCCCCGCCCTCCGCCTCGGCCAGCGCGTGGCCGGCCAGGCCGGTGTCCCACACCGGCGACAGGCAGGGCTGGCAGTAGGCCCGGTCGTCCTCCTCCACCAGCAGCGCGCGCACGGCGGCCCAGGCCTTGACGGCGTAGGGATGGTCGGGCGCGTAGCCGAGCGCGTCGAACATCATCACGGTGTTCGCCATCGCCGGGTAGATGCCGCCCAGCCCATCCTTGCCGTTCAGCCGAACCGTGACGAAGCGCACCGCCCAGGCGACGGCGTAGCGACGCACGCGGGCGGGGAAATACCGCTCGGCGCCGCGCACCAGCACGTCCAGACGCTTGAAGACCCGCCCCCAGGCCGAGCGGTACGGCCCGCGGACCCAGTCGCGCACCTGATCCGGCGGGGTGCGGAACAGCTCCTGGATGTGCACGTCGGCCCGGTTGCGCGCGCGCGGGCGCAGCGCCATCAGCACCACCAGCGGCACGATGACCGTGCGCGACCAGTACGACACCTTGTCCAGATGGAACGGGAACCAGCGCGGCAACAGCACCAGCTCGACCGGCATGCACGGCACGGCGTGCCATGGCACCTCGCCGTAGAGCGCCAGTTGGGCGCGGGTGAACACGTTGGCCCGCTCGGCGCCGCCGGCGGCCAGAATGGCGTCGCGGGCGCGCACCATGTGCGGGGCCGCGGGGTCGTCGCCGATCAGCTTGAGGGCAAAATACGCCTTGACGCTCGCCGAGAGGTTGAAGGCGCCGTCGTGAAACAGCGGCCAGCCGCCGTGCTCGCCCTGGATCGAGCGCAGATAGACGCCGATCTTCGCCTGCAGGGGGGCATCCACACGGTCGAGGAAATGCTCCAGCAGCACATACTCGGACGGGATGGTGGCGTCGGCCTCGAGCGCGAACACCCAGTGCCCGTTCGGATGCTGCCGGCGCAGCAAGGCGTCGCGGGCGCGGTCAACCGCATCCGCGAGCTGCGCGGGGTGAGGCGCGAGCAGGGTATCTGTCGGCACGGTCGGCAAACCTCGTATTCGCTCAGGCGCCGGCCAGAATGACGTCAGCGGCGGCGTAGCCTGATCTGATGGCACCTTCGATCGTCGCCGGCAAGCCCGTGCTGGTCCAGTCGCCGGCGAGCACGAGGTTCCGCGCCCCGCCCGTCTCGGCCGGCCAGCGCGGGCCGGGGCGCCGCCGCTCCTGTGCCGCCGTGGCGGCGAAGGTGGCGCGGCGCTCCTTCACCACCCGCACCGCCGGCATGGCCTGCCCCAGCCGCAAGGCGGCGCGCACGTCCGGCCAGACCCGCCCGGCGAGTTCCTCGGCGGGCAGATCGACGATCCGGTTGGCGGCGCTGATGGTGACCGAGACGATGCCCTCCTTGACGAAGATCCACTCCGCGGTGCCGCCCAGCACGCCGAGAAAGCCCGTCTCGCCGGGGTCGGCATCGGTTTGGAAGTGCAGGTTGACGATGGCCTGGAATTCGTCGGGCGCGATCAGCCCGGGCACCAATCCCTCGGCCACCCAGGGCGGGGCGGCCATGACCACCGCCTCTCTGGCGCCGACCGGCATCTCGCCTTCGGTGGTTTCCAGCGCGGTCACGCGCCGGTTCTCCTCGCGCAGCGCCGTCACCCGGCAGCCCGTCAGCAGGCGCCCGCCGCGTGCCTCCAACCATGCCAGCGCCGGGTCGATGAAGCTCTCGGACAGCCCCTCACGCGGCAGGCAGGGGATGCAGGCACGGCCGCCCTTCATCAGCGTGCCGTCCACCACGGTGCGCAGCAGCCGCGCCAGCGCCTCCGCCGGCGGCGTGTTCAGCGCGGCCACTGCCAGCGGCTCCAGCAGCCGCTTGTATAGCGGACCCGACGGATCGAGCGCCTCGGTCACGGTGGTATCGGCGCCCGCCTTGCGGAGCGCGAGCAGCGACAGGTAGTCGCGCAGGTGCGTGCCGGGCACGCGGCGGGCGGGCCGAAAAATCCACCACGGCACCCGGCCCGGATCGGGCTCGATGGTCCAGCGCTCGCCGGTGGCGACGTCGATGAAGGGAAACCGTGCCAGCCCCGGCCCCCCCATGGTCCGCCGCGCGTCGATCGTGTCCAGATAGGTCATGGCGGCGTGGTTGCCGGACAGCAGCAGGTGATTGCCGTTGTCGACGCGCCGTCCCAGGCCGCGGTCGAAATACGACCGGCAGCGCCCGCCGGCGGCAGGT
>CAYWOW010000393.1:0-2709 GCA_964459005.1 uncultured Acetobacteraceae bacterium
TCTAGCAGTCGTGCCGGCGACGACGGCACCGAACCCAGGAGAAACAGCATATGGAACACCGATCCGACGTGATCGCCCGGGTGGCGAAGCATCTGCTGCCCATCCTGATGGTGTGCTACTTCGCCGCCTTTCTCGATCGGGTGAATATCGGCTTCGCGGCGCTGACGATGAACGCCGACCTGAAATTGTCGCCGCAGGCCTTCGGGTTCGGCGCCGGCATCTTCTTCCTCGGCTACATCCTGTGCGAGGTTCCGAGCAATTTGGCGCTGGCGCGGTTCGGCGCGCGCCGCTGGATCGCGCGGATCATGCTGACCTGGGGCATCCTGTCGGCGGCGACCGCGTTCGTCTGGGATCAGAACAGCTTCTACATCGTGCGGGTGCTGCTGGGCGCGGCCGAGGCCGGCTTCTTCCCCGGCATGATCTTCTTCCTGACGCTGTGGTTCCCGCGCGACCACCGCGCCCGCATGATCGCCACCTTCAACGTCGCGGTGCCGTTCTCCTCGATCATCGGCGCGCCGGTCTCCAGCCTGCTGCTGGTCCATCTCAACCAGGTCGCCGGGCTGCATGGCTGGCAGTGGCTGTTCCTGATCGAAGGCATGCCGGCCGTGATCATGGGCATCATCGTCCTGCGGATGCTGCCCGATGGGCCCGAACAGGCGGCCTGGCTCGATCCGGCCAGCAAGCAATGGCTGGCCGACACGCTGCGGCGGGAGCGCGAGGAGCGCGAGGCGGACGAGCGCTTCTCGATCTGGCGGGCGATGACGGACTATCGCGTGCTGCTGATGTGCCTGATGGCGGTGGGCCTCGTCATCGGCACCACCGGGACGGCGATCTGGATGCCGCAGATCGTCAGCGCGTTCGGGCTGGGCGTGGTGCAGACCGGCTTTGTCGTCGCCATCCCGGCCCTGGCGATGGCGATCGCCATGATCGTTTCCGGCCGGCACGCCGACCGCACCGGGGAACGCGTCTGGCACGTCGCCGGCCCGTTCCTGCTGAGCGCCGCGGGCTTTGCCATGGCGGCCTTCACCACCTCGCCGGTGGTCAGCCTGATCGGCCTGGTGATCGGCGCGGCCGGGATCGGCGGCGCGACGCCGAACATCTGGATCTTCCCGACGGCGCTGCTGACCCGCACCGCCGCCGCCGCGGGACTCGCGCTGATCAATTCGGTCGGCAGCGCCGGCGGGTTCTTCGGCCCCGCCATCATCGGCTGGGTCCGGCAGTCCACCGGGTCGTTCAGCGGCGCGCTGCTGTTCCTGGCCGGGGTGGCCGCGCTCACCGCGGCGATCGCGCTGCTGCTGGGGCGGATCATGGGACGCATGCTGGAGCGGCGGGTGCCGGCAGACGGCCTCGCCTCGCGGTGAAGGCCGTGCGAACCCCGACGATTGCGCATCGGGAGGTTGCAACCGACTGAGCCCTCCGGACCAATGATGATGAGACAGCGCCGCTCCGGGAACCTAGACTGGCCCGCGCAAAGGGATTCTTTCGGCCAGGAGCACGCCAAATGAACGACATCAGCGCCACGCCGGCGAAGGAAGCGGCCGTCGCCGCGGTCATGGGCAGCGCCGCCTATCGGGCGGCGGTTGCCACCTTGGCCCACGAGCACGACCGCACGGTGCGCGACATCGTCACCCTCACCGAGATCGCCGCGCCGCCGTTCGGCGAGGCCGCGCGGGCCGCTGCCTTCCTGGACATGCTGCGCGCGCATGGACTGGCGGAAGTGGAGCAGGACGCGGCCGGCAACGTCATGGGGCTGCGCCGCGGCATCGGCAACGGCCCGCTGGTGATCGTGGCCGCCCACCTGGACACGGTGTTCCCCGCCGGCACCGACGTGAAGGTGCGCCGCGAGGGCACCAAACTGTTCGCCCCCGGCGTCGGCGACGACAGCCGCAGCCTGGCCGTGCTGCTGGCCTGGGTGCGCGCGCTCGATGCCGCGTCCGTCCGCACCCGCAGCGACATCCTGTTCGTCGGCGACGTCGGCGAGGAGGGCCTGGGCGACCTGCGCGGCATGCGCCACCTGTTCGGGGAGGGGAAGTACAAGGACCGGATCAGCGCCTTCATCACCGTGGACAGCCCCGAGATGGAGGCGCTCGCGGTCGGCGGCATCGGCTCGAAGCGCTACCGCGTGACCTTCCGCGGCCCGGGCGGGCACAGCTATGGCGCGTTCGGCCTGGTCAACCCGATGGTCGCGATGGCGCAGACCGTGCTGGAACTGTCGCGCACCGCCGTGCCGGCCGACCCGAAAACCACCTTCGCCGCCACCGTGGTGGGCGGCGGCACCTCGGTGAACGCGATCCCCAACGAGGTCTGGCTGGAGGTGGACCTGCGCTCCAAGGCGCCGCTTCAGCTCGACCGCCTGGAGAAGCGGTTCCTGAAGATCGTCGAGGATGCGGTGCAGGCCGAGAACCACGCGCGTTCGGTGCGCGAGGGCCCGGTGACCGCCGAGGCCACGATGATCGGCGACCGCCCCGCCGGCGCCACCGACCCCGCCAGCGAGCTGGTGCGCTACGCCACCGATGCGATCGCCGCGCACGGCTTCGCGCCGCGTCCCGTGTTCTCCTCCACCGACGCCAACATCGCCATGAGCCTGGGCATTCCGGCGGTGAAGATCGGCTCCGGCGGCACCGGCGGGCGCGGCCATTCGCTGGAGGAGTGGATCGACGTCGAGGAGCAGGCGAGCGTGCGCGGCATGGCCGCCGGGCTCACCGCCGT
>CAYWOW010000394.1:0-2703 GCA_964459005.1 uncultured Acetobacteraceae bacterium
TTCCTGGCGGCGCTGGAGGAACGCAACCGCGAGGCGGCGGAGCGGATCAAGTCGCTGATGTTCACCTTCGACGACCTCCAGCGTCTGGCCAGCCCGGCCATGCAGACGCTGCTGCGCGCGGTCGAGAAGGACAAGCTGCCGCTGGCGCTGAAGGGCGCCTCGGACAAGCTGCGCGACCTGTTCTTCGCCAACCTTTCCGAGCGCGCCGGCAAGATGCTGCGCGAGGAGATCGAGCTGCTGGGTCCGGTGAAGCTGCGCGACGTCGACGAGGCGCAGGCCGGCATCGTGGCGCTGGCCAAGGAGCTGGCCGCGCAAGGGCAGATCGAGATCGCCGAGAACAAGGACGAGGAGCTGGTGTACTAGCATGGACACACCCGACCCGACCCGGGCGCCGGACGGTCGCAGGCGCCGCCCCGCCATCCTGTTCGCCGAGGATTTCGACGCCCGCCCCGGCGTCACCGTGCTCGACGATCCCGAGCCCCCGCTACCGGTTTTTACCGCGGCCGAGGTCGCCGCGGCACGCGCCGACGCCTATGCCGAGGGTCACCGCAACGGCCTCGCGCAGGCCGCGGCCGATCGTGCCGAGGTGACGCGGCAGATGCTCGCCACCATCGCCGACCGCCTCGATGGCGCCGGCGCCGAGGCGGCCCGCGTGGCCGAGGAGTCGGCCGACGCGGTGGCGCGGCTGTTGCTCGGCACGCTGGCGACGATGTTGCCGGCGCTGTGCTCGCGTCACGGCGCCGGCGAAGTGGTCGCGTTGACCCGTGCCGTCCTGCCGGCATTGACGCGCGAGCCGCGCGTGATCCTCCGTGTCAGCCCGCACGTCGCACGCGTGGTCGAACAGGAACTCGACCGCCTCGATCCCGAGTTGCGCGCGCGCGTGTCGTTGTCGCCGACCGATGCGGTGGCGCCCGGCGACGTGCGCATCGCCTGGCAGGACGGCGCGGCGATCCGCGATGCCGCGACGCTATGGCGCAAGGTGACCGAGGCGCTGGCGCCGCTCGACCTGGCGCCGCCGCTCAGCGCCGTGGCGGCCTGAGGCCAATGGAGAAAACCATGTCCGACAGTATGGACCTCACCGAGCTCGGCGACGCCGGGGCGGCCACGCCCGAGCAGACCAGCCCGCATTCCGCCCGCGATCTTGAAGCGGTCTACGACATTCCGGTCACCGTCAGCGCGGTGCTGGGCAAGGCGACCATGCAGGTGAGCCAGTTGCTCAAGCTCGGCCGCGGCGCGGTGGTCGAGCTCGACCGCAAGCTCGGCGAGGCCATCGACATCTATGTCAACAACCGCCTGGTGGCGCGCGGCGAGGTGGTGATGGTCGACGACAACCGGCTCGGCGTGACGATGACCGAAATCGTCAAGGGCGACCGGCCGGCTTGAGGGGAAGCCGACATGCGCGTTCTCATCATCGGATCGCTGGCCGGCGAACTCGGTCAGGCCGCACGCATGGCGATGGCGCGCGGGGCGCGGCTGGACCAGGCCGACGACGTCGGGTCGGGGCTGGTACGGTTGCGCGCCGATGCCCGCTTCGATCTTGTGTTGTGCGATCTGGCGCATGACATCGGCGGCCTGGTGACCGCACTGGCGGCCGAGCGGATGGCGATTCCCGTGGTGGCCTGCGGCGTCAATCCGGACGCCGAGGCGGCGGTGCGGGCGATCCGTGCCGGTGCGCGCGAATTCCTGCCCCTGCCGCCCGATCCCGACCTGATCGCCGCCATCCTGCAAGCCGCCGATGGCGAGAGCCACGCGATGGTGGCGCGCGACCCGGCGATGTTGGCCGCGGTGCGCCGTGCCGAGCAGGTGGCGGGCGCGGACGCTTCCGTTCTCATCACCGGCGAGAGCGGCACCGGCAAGGAGGTGCTGGCGCGCTACATCCATCGCCGTTCGCGCCGCGCCGCCGGCCCCTTCGTCGCCCTGAACTGCGCGGCGATTCCCGAGAACCTGCTCGAATCCGAGCTGTTCGGCCACGAGAAGGGCGCCTTCAGCGGTGCGCTGGCCCGGCGGATCGGAAAATTCGAGGCGGCCGACGGCGGCACGCTGCTGCTCGACGAAATCAGCGAAATGGAGCTGCGCCTGCAAGCCAAGCTGCTGCGTGCGTTGCAGGAACGTGAAATCGACCGGGTCGGCGGCAGCGCGCCGGTGCGCGTGAACGTGCGCATCCTGGCCACCTGCAACCGCGACCTGCCGGGCGAGGTGACCCGGGGCAGCTTCCGCGAAGACCTGTATTTCCGTCTCAACGTGGTGTCGCTGCGCATCCCGGCGCTGCGCGAGCGTCCCGGCGACATCGCCCCGCTGGCCGAGCATTTCGCCCGCCGCTACGCCGAGGTGAACGGGCTGCCGCTGCGCCTGTTGAGCACCGAGGCGATGCGCCTGCTGACCACCCACGCCTGGCGCGGCAATGTGCGCGAACTGGAAAACACCATCCACCGCGCGGTGCTGCTGGCCGGCGGCGACGTGATCGACGCCGACGCCATCGAGCTGGCACCGGGCCGTCCCGTCAGCGCCGGCGAACGCGAAGCCACGCCGGCCGGCGAGGGCATCGCCGGGCTGGTCGGGCGGCGCATGAACGACGTCGAGCGCGACCTCATCCTGGAGACGCTGTCGCACACGCTGGGCAACCGCACCCACGCCGCCACCATCCTCGGCATCTCCATCCGGGCGCTGCGCAACAAGCTGCGCGACTACGCGGCGCACGGCATT
>CAYWOW010000395.1:0-2692 GCA_964459005.1 uncultured Acetobacteraceae bacterium
ACCGGCGCCTGCTCCACCGTGTCGCCGGCGGTGAACAAGGTGACGTCCTCGAACTCGCGGAAGGCCCAGTCCATCAGCCGCTCGCTTTCCTCGGCGCGCTGGCGCATCGAGGTCATGCCGTTCAGCACCAGCACGACGCGCCGCCGGTCGCGCTGTGAACTGGCCACCAGACCGTAGCCGCCGTCCTCGGTGTGGCCGGTCTTGAGCCCGTCGGCGACCCCCTTTTGCACCAGGGGGTTGCGGTTCTGCTGTTCTATGTTATTGTATTTAAAAGTTTTCTCTGAATCGTACCGGTAGTACTCCGGAAAATCCTGGATCAGCCGCCGGGCCAGCATGGCGATGTCGCGCGCGCTCATGCGCTGCTCCGGGTCGGGCCAGCCGTTGGCGTTGCGGAAATGGCTGTTCTGCAGCCCGAGCTCGTGCGCCTTCTGGTTCATCAGCTCGGCGAACTGCTCCTCCGAGCCGGCGATCGCCTCGGCGAAGACGACGCAGGCATCGTTGCCGGAATCGACGATCACGCCGCGGATCAGGTCCTCGACCTTCACCTGCGAGCCGATCTGGACGAACATCTTCGAGCCGCCCATGCGCCAGGCCCGCTCGGAGACCATCAGTTCCTGGTCGAGCTGCAACCGGCCCGCCTTCAACAGGCCGTAGACGATGTACATCGTCATCAGCTTGGTCATGGACGACGGCGTCATCGGCACGTCGGCGTCCTTTTCCAGCAGCGTGGCGCCGGTGTTGAAGTCGATGATCACCGCCCATTTCGCCACCGTGTCCACCGGCCCGATCGGCGTGCTGGCGGGGCTGCCGGTCGGCGCCGGCGCCGCGGGCCGGCGGGGCGGCCGCGGCGGCGGCACCGGCGGATGGACCGGGGGACGCTGGGCGGCGGCAAGGGCGGGCAGGCCGAGGGCGGCACCCACCAGCAGGAAGCGGCGGCTGAACATGGGGCGGCTCCTTTCGCGGACTCGGATGGCCTAGAAAGCGTCCACGATGATGCGGGCATCAGATACGCCGGCGCGCAACGCCCGGTCCAGCGTCGCGTCGGCCTCGGCGGTGTCGCGCAGCGGGCCGATCCGGACCCGCCAGGCGGCGTCGCGCGGGGCATTGTAGTCGGTGGAGACGCGGGCGCCGAGCCCGGCCAGCGTGTTCTGCATGATCGCGGCGTATTCCTGCCGGGCGAAGGTGCCGCACTCCACATACAGCGCGCCGGGCGCGGGCGCGCCCTGCCAGACCTGCTCGGGCAGGCGCAGCGGCACGCCGGCCGGGGCGGCGCCGTCGGGGGCGGCGGCCACGGACGGGCCGGCGGCGGCCACGCGACCCCGGCCGGACTGGGTCGCGCCAGCCGGCGGCGCCAGGCTTTCCTCCGCCACCGTGGCGCGCGGGGCGACCGCCACTTGCAGCGGCGCGGCCGTCGCCATGGCGGAGGCAAGCTGGCGGCTCTCGGCCTCCATGAGCTGCACGCGCACGCGGAACGGCGTGGTTGCCGAGGCGCCGAGCAGGGTGGCGGTGCGGCGGGTCAGCGCGATCAGCCGGCCCGGATTGGCCGGACCGCGGTCGTTGATGCGCACCAGCACCGTGCGCCCGGTCTCCAGGTCGGTCACCTGCGCCAGCGCCGGCAGTTGCAGCGTGCGGTGGGCGGCGGCCAGCACGCTCTGGTCGAACGCCTCGCCATCGGCGGTCAACCCCGGGCCACGGGCGGTCACCATGGCCAGGCCGGTATCGGTGCCGGAGAACTGCTCGCGCGGGTAGCGCCAGACGCCGCTGGCCTGGTACGGCTCGCCGACGACGTAGTGCGGCGCCGGCTGCGGCGGACGGCCCTGCATGCCGCAGCCCGCCAGCGCGAGGGCGAGCGCCAGCGGCAGGAGGGCGGCGCGGCTCAAGCGGCGATCCGATCCGCCAGCAGGCCGATGCAAAGGGCGTAATAGTCGGACGGGTTGTAGGCGCGCAGGGCGCGGAAATTGCTGGCGTAGACCAGGAACGCCTCGCCCTGCGCCGCGCCGGGCACCACGATCGAGGCCAGGCCGTCGGCGGGGCGCGGCACCTCGCCGTCATAGGGGTAGACGCCCAGCGCCGCCCACGCCTCCGCCGTCCGGCGCTTGTCGCGGCCGGCGAGCGCGGGGTCGAAGCCGGCGGGCAGGCGCACCGCCATGCCCCAGGGCTGCGTCGCCTTCCAGCCCTCCATGGCGAGGTTGTTGGCGGTGGAGGCGAACACGTCGGGAAAACTGTTCCACAGGTCGCGCCGGCCGTGGCCTTCGAAATCGACGGCGTAGCGCAGAAAACTGTCCGGCATGAACTGGGTCTGGCCCATGGCGCCGGCCCAGCTTCCCACCATCTGGGCAGGCGCGATGTCGCCGGCTTGGATGATCTTCAGGCAGTCCATCAGTTCTTCGCGGAAAAACGCGCCGCGGCGGCCCTCCCAGGCCAGCGTCGCCACCGCCTCGATGACGTTGAAATTGCCCATCTGGCGGCCGTAGTCGGATTCCAGGCCCCACAGGCCGACGATGATCCCGGGCGGCACGCCGTAGCGGTCCTGCACGCGGTTGAGGATGGCGCGGTGGATCGCAAGCTGCTCGCGGCCGCGCTGGATGCGGCCGTCGTTGACGATGCGGGTGCGGTACTGCTCCCAGGTGAAATGCACCTCGGGCTGGCTGCGGTCGAGCTCGATGACCCGCCAGTTGATGTGAATGCCGGC
>CAYWOW010000396.1:0-2687 GCA_964459005.1 uncultured Acetobacteraceae bacterium
CCGCCGATATCGAGGCGCACCTCCAGCACGTCCCGCGTCGTGCCGGGACTCGGCGCCACGATGGCGACTTCCCGCCGCGCCAGGGCATTCATCAGGGTCGACTTGCCGGCGTTCGGCGGACCCGTGATGGCAAAAACCAGACCCTCGCGCAGACGTTCGCCGCGCCGGCAATCGTCGAGATGCGCAACGATCGCATTTCGTAACGACAACAGATCGGCCAACACCGCTGTTTCCGCCTCAGGCGGAAGCCCCTCGTCCGGAAAATCGATCAGCGCTTCCTGCGCCGCCAGCAGCCGGGTCAGCCGTACCGTCCAATCGTGATAGAGCGCGCCGAGCGCCCCTTCCATTTGTCTCAGGGCCTGGCGCCGCTGCCCATCGGTTTCGGCGTCCACCAGGTCGGCAATGGCCTCGGCCTGCAGCAGGTCGAGTTTTCCGTTCAGGAAGGCGCGGCGAGAAAATTCTCCGGCCTCCGCCGGCCGGGCGCCGGTCTCCAGCAGCGCGTCGGCAACCGCCGCCAGCACGGCGCGCCCGCCATGCAGGTGCAATTCGGCGCTGTCCTCGCCCGTGTAGCTGCCCGGGGCGGGCAACCAAAGCACCAGCGCCCGGTCCAGCATCTCCCCGGCCCGGTTCCGCAAGGTCCGCACCGCGGCCACGCGCGGCGCCGGCCGGCGCCGGCACATGCCGTCCAGAATGCCGGCCGAGCCCGGCCCGCTGATCCGCAGCACCGTAATGGCGTTCCGGCCGGCGCCGGACGCCACCGCGAAAATGGTCGCAACCCCAGCCACTCGGGCTCCGTTGGTCATGGCAAGACCCAGGAACGCACTACTCGGCCGGCAGAAGAAGCTCGGGCACCCGCCCGCCGTCGCGCACGTGCCGCTCCAGCACCGCATCCACGTCCGCGCGGGTCTTCACGCCGTACCAGACTCCTTCCGGATAGATCACGACGCACGGGCCCAACTCGCAGCGGTCGAGACAGCCCGCCAGGTTTATCCGCACGCGCGACAAGCCAAGCTCCTTCGCACGCACTTTCATATAGTCCCGCAACGCCTCTGATCCCTTGGCGGCACAGGACCCGCGCTGGTGGCCCTCCGGGCGGCGGTTGCAGCACACGAAGACATGCGCTTCGTAGTGCGGCGGCGGATCGTGGGGCTGGCGGCGATCGGTCATGAAAGTCCTCTGTGTCCCTCCCGATATGGCACCGGCAACCCATCTGCAATCGGCACATCGGACGCAAGGACCCGCCCATGGCCGCGCCGGAAAATCTGCTGCGACACCAGGCCTCGCCCTATCTGTTGCAGCACGCCGCCAACCCGGTGCACTGGCGCCCCTGGGGAGCCGCGGCACTCGCCGAGGCGCGCGAGTCGGATCGCCCGGTCCTGCTCTCCATCGGCTATGCGGCCTGCCACTGGTGCCATGTCATGGCGCACGAATCCTTCGAGGATCCGGACACCGCCGCGATGATGAACGCGCTCTACGTCAACGTGAAGGTCGATCGCGAGGAACGCCCCGACATCGATCAACTCTACATGAACGCGCTGCATGCCCTGGGCGAGTCCGGCGGCTGGCCGCTCACCATGTTCCTGACGCCGGACGGCGAGCCGTTCTGGGGCGGCACCTACTTCCCGCCGGCCCCGCGCTGGGGCAAGCCGTCCTTTCGCCAGGTCCTGCAGGGCGTGGCGGAAGCCTATCGCAGCCAGCACGAGGCGATCGCGCAGAATGTCGGCGCTCTCAAGCGGGCGCTGGCGGCGCAGTCCGCGGCGCGGCCGGGCGCCATGGTCGGGCCGGAGACGCTGGATGCCGTCGCCGCCTCGCTGCTGCGCGCCGTCGATCCGGTGAACGGCGGCCTCTCCGGCGCGCCGAAATTTCCCAACGCGCCGATCTTCCGTTTCCTCTGGCAGAACAGCTTTCGCACCGGCCAAAATCCGGGCGCCGACGCCACCCACCAGTTGCTGCGGCGCATGTCGCAGGGCGGCATCTACGATCACCTGGGCGGCGGCTATTCCCGCTACGCCACCGACTCGGTGTGGCTGGTGCCGCATTTCGAAAAGATGCTCTACGACAACGCCCAGTTGCTGGATCTGCTGGCCCTGGCCGGTGCCGCCGAGGCCGATCCGCTCTACGCCGCGCGTGCCGCGGAGACGGTCGGCTGGCTGGTCCGCGACATGACCGCCGAGGCGCGCGACGGCCTCGCTGCTTTCGCTGCTTCCGAGGACGCCGACAGCGACGGCGAGGAAGGAAAATTCTACGTCTGGACCGAGGCGGAAGTTGACGCCCTGCTCGGCGCCGACAGCCCGGCGTTCAAGCGCGCCTATGACGTCACCGCGGAGGGCAACTGGGAAGGCCATACCATTCTCCGCCGCACGACCCCACCGGGCGACCCCGCCCAGGAAATCGTATTGGCCCGCGCCCGTACAACCCTGCTGGCGGCCCGGTCGCGCCGCATCCGGCCGGGTCGCGACGACAAGGTGCTGGCCGACTGGAATGGGCTTGTGATTGCCGCGCTCTGCCGGGCGGGCGTGGTATTCCGGCACCCGGAATGGGTGGACCGCGCGGCCGCGGCCTTCGATTTCATCCACGCGACCATGCGCTCGCCCGACGGCCGGTTGCAGCACGCCTGGCGCCTCGGTCGCGTCACCGCGGCGGGCCTGCTCGACGACCAGGCCGCCATGGCCCGGGCGGCGCTCGCG
>CAYWOW010000397.1:0-2672 GCA_964459005.1 uncultured Acetobacteraceae bacterium
CTGTTCGGCAGCTCGCTCATTTCCGTGCCGTTCTGCGTCTATGGCGGCCCGCTCGCGGTCGATCGGGAAAGCTTCGCCGCCCTCGTCGCGGCGGCGGAAGCGCTGATGGAACCGGCCCGCGCCAGCACGCTGGAATTGCGGTTTCTCACCCCGCCGCCGGAGGACTGGCTCGACTCGGGGAGATGGCCGGAGCGCAGCGACCTCTACGTCACCTTCCGCAAACCGATCTCCGCCGACGACGCGGCGAATTTGAAAGCCATCCCGCGCAAGCAGCGCGCCATGGTACGGAAAGGCATCGACCGCGGCCTCGCCTCGAGCGCCGACCAGAACGTGGACCTGCTGCACCGGATCTACGCCGAGAGCGTGCGCAACCTCGGCACCCCGGTGTTTTCCCGCCGCTACTTCCGCATCCTGGCGGAAATTTTCCGCGACCGCATGGACGTGGTGACCATCCGCGACGGGGAGAGACCGGTCGCCTCGGTGATGAACTTCTACTGGCGCGACGAGGTGCTGCCCTATTACGGCGGGGGCACCGCGGCGGCGCGCGACTGCCACGCCAACGACTTCATGTACTGGGAAGTGATGCGGCGCGCCGCCGCGCGGGGTTCGGGGCTGTTCGACTTCGGCCGCAGCAAGAGCGGCACCGGCGCCTTCGCGTTCAAGAAGAACTGGGGGTTTTCGCCGGCGCCGCTGCACTACCGGTTCCGTCTCGCCCCGGGTGCGGCCATCCCCGAGCACAACCCGCTCAACCCGAAATACCGGTTGTTCATCGCGGCGTGGAAGAAACTGCCGCTGGCCCTCGCCAATGTGCTGGGTCCGCCGATCGTGCGGGGACTCGGATGAGCGCGAAACCCGGCCTGTTGTTCGTCAGCCACCGGCTGCTGTACCCGCCCGACAAGGGCGAGCGCATCCGCGGCTGGGCCCTGCTGCGCCACCTGTCGGCCTCGTACGACATTTACCTGGGCTGCCTGGCCGACGAGCCGGTGCCGCCGGGCGCCATCGAGGCGCTGAAAAGCCAGTGCGCCGAGGTCGCCGTGTTCGCCATGAGCAAGCGCTGGCAGAAGCTGCACGCCCTGCTGGGGCTGCGGCCGGGCCGGCCGCTGATGCTCGACTACTACCACCACGCCGGCCTGCAACGCTGGGTCGACGGCGTGCTGGCACGCCAGCGGATGGAGATTCTATATATCTACTCGGCCGCCATGGCGCCCTATGTGCTGGGCTGCGACCGCCCCGGCCGGATTCTCGACATGCAGGACATCGATTCCGAGAAATGGACGAGCTATGCCGCCCGCACCGCCTGGCCGATGCGCCTGGTGTGGGCGCGCGAGGGGCGCACGCTGCTGGCATTCGAGCGCGCGGCGGCGCGGGCCTGCGATGTCACCCTGCTGGTGACGGAAAAGGAAGCCCAGCGTTTCATCGAGCTGGCGCCGGAAAGCGCCGATAAAATCGACTGGCTGGAACACGGGGTCGATTGCGAATTTTTCGCCCCCGGCCAGGATTTTCCCGATCCCTACGCCGGCCTGCCCGGTGACGGGCCGGACCTCGTGTTCACCGGCAACATGGACTACTGGCCCAATGCCGACGCCATGCTGTGGTTCGTGCAGGACGTGATGCCGGAACTGCGGCGGCACCGCCCAGGGCTGCGGCTGCATATCGTCGGCGCCAACCCGGGCGCCGACATCGAGGGGCTGGCGCGGTTGGCCGGCGTTTACGTCACCGGCCGCGTGGCGGACGTGCGTCCCTGGCTGGCGCATGCCGCGCTGGCGGTGGCGCCGCTCAGGATCGCGCGGGGGATCCAGAACAAGGTGCTCGAGGCGATGGCGATGGGTAAACCAGTGGTGGCCACCCCGGCCGCCTTCGAGGGCATCCGCGCCGAGCCCGGAGCCGATCTGCTGGTGGCGGACGGCGTCGCGGAAACGGTGCGCTGCGTGCTGGAGGTGCTGGACGGACGGCACGCCGGCATCGGCGGGGCCGGGCGGAGAATCATCGAGGCGCGCTATTCCTGGCAGTCCGGGCTGGCGCGGCTGGACCGCATCCTGGCAGGCGCTCGGGGGATGGGATCGTGAGCGCCGTGGCGCCGGCCGCCGCCACCGGGCCGTGGCACGCCCTGCGGCCCGGCGTGCCCATCCTCGCCGCGGGGGTGGTCGCCTGGGCGCTGCTGTTCCGCCCCGAGATCGGCCGGGCGGTGCAGACCTGGGACGCCTCGACCGCCTACGGCCATTGCTGGTTCGTGCTGCCGATCGCGCTGTATCTCGCCTGGGACCGGCGCGCGGCGGCGGTCGGCCTGGCGCCGCGGCCGATCCTGTGGCCGGCGCTGCTGGCGATTCCGGGCGCCCTCGCCTGGCTCGCCGCCGAGCGGGTCGGGATCATGGAGGGGCGCCAACTGGTGGCCGTCGGCTTCCTCCAACTGCTGTTCCTGGCGGTGCTGGGCTGGCGGCTGGCCTGGGCATTCAGCGCGCCGCTGCTCTACCTGTTCTTCCTGGTGCCGTTCGGCGCCTTCCTGACCAACGACCTGCAGCGCTTCACCGCCGTGTTCACCGATATCGGGCTGCAGGTGAGCGGCATCCCCTATGTCATGGACCAGTTCACCATCGAGATCCCGGAGGGCGTGTTCTACATCGCCGAGGCCTGCGCCGGGCTGCGCTTCCTGATCGCCGCGATCGCCTTCGGCG
>CAYWOW010000398.1:0-2656 GCA_964459005.1 uncultured Acetobacteraceae bacterium
GCGCTCGCAACGCCTCGCGCAGCACCGGGCGGGAAACGCCGAGTTGCAGGCTGAGCTCGCGCTCGGGGGCAAGACGGTCGCCGGGCCTGACGGCGCCAGTGAGGAATTGTTCGCGCAGGAAGGCAAAGACTTTGTCGAAGCCCTTGGTCGGCGTTTCCTCGGCACAGGTTATGGCGTTCGTCTTCACGTTTCGGCTTCAGGTGGTAAGACCACCGGCATCATGTGGTATGACCACTGGAGTTTATCCACTTCGGACCACCCTCGTCAACATCCTTGCGGAGGGTCCCGACCCTGGCCTTGCTCACCGGGGGTCTAAAGCCGGGGGGTCAGGGCGGCCTCGAGCTGGCTTGGATCGATCGGATTCTTGGGGACGAAAATATAGACCAGGGCGGCGGTGATCGCGACCGCCAGGCCGGTCATCAGGGCGAAGAAAAACGACCCGGTGGCCTGCACGATGAAGCCGGTGACGACGGCGGAGATGGCGCCGGCCGTGCTGCCGACCCAGTTGTGCATGCCGCCGAGCGAACCGATGGAATCCTGGGGCGCCGCCGCGGTGACCAGGACCCAGGCGGAGGAACCCGACATGTGGCCGCCCCAGGTCGCCACGCTCAGGCACAGCACCGCCGCCGGCAAAGTGCCGACCGACACCAGCGCGATGGTCGCCAGCGCCAGCGCCACGGTGCCGACAATGCAGGGAATGCGGCCCGAGGCCATCGGCGAAAATCCGCGGCGGGCCAGGAAGTCGGCGAACAACCCCCCGCACAGGCTGCCGACGATCGCGCTGGTCAACGGAATGGTCGCAATCGCCCCGGTCAGCGCGATGCTCAGATGGTGCTCGATCTCCAGATAGCCCGGCAGCCAGTACCGGTAGATCGCGTCGAGGTAGTTGTAGCCGATGAAACCCAGCAGCACGCCCCAGGTGGTGCGCAACGTCAGCAGCCGGCTCCAGCGCGCCACGGTCATCAGGTGCGGCGCCACCGCCGGCTTGCCGTCGCGCAGATAGGTCTGCTCCGCCTCCGACAGCGCCACCGCCTGCGGGTCGCGGTAGAAGGCGAACCAGAGCGAGCCGGAGACCAGCCCCGCCACGCCCATGATGACGAACATCATGCGCCAGCCGAAAGCGAGCATGAGCCAGGTCAGCAAGGGGGCGGCGATCGCGGTGGCGACCTGGAACGAGCCGGTGAACATGGCGGTCGGCAAGCCGCGGTCGCGCGGGCCGAACCAGCTGCGGATGATTTTCGCGCAGGTCGGCACCTGCGGCGCCTCGCCGACGCCCAGCGCGAGCCGCAGCGTGAACAACTGCCCGAACCCGCCGGCCAGCCCGGCTAGGCCCTGCACCGCCGACCAGAACAGCACCGCGCCGCCCAGCATGCGCCGCGGCACCACCCGGTCCATCACCAGGCCCAGCGGCAACTGGGTCCAGGCATAGGCCCACAGGAAAGCCGAGAGCAGCAGGCCCATCTGGCCGGCCGAAATGCCGAGGTCGTGGCGAATCAGCGGGTTGGCGATCGACAGCGTCGCGCGGTCCAGGCTGTTGACCAGGCCGACCACGACGAACAGCGTGATGATCAGCCAGTGCCGCCGCCGCAACCGGGCCGGCGCCTGCAGGGAAACCATGCCGTGCCCTCCCGCGCCGTCGCTACGATTTCGTGGCTTCGGGGAGGCCGCGCAGAAAATCCATGCGCGCCCTGGCGCCGGCGGCCAGGAAGGCCGAATCGCCGCCGCCCTGGGCAAAGCGGATGCCGAGGGCGAGGTAGCGCCGCATGAGGTCGTGGTTGTAGATGCCGCCCATGCCGGCCTGCTTGCCGTGCCGGTCGCAGGCGGCGATGACCGTGCGATAGGCGTCCTCGATGCGCGGATCGTCGAGCGCGCCGGGGATGCCCATTTCGGCCGACAGGTCGTTGCTGCCGATCAGGATGACATCGACGCCCGGCACGGCGGCGATTGCGTCGGCGTTCCGCACCCCGAGCGGGCTTTCCACCATCACCACCACCACGGTCTCCTCGTTGGCGCGGCGCATGTTCTCGCGCGCCGGCAGGGCGGCGAGGCCGAGCTGGGGCAGCGGACCGGAGAGCGAACGGTGACCGAGCGGAGCGAACAGGCAGCGCTGTGCCACCGCCAGGGCCTCGGCGGCGGTTTCGACATGCGGAACGATGATGCCGCCGGCGCCGATGTCCAGCACCCGGGCGGCCCAGGAGACCTCGGGCACGCGCACCAGCGGCGACAGGCCGGCGGCAAGCCCGGCGAGGCACAACCCCTGCACCGTCTCGAGATCGAGCGCGCTGTGCTCCATGTCGATGAACAGCCAGTGAAAACCGCAGGCCCGCGCGATCGCCACGGTCTCGGCGGTGCGCGTCAGGCGGATGTTGAAACCGAACATGCGCTGTCCGGCCGCCATCGCGTCCTTCAGGGCTTTCACGTCGTCCTCCTGATGTCTGCGCGCGCGAAGTGCCGACAACTCTGGCGCGTTTTCAGCCAAGTTGAGCAACGGCACGTTGCATTGTCAACACGGCGGGGCTGGTGAATAATCGCGGCGAGCGCCAGCGCGCGCCTGAGCCGGCAGCGGAGGAAACGAACATGAGTCTGAGCCGGCCATCTCCGCGGTTGCGCGCGATCCAGTACGGCGTGGTGGCGCAGATCTCGGTGATCTGCCTGA
>CAYWOW010000399.1:0-2652 GCA_964459005.1 uncultured Acetobacteraceae bacterium
GGTTCACCACTTCCAGGTTCTCGGCCAGCGTCATCACGACGTTGTCGATATAGGGGAGCTGGTTGCCTTCGGTGTCGACCGCCCAGTAGTACGGGTTGCGCTCCATCGTCCAGGTCGGCGTGTTGATCGGCTTGACGGTGTGCCAGGGCCCCAGCGTCGGCACATCCGGATTGAGCTGCCAGTCCTTCTTGTACAGCAACAGGCGGCCCCAATTGTCGAAGCCTTGCTCCTTGGCGATCTTGTTGACGTTGGCCTCGGAGGAATATTTCGGCAGGTATTGCTTCAGGTAATGGCCCGGGCTGTACGCCCCGAAATAGTTGCCGATGGACTGCTGGACCGACTGGCCGCCGCCGATCAACGTGTCGCCGGCGAGCATGTCGAGGAACAGGAAGTACGGCACGTCGAACTGGAACTGCACGGTGGTCTCGTCGATCTTGACCAGCCGCCCCGGCTTGCCGTTGGGCGACATGTCGGCGATCGGCGTCGGCACGATGTCCTTGTTCGAATAGATGTCCTCGAACCAGAACACGAAGTCGTCGGCGGTGAACGGGGCGCCGTCGCGCCACCGCATGCCCTTGCGCAGGAAAAACGTGGCGGTCTTGCCGTCCTTGCTCATCTCCCAGCTCTTGGCGACGCTGGGCACGGGCTTGCTGCCGGTGGCGTCCCAATGGAGCAGCTTGTCGGAGGAATTGATGCGGTTGCCGTTCTCGCCGTCGGACGGGCCGATGAAGCCGCGCCGCCAGGTGCCGCCGTAGCGGCCGATGCTGTCCAGCGGCTTGAGCACCAGGGGCTCGGCGGGCAGGCGCTGCGCCACCGGCGGCAGCTTGCCCTGCTTCACCAGTTCGGCCAGCGCCGGCGCTTCGTGGAAGCTGGTCGGGATGGTGTTGGCCAGGGTGGCGCTTTCGAGCGTGCCGATCAGGCCGGATTGATTGAAGTTGCTGCCGGTGGCGCTGACCGCCTGGGCCAGTGCTTCGCTGGCCGGCGCCGCCACCGCGGCGAACGCGGACGCATAGCCCAAGACCTGCCTTCGAGTAGCCATCATATCCTCCCGGAAACCCGGCATTTCGCCGTGATGCAGTTGGTCGTCGCGGCGACCGTAGGCCAAGCCTTTCACCCTGACCAGTCCGGCGCCGGGTGATTTCAACCGAGCGCGGCGAGGCGTTGGAAGGCCATGGCGCTGAGCAGGGCGGCGTTGGCCAGCATGATCAGCGGTGCCGCGACGGCGATGCCGCGGTGCCAGGCGCGCCCCGCCGCCTGTCCCGCCACGCCCACGATCACCAGGCCCGGCGCGGTGCCCAGCCCGAAGGCGAGCAGGGCCAGTGCCCCGCCGGCCGCCCCGCCCGCGGCGGCCGCGGCGGCGACGGCCGCGTAGAGAAAACCGCAGGGCAGGAAGCCGAGCGCCACGCCGAGCAGGAACCCGCCGCCGGGCCGGCCGCGATCGACCCGGATCGCGAGGCGGCGCACGCCGCGCGCCCAGGCCGGCGGCGCGCGCTCCAGCACGGGCAGCCCACGCCACCGGCCGGGAAACAGGCGTGCCAGCGCGTGGCCGAGGAACAGCAGCGCGGCGAAGGCCAGCAACAGCGCGGGCAGGACGCCCGGCAGGATGCCGGCCCCGCGCGCCGTGCCGGCCGCGCCGGCCAGCGCGCCGAGAGCCGCGTAGGTGGCCAGCCGTCCGGCGTGGTAGGGCAGCAGCAGCGCACTCGACAGCCGTGCCGATTCGCGGAGTTGCGCGATCGGGACGCGGGCCAAGCGGTCGGAAACCTGGCCGAGCACGAACGGCCCGCACATCGCCGCGCAATGGGTCACCCCGCCCGCGGCCCCGGCCGCCAGCAGGCCGAACAGCAGCGCCGCACCGGAGCCGGCGATATGGCCGGGTCCACACAGCGCGAACAGCCAGGCCAGACGTTCGGTCATCGACGGGTTTTCGGACACCGGGGTTGCGCGCCGCGACTTTGCTTCGCGGCAAGGTCATGCTGGCTGGCGGGGCATCGCACGGCCTTGATCTGGGTCAATGCCGCTCGGCCATCCGCCATAGCAGGGTGCCCCAGGACCGGACGGCCGGGCCTGGCCGACAGGCTCGTGCGCATAACAAACGGGGTGTGGGATGAATCTGGGCGACATCATCATCGGGGCTTTCGTGGCGATCCTGGGCCTGATCGGCCTGGTGCTCGCGGGCGGCGCGCTCGACCAGGAAATCTACCTCTTCGGCCTGTCCCTGTTCGGCTTCGCGGTCGCCTTCGACTGGGGGCTGATGGTGAAGGGCATGCGGCGCGCCGAAGCCGCCCGCGCGCGGAGCGGCGCCCATGGCTGAAACGGTGCCCGGCGCGGCGTCCCCGGCGATCTCCTACAACGATGAGGTCATCAAGAAATTCACCATCGCCTCGGTGTTCTGGGGCATCGTGGCGATGGCGGTCGGCGTCTACATCGCCACCGAGCTGTGCTGGCCGGCCTTCAACCTCGGCCTGTCCTTCCTCAATTTCGGCCGGCTGCGCCCGGTGCACACCTCGGCCGCGATCTTCGCCTTCGGCGGCAACGCCCTGTTCGCCACCTCGTTCTACGTGGTGCAGCGGACCTGCCGGGCGCGCCTCGCCGGTCCCGAGGCGCTGCACGACTTCCTGTTCTGGGGCTACAATTTCTTCATCGTCATGGCGG
>CAYWOW010000400.1:0-2651 GCA_964459005.1 uncultured Acetobacteraceae bacterium
GCCGATGATCGACGACACCCCCACCATCACGAACATCACCGGCAAATAGAACCCGAAAGTCTGGGCCTCGCCGGCTTGGCAGAAGCCGGAAATCCAGCCGTAGAGGGTGGCGCGCCAGCGAATCCGGTCCTTGCTGATATCGGCCAGGAACGCGGTCGGGCGCGGCCTGGGCACGACGATGTCCTCGTCAGCCAGCATGTCCAGGCCGTCGTTGTACATCTCCCGCGTGATCTGCTTGGCCTGGCGGATGCGGCCCTGGCGGATCAGCCAGATCGACGTTTCCGGCAGGTCCCAGCGCAGCCACAGGATGATCGCGGCGGGCACCGCCCCCAGACCCAGAATCGTGCGCCAGATCC
Organism: uncultured Acetobacteraceae bacterium; assembly: GCA_964459005.1. Taxonomy (GTDB): domain Bacteria; phylum Pseudomonadota; class Alphaproteobacteria; order Acetobacterales; family Acetobacteraceae; genus Rhodovastum. The sequence continues at coordinate 357 of CAYWOW010000400.1, forward strand.
ACTCGTGCGGCAGCCCGATCAGCAGGAACACCACCGTGCACGACACCGACAGCAGGCTGCCCATGGCGAACATGAACTGCCAGCGGTTGCCCACCACCTCCCGCCGGCCCTTGGGCAGGAACTCCATGATGTAGGTGTAGCCGGTGGAAATGTCGCTCCCGAGTGGAAAACCCAGGAGCAGGCGAACGATCACCAGCGCCAGGATGCTGGTGACAAAAGCCTGCGCCAGAGCCAGGATGATGAACATGGCCATGGTGATCAGGAACATCACGCGGCGGCCGATCTTGTCGGACATCCAGCCGCCCAACTGCGCCCCGATCAGCGCGCCGCCCTGGGTGGCCGCGGCGGCCAGGCCCAGCATCAGCGGGTCGGGATGGAACTGGTCGCGGATGAAGAGGAGCACGAAGGCGATCGCGTAGAGGTCCCAGGCCTCCACCAAAATCGAGGCCAGCATCAGCCAGCCGACGCGGTCGCCCTTGGGGCTGTAGTTCTGCACGAGGTGGCGGATGGCACCGTCCATCGCCGCCTGCTGCGACATCGTCACCGACACGGCCGTTTCTCCCAACTCTGCGGCCCGGGATTGCCCCGGATTCTTGTGCGCGTTCCAGCCATGCCAGGATCGCGCAATCCTGACGACCGCGCAACATCCGCATCCGCCCGCCGCCGCGCAACCGGTCCCTTCCGGCGCGACAATGGAGGTGACATTCTCCGCGCCCCCCGCAGCGGCGGATGGCGGCCGCGATCCCGGCGGGGCGGCAGGAGACGGTGATGATTTTATCGATGGAAGACGGGTTGCTCGCGGACCGGCTGATCGAACGCTTCTTTCGCTACCTCGCGGTGACCAGCCAGAGCAACGCCGCCGTTACGACGGTGCCGAGCACGCCCGGCCAGTGGACCATGGCGCGGCTGCTGGAGGCGGAACTTCGGCAATTCGGTCTGACGGAAGTCCATCTCGACGAGCACTCCGTGCTCACCGTGCGGCTGCCGGCCACGGTAGCGGGCGCGCCGCGGCTCGGCTTCTGCGCCCATATCGACACCGTCGATGTCGGGCTGTCCGCGGACATCCATCCCCGACGGGTCGCCTTCACTGGCGCGGACATCTGCCTCAACCCGGAGCGCGATATCTGGCTGCGCGCCGCCGAGCATCCCGAACTGCGGCCCCATGCCGACGAGGACCTGATCGTCGGCGACGGCACCAGCGTGCTGGGCGCGGACAACAAGGCCGCCGTGACTATCCTGATGGATCTGCTGGGCGTGCTCAGCCGTGAGGCGCCGCCGCACGGCGACATCGTCGTCGCCTTCGTGCCTGATGAGGAAATCGGCCTGCGCGGCAGCAAGGCGATGGACCTGGCCCGCTTTCCGGTGGACTTCGCCTATACGATCGACGGTTGCGAGGTCGGCGAATTCATCTTCGAAACCTTCAATGCCGCCCAGGTCACCATCGGCATCGAGGGCGTGACCGCGCACCCGATCTCGGCCAAGGGGGTGCTGGTCAACCCGGTGCTGGTCGCCACCGACCTGATCCGGCGCTTCGATCCGCTCGACACGCCGGAGCATACCGAAGGCCACGAGGGCTACTGCTACGTCACCGCCGTCAACTCCAGCCCCGCCACGGCGACGATAAAAATGTCGCTGCGCGACTTCGATCCCGCTGGCCTGGCCCGCCGCAAGGAGCTGGTGATGGCGATGGTCGCGGCCACCCAGGCCGCCCATCCGCGCGCCAAGGTCACCTGCGCCATCGAGGACAGCTACAGCAATATCGCGGCCAGCCTCGGCAACGACCGAAGCTGCCTGGACCTGCTGGAACGCGGCTTTGGCGAGCTCGGCATCACGCCTCGGATCATGCCGCTGCGCGGCGGCACCGACGGCTCGGCGCTGTCGCTGCGCGGCATTCCGACACCCAACTATTTCACCGGCGGCCTGAATTTCCACTCGCGGTTCGAATGCCTGCCGGTGCCGTCCTTCGTGCTGGCGTATCGCCTCACGGAGCGGCTATGCGGACTGGCGGCCGGCCGCTGAACGACAGCCCCGGCGGCCACCGACGCGAAGGAAAACGTCCGATGCAACTCACCTTGCTGGCGCGCGACTTCGTGCTTCCGATGGGGCATGGCCTGTTCGAGAATTGCCATGCCTCGTCGATCGTGGAACTGCCGGGCGGCGGCCTGCTGGTTGCCTATTTCGCGGGTCGGCGGGAGGGCGACGGCGACACCGCCATCTGGCTGTCGCGCCGGCACGCGGGGCGGTGGCACGCCCCGGTGCGGACCTGCGCCGAAGCGGGTCTGGCGCACTGGAATC
>CAYWOW010000401.1:0-2646 GCA_964459005.1 uncultured Acetobacteraceae bacterium
CGCAGCACCACGATCACGCCGCCGGCGTCCGGGTCGCCGCGCCGCAGCACCGCGCCATAGCGCCCGCCCGCGTTGCCCATGCGCAGCGCCATGCTCACCCAGATCCCGGCCTTCAGCCGCGGTTCTTCCATCAGGGCAGGGCCATCTTCATGCCGCCGTGGTCCCGCCGTCCACCGGCATCACCACGCCGGTGACGAAGCTGGCAGCGTCGGAGGCCAGGAAGGCGATCACTGCGGCGATCTCCGCCGGCGCGGCAAACCGCCCCAACGGCACCGCCGCCGCGTAGGCATCCGCGCTGTCCGGCACCCCCGGGGACCGCCCGGCCAACTCGCGGATGACCCGGCCGAGCATGGCGGTGTCGGTGCTGCCCGGGGCGACGCAGTTGAAACGGATGTTGTGTCCCGCCCAGTCCAGCGCGGCGCTGCGCGTGAGCTGCGCCAGCGCCGCCTTGCTGGCGCCATAGGCCGCGCTCGCCTTCTTGCCGATCAGCGCCTGGTCGGACGCCACGTTCACCACCGCGCCGGCCCGGCGCGCGATCATGCCGGGCAGCACGGCGCGGATCAGCGCGTAGGGCGCCAGGAAATTCACCCGGAACACGCGCTCGGTCTCGGCGATGCCGGTCTCCAGCACGTTGCCCAGCACGGTGACGCCGGCGCAGTTCACCAGCACATCGACGCCGCGCTCGCCGATCAGCGCCCGCGCCCGCGCCTCCACGGTGGCGACGTCGGCGAGGTCGAAATCCGGCAGATCCAGCCCGATCACCTCCGCCCCCTCGGCGGCGAACAGCGCGGCGACGGCGCCGCCGATGCCGCCACGATGCCCGCTGACGATGGCGCGCCGGCCGGCCAGCCCGAAATGGCAGGAAATCGCACTCATGGCAGCCACTCAGCCCCGCCACGGTCTGGTTGGCAAGCCCCGGCGATGGCACAACATCCCCCGGGCAGCACGAAGGGGCATGCGATGCGGATTCTGGTGGCCGTTTTCCTGGCGATCGGCCTGGGTGCCGGCGCGGCCCGCGCGCAGGACAGGCTGACCTTCGGCACCGACTGGCTCGCCGAGGCCGAGTACGGCGGCTACTACCAGGCGCTCGCCGCCGGCATCTACCGGGCGCACGGGCTCGACGTCACCATCCGCCAGGGCGGCCCCAGCGTGAACCAGACGCAGCTCCTGCTGGCCGGCCGGCTGGACGTCAGCATCGCCTCGAACAGCTTCATCGCGCTCAACTTCGTCAAGGAGAAGATTCCCTTCCGCGTGGTGGCGGCGATGTACCAAAAAGACCCGTCCGTCCTCATCGCCCATCCCGGCCAGGGCAACGACAGCCTCGCCGCGTTGCGCGGCAAGCCGATTATGATCAGCGCCGACACCCGCGCGGGCTGGTGGAACTTCCTGCGCGCCAAATTCGGTTATTCCGACGCCCAGATCCGGCCATACAATTTCAACCTGCAACCCTTCCTGGCGGACCAGCGGGCCATCCAGCAGGGTTTCCTCGGCTCCGAGCCGTTCTCCATCAAGCAGGAGGCGGGGTTCGACCCGGTGGTGCTGCTCGTCGCCGACGGCGGTTTTTCCGGCTACGCGCAGCTTTTCGCCGTCTCCGACAAGATGATCGCGACGGCGCCGGACCTGGTCCAGCGCTTCGTCGATGCCTCCATCGAGGGTTGGGCCGGCTATCTCGACGGCGATCCGGCGCCGGCCAACGCGCTGATGAAAAAAGCCAATCCGGAGATGACCGACGCGTTGCTGGCGTACGGCCGCAGCGCCCTGCAGAAGAACGGCATCCTGACCGCCGGCGACGCCGCCACGGCCGGCATCGGGGCGATGACGGACGCCCGCTGGTCGGATTTCTTCTCGACGATGTCCGGCCAGGGGCTCTACCCCGGGGACATGGACTACCGGCGCGCCTACTCGCTGCAATTCGTGAACCACAAGGTCGGAGTGAAGCCGTGACGTGCTGACGCTCCACCAACTCGCCCGCCGCTTCCCCAACGGCACCGAGGCGCTGCGCGATATCTCGCTGCGCCTCGAGCGGGGCGATTTCCTCGCCCTGCTGGGCCCATCCGGCTGCGGCAAGTCGACCCTGTTGCGACTGCTCGCAGGTCTCGACGCGCCGGACGCGGGCCGCCTGGCCTGGGATGACGGCGCGGCGCCGGCGCCCGGGGAGATCGGCTACGTGTTCCAGGACGCGACCCTGCTGCCCTGGGCGGACACCGCCGAAAACGTTTTCCTGCCGCTGCGCCTGCGCGGCCAGAGTCGCGGCGCGGCCGAGCCGGCAATCCGCGCGGTGCTGGCGCGCGTCGGGCTGGAGCAGTTCGCCCACGCCCGCCCGCGCGAGCTGTCGGGCGGCATGCGCATGCGGGTCTCGATCGCCCGCGCCCTGGTCACCCGGCCCCGCCTGCTGCTGATGGACGAGCCCTTCGCGGCGCTCGACGAGTTCACCCGGTTCCGCTTGCAGGAGGATCTGCTGGCCCTGTGGCGGGAGGCCGGCTGCACGGTGGTGTTCGTCACCCACTCGACCTACGAGGCGTGTTTCCTGGCCCGCCGCATCGTGCTGATGACCCCCCGGCCCGGGCGCATCGCCAGCGAGATCGTGTCGCACGTCCAGCCGGGACCCGAGACCCGCCTGGCCCCCGCGTACACCGCCCTGGTCGC
>CAYWOW010000402.1:0-2635 GCA_964459005.1 uncultured Acetobacteraceae bacterium
CTCTCCAGGCCGACGATGGCGAAGAAGGTGATCTCCCAGCCCAGCCGCTGTGGGTCGGTGTCGGCATGGAAGCCGCGGATGACGCCGGCCTCCTCCAGCCGGCGCACGCGGCGCAGGCAGGGCGGGGCGGAAATGCCGGCCCGGCGCGCCAGTTCCACGTTGGTCATCCGACCGTCGTCCTGCAACTCGGCCAGGATGCGACGGTCGATCGCGTCCAGGGCGGGGATTTCGGGGTGCGGTTTCATGTCTGGACGGTCTTCCCGGCGGGCCCGCGATCGGTGTAGGCCATGCCGCCGTTGCTGATTGGTCGGCGAGTCGCGAAATAATATTGCACAAAACCCCCGTGGCAAGGGCGATGATGTATGCTTCCTTGTGCCGGCACGTGCGACACCGATATGGTCGATGATAGAAAGCAGCGGATTCCTGGCAGATGCCTGAGACTCACTGTACCCGCGTCCTGATCGTCGGAGCCGGCCCCGCCGGCTACACGGCGGCGATCTATGCCGCGCGCGCCGGCCTGCAACCGCTGCTGGTGGCCGGCCTGCAGCCCGGCGGGCAGTTGATGATCACCACCGACGTGGAGAACTACCCCGGCTTCGCCGAGACGGTGCAGGGCCCGTGGCTGATGGAGCAGATGCAGGCCCAGGCCGCGCATGTCGGCACCACGATCGTCAACGACCTGGTGACCGAGGTCGATTTCTCCGCCTCTCCGTTCCGCTGCCTGGGCGACTCCGGCGACACCTACCTGGCCGATTCGGTCATCATCGCCACCGGGGCGCAGGCGCGCTGGCTGGGGCTGGAATCGGAGCGGCGGCTGCAAGGGTTCGGGGTATCGGCCTGCGCGACCTGCGACGGGTTCTTCTTCCGCGGCAAGCGGGTGGCGGTGGTGGGCGGCGGCAACACCGCGGTCGAGGAGGCGCTCTACCTGGCCCAACTCGCCGCCAGCGTCAGCCTGATCCACCGGCGCGACGCGCTGCGGGCGGAAAAAATCCTGCAACGCCGGCTGTTCGCCAACCCGAAGGTGACGCTGGTGTGGGACAGCGTGGTGGAGGAGATCGTTTCCGCCGGCACGCCCGCCGGGGTCGCCGGCGTGCGGCTGCGCCACCTGCGGACGGGTGCCGAGAGCCGGCTGGACGTGGACGGGGTGTTCGTGGCAATCGGCCACACGCCGAACACGGCGGTGTTCCGCGGCCAGGTGGCACTCGACGACGAGGGCTATGTGATCACGGCGCCTGGGACCACGCGCACGTCGGTGGCGGGGGTGTTCGCCGCCGGCGACGTGCAGGACAAAGTGTGGCGTCAGGCGGTGACGGCTGCTGGAACCGGTTGCATGGCGGCGCTGGAGGCCGAAAAATGGCTGGCCGCCGGGATTGCCGAGTCGGCTCTGGCGGCGGACTGAAAACGAGGCCTTCCCGGCGCTGGGGCCGGGGAGCAGAGCAATTGACCGGCCGGCAGTTACCGGACGGGCAGGGGTGGCCAAACCATGGACTGGGACAAGCTGCGCGTTTTCCACGCGGTGGCCGAGGCGGGCAGCTTCACGCATGCGGGCGATGTGCTCAACCTGAGCCAGTCGGCGGTGTCGCGGCAGATCTCGGCGCTCGAGGAGGCGCTGCAGGTACCGCTGTTCCACCGCCACGCGCGCGGGTTGATCCTGACCGAGCAGGGCGAGAGCCTGAACCGCACGGTGCGCGAAGTGTTCGCCAAGCTGGCGATGACCGAGGCGCTGCTCACCGAGAGCAAGGAGAAGCCGGCCGGCCGGCTGAAGGTCACCACCACCATGGGGTTCGGCGCGTCCTGGCTGGCGCCGCGGCTGCACGCGTTCCTGGACCAGTACCCGGACGTGACGATGCAGCTGCTGCTGGACGATACCGACCTCGACCTGGCCATGCGCGAGGCCGACGTGGCGATCCGCATGCATGCGCCCAAGCAGCCCGACCTGGTGCAGCGCCACCTGTTGTCGATCGAATGGCATATCTGCGCGAGCCCCGAGTATCTCAAGCAGCACGGCACGCCGATGCGGCCCGAGGACCTGGACGATCACCGGCTCATCCTGTTCGGCAATTACCGGCCCCCGGTCGAGGACGTGAACTGGCTGGCCGAAGCCGGCCGCAAGCCCGGTCCCGTGCACCGTGCGGTGCTGGAGGTGAACAGCCTGCACGGCATGATGATGGCCGTCCGGTCGGGCCTGGGGCTCGCCGCGGTGCCCGACTACATGGCGGCGGAAAACGACGGGCTGGTGCGGGTGTTGCCCGACATCAGGGCGCCGAAGGTGGACGTTTACTTCGTCTATCCCGAGGAGTTGCGCAATTCCAAGCGGGTCGCGGTGTTCCGCGACTTCCTGCTGGCGCGGCTGGCCGAACGCCCGCATCACTGACCGGGATCTCGGCGAATAGCTGAGCGATTCCAGGGTCTTGCCCGCGAGACAGCAGCGGCATGCGGCGCCGGCATATCCGGTCTGGCAAATCGGGAGTGGATTACCGGGGCGGTGCACCATAGGTAATCGGGCACCGGACACGGCCTCGCCGCGGTTGTCGGGAGTGTTCCTGCGGCGGTGCCAGACTTCCCGACCCGCGAGGGCGGGAAAAGGGGTCCATGACCCCTTCGTCTCCCAGACGTGAAGCCTCCCTGTACCCTT
>CAYWOW010000403.1:0-2635 GCA_964459005.1 uncultured Acetobacteraceae bacterium
ATCCGTGCCGATGCTGAAATGCTCGAGCGAGCGCTGGGTCTGCGCGCCCCACAGTCTGTCCGCGGGCACTTCGACCACGCCGAGACTGTCGGTCTCCCGCCTCATGTCGACCATTCGATTCCCCCTTGGGAAGACGCCGATCAGGGATTCAACCCGGTTCGTACTGCGGCACGTAGAGCTGGCTCTCGATCCAGGCACGGACGTCGCGGGGCCGCTCGACCTCTGCCAGACCCTGGTCGAACATGAACTCGGCGACGCGGGTTGCCGTCGTCACTTCGGTCTCCAGGATGTCGGCCTGGCTCGGGAACAGCATGCCCTTTTCGCGCTGGTCGGGGCCGACCTGGTCGGCGGAGGCCTCGGCAGCGGCTATGAAGCATGCATCGGTGAGCCGCCGGGGCCGCGCCACATAAGTGGCGAGCCCGACCGCCGGGAAGATGTAGAAGTTGTTGGCCTGCCCGGGGCGGAAGGTCTTGCCGTTGACCACGACCTCGGGGAATTGCACCCCCGCCGCATAGATCGCCTTGCCGTTCGACCAGGTGTAGGCCTGCTCGGCTGAGCATTCGGCCTTGTCGGTCGGATTGGAGAGCGCGAAGATGACCGGCCGCTCGTTGAGCCGGCTCATCGCCTCGACGACCTTCTGGTTGAACGCGCCGCCCGTGGTGCTGACACCGATCAGCACCGTCGGCTTGAAGATCTCGATGGTCCGGACGAGATCCTTCGAAGGCGCCGCGTCATGGGCGTAGCGTTGCTGCGCTTCCGACAGGTCGGCGCGCGAGGGCTCCAGCAGCCCGTCGATGTCGAACATGGAGATGCGGCTCTGCGCGGCCTCCCGCGCGAGCCCCTTCATCTGCATCGCCTCTATGATGAGACCGGCGATGCCGATTGCCGCCGAGCCCGCGCCGAGGAACAGGATGCGCTGCCCGGTCAGTGGCGCACCGACGATCTGCAGCGCCGTCGTCAACCCCGCCAGTGCGACGCTGGCCGTGCCCTGGATGTCGTCGTTGTAGCAGAGCACCTTGTCGGCATAACGGTTGAGCAATCGGATCGCGTCGGTGCCCTTCCAGTCTTCGAAATGGATGCAGCAGCCCGGAAAGACCTGCTGCACCGCCTGGACGAATTCCTCGACGAGTTCGTCCAGCTCCGGCTCGGACGGCGGCGGCTCACGCAGGCCGAGATAGAGCGGATCGGCGCGCAGCGCCTTGTTGGTCGTGCCGATGTCCAGCAGCACGGGGAGCAGGCAGTCGGGCGGCACCGCCGCACACGCCGTATAGAGCTGCAACTTGCCAATCGGGATGCCCATGCCGTTGGCGCCGATGTCGCCGAGACCCAGGATGCGCCCGCCCGTGGAGACGCAGATGAAACGCACGTCCCGCCCGGGCCAGTTGCACAGCACCTCGGCGATGCGGCCCTTCATGTCGCGCGTGATGTACATGCCGCGCGTGCGCCGGTAGATGTGGCCGAACGTGAGGCAGGCATCGGCGACCGTCGGGTCATAGACGATCGGCATGAAGCGCGCCGGATCGGACATGAGCGTGCGGTAGAACAGCGTCTCGTTCCGATCGGACAGACCGATCAGATAGATGTAGCGCTCGAGATCGTTCGGCTTCGCGTCGAGGTGCCGCATGACGCGCTCGAGCTGCCGATCGAGGCTTTCCACCGCGTGCGGCAGAAGCCCTTCCAGGCCGTACTCGCTCCGCTCCTTCGCAGTGAACGCGGTGCCTTTGTTGCGCCGGCTGTCGCCCATGAGAGCGAGGCCCCGGCCGCTCGCGCCATCCCAACCGACATGAGATGTTTTCATCGTGTCCCCCTCAGGATGGCGGTTTGAATTCGCTTTTTGTCCCGGAAATCTACCACCGCGGCCCGCCGCGGCCAATCACGAAGCATAAATCGACATGCCCCGGATGGACGGTCAACGCAGCCCCATGGTGGCTTTTTCGTGGGGCTGCCCCACATGCGGGATACAAACGCCCGATATCAATTGAACGGAGGTCGCTCCCCGCGCCGTTGTCCGCCCCGCGGCATGGCGGTAGGGAGAGCCTCCGCCCCTCAGGAGAGCCGCCCCATGCCAACCCCCCGCCCGGTGATGCTCGTGATCCTCGACGGATTCGGATGCCGGGAAGAGAAAACCGACAACGCCATCCGGTTGGCCCGCAGGCCCACCTGGGAGCGGCTCTGGGGTACCTTCCCGCACGCCCAACTGCGCACCTCCGGCCTGGATGTCGGCCTGCCCGAGGGGCAGATGGGCAATTCCGAGGTCGGCCACATGAACATCGGCGCCGGCCGCGTGGTCATGCAGGAACTGCCGAAGATCAGCCTGGCCGCCGCCGATGGGTCGCTCGCGAAAGCCCCGGCGCTGGTCGCCCTGATCGCCGCGCTCAAGCAGAGCGGCGGCACCTGCCATCTGATGGGGCTGGTCTCACCGGGCGGGGTGCACTCGCACCAGGAGCACGCCGAGGCGCTCGCCCGGATCCTGGCGCAGGCCGGCGTGCCGGTCGCGGCGCACGCCTTCATGGACGGGCGCGATACCCCGCCCGAGTCCGGCGGCGACTATATCCGCGCCTTCCAGGCCGCCCTGCCCGCCGGCGCGCGCATCGCCACCGTGTCCGGCCGCTACTACGCCATGGACCGCGACAAG
>CAYWOW010000404.1:0-2632 GCA_964459005.1 uncultured Acetobacteraceae bacterium
TTCCGCCTGGCGACCTACGCCATGTGGTGGATCCGCGCCGCCATCCAGGAATACATCCTGCACTCCTGGTCGCTGGTGAAGATGGGCACCACGGCCGCCCAGAAAAAGCTGTTCTTCAACCTGCGCCGGCTGAAGGGCCAGATGCAGGCGATCGACGACGGCGACCTGCAGCCCGAGCAGGTGGCCAAGATCGCTCGCGTGCTCGACGTGCCCGAGCAGGACGTGGTGAACATGAACCGCCGGCTGTCCGCCCCCGACCACAGCCTCAACGCCCCCGTCCGCGCCGACAGCGAAGGCGAGTGGCAGGACTGGCTGGTCGACGAGAGCGAGAGCCAGGAAACCGCGATCGGCGATCGCGAGGAGTTGTCCGGGCGCAAGGCCCTGCTGTCGAGCGCCTTGCAGACGCTCAATGAGCGCGAGCGGCACATCCTCATCGAGCGCCGCCTGAAGGACAATCCGACCACGCTCGAGGAGCTGTCGCAGCAGTACAACATCTCCCGCGAGCGGGTCCGGCAGATCGAGGTGCGCGCCTTCGAGAAGCTGCAGAAGGCGATGCACACCCAGGTCGCCGAGCAACGCCGCCAGGCTGCCGCCGCCCGCGCGGCGTGAGGCCGGGGCCGGCGGCTCCAGCCCCTGGCCGGCTTCATGCGGCGCGCCCGCTTGACGCCTTGGCCGGGCCGCTTTACATCCCGCCGCCTCGCTGCTGCGGGTGTAGCTCAGTTGGTTAGAGCGTCGGCCTGTCACGCCGAAGGTCGCGGGTTCGAGCCCCGTCACTCGCGCCAGCAGCAGATCGGCAGAAAATCGCCGTTTCGCCGCACCGCGCCCTATGGCAGGGTGGCTGGGTTGCGGCTAATCTCCGGCCGTGCCGCGAGGGGGGACAAGCCTCGCGGTCTGTTCGGCTGACCGCCGGGCAGGCGCACCATAAGGAACTGAAAATGGCGCCGATTCTGGCGGAATACTTCCCGATCCTGGTGTTCATCGTGATCGCTGCGGTGATCGCGGTCGCGATGTTGACGCCGCCGTTGCTGGTGGCCCCCCGGGCTCCGTATCCCGACAAACTATCGGCCTATGAATGCGGCTTCGAGCCGTTCGAGAATGCGCGCCGCCCGTTCGACGTGCGGTTCTACCTGGTCGCCATCCTGTTCATCATCTTCGACCTCGAGGTGGCCTTCCTGTTCCCCTGGGCGGTCAGCCTGTCCGATATCGGCCTGTTCGGCTTCCTGTCCATGCTGGGATTCCTGGGCGTGTTGACCGTCGGCTTCGTCTACGAATGGTGCAAAGGCGCCCTGGATTGGGAGTGACGACGATGAGTCCCAGCGATACCGCGCTCACCCGGTTGGACCCGGATGCGGCCCAGGACGCCGTGATCAAGGGCATCACCGGCGAGATCGACAACAAGGGCTTCGTGGTCGCCAATCTCGACAAGGTCGTGAACTGGGCGCGCACGGGCAGTCTGTGGCCGATGACTTTCGGCCTGGCCTGCTGCGCCATCGAGATGATCCACGCCTACATGCCACGCTACGACCTCGACCGGATGGGCATCATTCCGCGGGCGTCGCCCCGGCAGAGCGACGTGATGATCGTGGCCGGCACGCTGACCAACAAGATGGCCCCGGCGCTGCGCCGCGTTTACGACCAGATGCCCGAACCGCGCTGGGTGATCAGCATGGGCAGTTGCGCCAATGGCGGCGGCTACTACCACTATTCCTATTCCGTGGTGCGCGGCTGCGACCGCGTGGTGCCGGTGGACGTGTATGTCCCGGGCTGTCCGCCCACGGCCGAGGCGCTGGTGTACGGAATCATGCAGTTGCAGAAGAAGATCCGCCGGACCGGGACGATTCTCCGTGGCTGAGGCGCAGGAGGCGGCCACGCCGCGGGCGGTTCTGCTCGACGCCATCGCCGGCATGCCTGGCGTGCTGCGGACCTATCTCGAGAAGGACGAGCCGGTCGTGTCGGCGGCGCGCGAGCAATTGCTCGGCCTGATGACCGTGCTGCGCGACGATCCGCGCTTCGCCTTCGAGCAGTGCATGGATGTATGCGGGGTGGACTGGCCCGAGCGCGCCGAACGCTTCGACGTGGTCTACAACCTGCTGTCGGTGTCGCTCAACCAGCGGCTGCGGGTGATCGTGGCGACCGACGAACAGCAGCCCGTGCCATCGGTCTGGACCATCTGGCCGGCGGTGACATGGTGGGAGCGGGAGGCCTGGGATCTGTTCGGCATCGTCTTCGAGGGCCAGCCCGATCTGCGCCGCATCCTCACCGATTACGGTTTCGAGGGGCACCCACTGCGCAAGGATTTTCCGCTCACCGGCTATGTCGAGGTCCGGTACGATGAGGAACGCCAGCAGGTCGTCTACGAACCGGTGCGGCTGACCCAGGATTTTCGCAGTTTCGACTTCCTGTCTCCGTGGGAGGCGATGACGAGCCTGCCGGGGGACGAAAAAGCCCGCGATGGGCGGATGGAGGGGGCCGGATCGTGAGCGCAACCGACGTGCCGGTGACGAAAAGCGTGGAATTCGACGGCCACGCGCTCAATTTCGGCCCGCAGCATCCGGCCGCGCACGGCGTGTTGCGGCTGATCCTGGAACTGGACGGCGAGGTGGTGGAGCGTGCCGATCCGCATATCGGCCTG
>CAYWOW010000405.1:0-2620 GCA_964459005.1 uncultured Acetobacteraceae bacterium
GCCGGGATGCCGGCGCCGCCGGCGCGGATGCGCTCGGCCAGCGTGCCCTGCGGGTTGAACTCGATCTCCAGCTCGCCGGCCAGGTACTGGCGGGCGAAGGTGGCGTTCTCGCCGACATAGGAGCTGATCATCTTACTGACCTGGCGGGTCTGCAGCAGCAGGCCGAGCCCGCCATCGTCGACGCCGGCGTTGTTGCTGATGACCGTGAGGTCGGTGACCCCGGAGTCCCGGATCGCCTCGATCAAGGCCGAGGGGATGCCGCAAAGGCCAAATCCGCCGGACATGATGGTCATGCCTTCGTGCAGCAAACCGGCCAACGCGGCAGGCGCGTCGGAATAGACCTTGTTGACGGCCATCGGCTTCCCCCGTGCTCGTTTGGCCTTATCTGGCATCGGAACCGGGCGGTGGCAACCGGCCCGTTGCGGGTCGTTGCCTATTCGTCGTCGCTCAGGCGCCGGGTCAGCACCTCGCGTTTGCCGACGTGGTTGGCGGGGCCGACGATGCCTTCCTTTTCCATCTGTTCGATCAGCCGCGCCGCGCGGTTGTAGCCGATCTGCAGGTGACGCTGGATGAAGCTCGTGCTCGCCTTGCCCTCCCGGGAGACCACCGCCACCGCCTGGTCGAACAGCCCCTTCTCGCCGTCGCCCGCCCCGGCGATGCCCGACATCGCGAGCGCGCCTCCGTCGTCGTCCGGCGCCTCGGTGACTTCGTCGAGGTAGTTCGGTTCGCCCTGGTCGCGCAGGAACTCGACGACCTTCTCGACCTCGCCGTCGGACACCAGGGCGCCGTGCACGCGGGTGATGCGGCCGCCGCCGACCATGTAGAGCATGTCGCCCTGGCCGAGCAGCTGCTCGGCGCCCTGCTCGCCCAGGATGGTCCGGCTGTCGAACTTCGAGATCACCTGGAAACTGATCCGGGTCGGAAAATTCGCCTTGATGGTGCCGGTGATGACATCCACCGACGGACGCTGGGTGGCCATCACCACATGGATGCCGGCGGCGCGCGCCATCTGCGCCAGCCGCTGCACCGCGATCTCGATTTCCTTGCCGGCCACCATCATCAGGTCGGCCATCTCGTCGATCAGCACCACGATGAAGGGCAGCGGCTCGAGCGCCAGCGGCACTTCCTCGAAAATCGGCTTGCCGGTTTCCGGGTCGAAGCCGGTCTGCACCCGCCGCGTCACCACCTCGCCCTTGGCGCGTGCCGCGGCGACCCGGTCGTTGTAGCCGCCGATATTGCGCACGCCGAGCTGGCTCATCGAGCGGTAGCGCCGCTCCATCTCCCGCACCGTCCATTTCAGCGCCACCACCGCCTTGGCCGGCTCGGTCACCACCGGGGCCATCAGGTGCGGGATGCCGTCGTAGGCGGACAGCTCGAGCATCTTCGGGTCGATCAGGATGAGCCGGCACTGCTCGGGCGACATGCGGTAGAGCAGCGACAGGATCATCGCGTTGATGCCGACCGACTTGCCCGAGCCGGTGGTGCCGGCCACCAGCAGATGGGGCATGCGGGCGAGGTCGACGATGATCGGGCCGCCCGCGATGTCCTTGCCGAGCGCCAGCGCCAGCCGGAACTGCTGGCGCTCCCAGGCCTCGCTCTTGAGCAGTTCGCTCAGAAACACCGTCTCGCGCTGGTTGTTCGGCACCTCGATGCCGATGACGTTGCGGCCGGGCACGGTGGCGATGCGCACGGCGGTGACCGACAGGCTGCGGGCGACGTCGTCGGCCAGGCCGATGACGCGGGCGCTGCGGATGCCGGGCGCCGGTTCGAGTTCATACAGCGTGACCACGGGTCCGGTGCAGATCTCGACGATCCGGCCCTCCACGCCGTAGTCCGCCAGCACCGATTCGAGCTGCCTGGCGGTGGCTTGCAGCGCCTCCTCGCTGGGCGCGCCGATCGTGGCGCGGGCCGGCGCCGCTTTCAGCAGGTCAAGCGGCGGAAACCGCCAGCCGCCTTCCAGCGGCAGGCTTTCCTGGTGCGCCGGCGGGGTCGGCTTGCGGGCGGGCGGGATGGCTTTCATCCTGGGCGAAGCGTCCACCCGATTGCCGGACGGGGGCGGCGGGACAATCCGGGGTTCGTGGCGGGCCGTCTCCGGTTCCGGCGCTTCGGCTGCCCTGGCACGCGGCGGGCGGCTGCCATTGATACGGCGCAACAGGCGCAGGCCGGCGCTGCCGACGCGGCCCGAGACGCGCCCGAACAGACCGGCCACGGCGCGCCCGCCGCGCGCCGTGTGTTGCACCGCCCGTCCGGCCGTGCGCCATTCCCGGGCGGTGAGCCCGAGCGCCAGCACCACCAACATGATCGCGAGCAGCGCCGCCAGCGTCCACACCAGCACCGGGCCAACCGGTCCCAGCATTTCGGAGCCGGCGGCCAGCGCGTTGCCCTTCAGCAGCGCGCCGGCGGCGCCGCCAAGCCCGGCCGCCGTGGGCCAGGCCATGACTATGCCGGCTGGCCCGGGCACCGAAGCCAGCACCGCGCCGGTCACCGGCAGCGCGGCCAGCAGGGCGGCCAGGCGCAACGGCAGGTTGGCCAGCCCGCGCTGCGCCCCGAGCCGCCAGGCCCAGGCCAGCAACGCCACCCCGGGCAGCACGCCGGCGACGCCGAACCCCTGCAACAGCAG
>CAYWOW010000406.1:0-2620 GCA_964459005.1 uncultured Acetobacteraceae bacterium
TCACGAAATCCACCACCACGGTGTTGGCATCGGTCGCGGTCGCCTTGGCCACGGCTTGCTGCACGTCAACGCCCCATTTCACCTTGGGGCCATAGTCGCGCAGCGTGTTCAGCGTGTAGGCGACGTCCTCGGCGCTGAAGGGAACGCCGTCGCTCCACTTGATGCCGGACCGCGTCTTGATCGTCAGCTGCCTGAAGTCAGGTGTGTATTTGTAGCTCTCCGCCAGCCACATATAGGTTTTGTCACCGAGGGCGCTGTAATAGGCCAGCGGCTCGTAAATCAGGTTCGGCCCGTTCTGGTGGTTGGCGCCGACGCAGTAGGCGTTCCACAGTTCGAAATCGGGCCAGCGCCCGTCGCGGCCGTTCTGCCCGATCAGCGTCATCGTCCGGTTGCGCGGCACCGCGGCCGGCTGCGCGGTGGCCGGGCTGGCGGCCCACGGCGCCAATGTCGCCAATGCACCAGCGGCAAGCCCCGCTTTCATGAGGTCGCGACGTGCCGGCTGCATGCCGGAGTGCTTCTTGGACATGTCCATTTCTCCCCTGATATCCGAGTATCCTGCTCTCGTATTAGGCCGCTGCCGGCTCTGCCGGTAAGTTTACGCGCTGCTTTTCCTTTCGGATAGGGTCTGTCGGCCGGTGCCATCCACTCCGCTACGGGGGGATCGGCCGGTTGCCAAGTCCGGGTGACATGGCGGATCAGATCGTCCCCTCACGAATCCCCTCATTTTCGCTGACGCCGGTACAGGCCCGATCCGGGTCATCTTCGTGGAACCATCCGAGTAACGGCGGATGGGTGTGGAGCATGGTCAAAGTGGAGCGGTTGAGCGGGCGTTCGGGGGAAGTTCGGGATTTCGTTGGCGGGCTGTTGGACCGGCTGATGAGCAATGCTGGCATCGATGTGTGGGACAGCTTTGCCCGTTGGGTGCCGCAGCAGGTGGGCGCCTGGGCGACGAGTTGGCGATACAGCCCGTAGCCCGTCGGCCCCGCTTCGTCGCAGAAATGCGGCCTGGCATGCCGCTTCTCCGGTCGCGCCGCCACCTGGCGAACTGCAGCGGGGTCGGCATCGATCTCCACCGGATCGCGCTTCGCGCAAACCGTCCCCACGGCCTGGTTTGGCCACTGATCTTCCGGATTCAGAACAGGATATCGGTGCGCAGACCGAGGATAAGCCGGTTCTTCACCCGCACGTTGGCATTGTTGGGAGTGGGAGCTCCGGCCCCGGAGTTGAAGAGATATTGGATATCCGGCTGTGCCTGCGACAACGGCGTGACCCGATCGGACCTTGAGCAGGCAGGCAGCGCTGCAACACTGGAAAGGGCCAACAGCACGGCGAGGTTGCGGAGTTTGATCATGCCTTTCGCCCCTGGCAAGTCGGCACAAGCAAGCGCCCGTTTGCGGCGGCGCGGTGCGCGTCGTCAGTCACAGTTCAGAGCCGATGCGCTCGCCTCTGGGTTGCCGCACCGCGAGCGGTATTGCGGTGCCGCGTGGCGCCAGAGTGGTCGTCCTGCGGCCGCAGCCGGACGGACCGCTGCCTCGAATGCGATACCAATCCAGACATCAGGCTGCGCAGCGGCAGAGTAGCCGGCGCAGGACCGCGGCGGTAGAATCGGAAACTACTCAGACCAGCATTACCCTCGAGAGATTTTGAGCCAACTGCCTTGAGATGAACCCGGTCGGGAACGTCTGGCGGTTAATTGGCTCTCGAACCGGGTGTTCTCCTCCTGCGGCACCGACGTCTTGGGTGCCCGGGCCAACCCCGGGTCGAAGAGCCCAGGGGGCGGGCCTGACGAGTCAATCGTTCCGCGGATCGGTATAAGCCGGCATTCACCCGGGCAGCATCACCCGGAACACCGCTCCCTCGCCGGGGGCGCTGCGTACGGTCAGCGTGCCGCCGTGCCCGGCCACGATCGCCCGGCAGATCGCCAGGCCGAGCCCGCTGCCGGCGGTTTTTCTCACTTGCCGAAAACGCTCGAAAATCACCGCCTGATCGGCCGGAAGAATCCCCGGGCCGTTGTCCGCCACCTCGAAGGCCTGCCCGCCCGCGACGCCGAACAGCCGCAGCGCGACCCGCCCGGTGCCCTCCGGGGCGAATTTCGCCGCGTTCGCCAGCAGGTTCAGCGCCACCTGCATGATCCGGTCGGCATCGGCCCGCAACGGCGGCAGGCCGCCCGAAAATTCCGGCGTCAGCACCACCCCGCGCGCGGCAAACAGCGGCGCGGCCACCGCCGCGGCGTCACGCAACACCGCCTCCAGCGCCACCGGCGCGAACCGCCAGGGCAATTTTTTCGCGTCCATCCGGGCTAGATCGAGCAGGTCGGCGATCAGCCGCGTCAGCCGCTCGCTCTCGCGGACGATGATGTCGAGGAACCGCGCGCGCTGGGCGGCGTCCAGGTCCGGCGAATCGCGGAGAATTTCCGCAAACGAGCGGATCGACGTCAGGGGGGTGCGCAACTCGTGGCAAACGTCGCTGAGCAGCGCTTCATTGGTTCGCTCGGCCATCAGAACGCCATCCGGTGCTGGCGCAGGCGCGCCGACAGGTCGATCGCCACCGCCAGCGGCCCGAACTGGTCGATGCCCCGCGCCTCCAGCCGCTCGAACTGGCGCACCAGGATCGCCGCCTC
>CAYWOW010000407.1:0-2617 GCA_964459005.1 uncultured Acetobacteraceae bacterium
GCCGACGTGGACGGCTCGCACATCCGCACGCTGCTGCTGACCTTCTTCTTCCGCCAGATGCCGGAGCTGATCGAGCGCGGCCATCTGTATATCGCCCAACCCCCGCTGTACCGGGCCAAGCGCGGCAACGACGAGCGTTATCTGAAGGACGATGCCGCGCTGGAGCGGTTCCTGCTCGACAAGGTGCTGGCCGAGGCGCGGTTGACCTACGCCGACGGGCGCGTGTTGCAGGGACCGGAGCTGGCGGAGGAGGCGGCGTGGCTGCGCGAGGCCTCGGCCCGGCTGCGCCGGCTGTCGGCGATCATTCCCGTGGCGCTGCTGGAACAGGCGGCGATCGCCGGCTCGGTGACGCCGGATGTCGATCGTGCCACGGCCGCCGCGCAGATACTGGTGCGGCGCCTGGACGCGGTCTCGCTGCCGGCGGAGCGGGGCTGGAAAGTGGTGGCCGACGCGCGCGGACTGACGCTGGCGCGCACGGTGCGGGGCGTGGCCGAGTTGCACACGCTGGACATGGCGGCGCTGCGCAGTGCCGATGCACGCTGGCTGGCGGAGCGGGCGGGGGCGTTGCAGAAGCGATTCGGCGACCCGGCGGTGTTGAAGCTCGACCGTGACGAGCTGCCGGTGGTCGGGCCGGCCAGTGCGTTCGACCGCATCCTGGCGCAGGGACGGCGCGGCCTGTCCGTCCAACGCTTCAAGGGGCTGGGCGAGATGAACCCCGATCAGCTCTGGAAAACGACGCTCGATCCGGTGGCGCGCACGCTGCTGCAGGTGAAGGTGGGCGATCTTGAGGACGCCGGCCAGGTTTTCGCCACCCTGATGGGCGACGTGGTCGAGCCGCGGCGCGAATTCATCGTCGGAAATGCGCTGAAGGTGGCGAACCTGGACGTGTAGGCCCGTCAGAACTGCTGCAGCAGCCGCTCGAGGTAGTCGAGCTCCGGCTGCGGCCGGCTCTTCTCGGCTTCACGGCGGCGCAGCTCCTCCTGGATGGCGCGTGAGCGTGCCTGCTCCATCTGCTCGGGCACACGCACGCCGCTGTCATCCGGACTCCGGCCGGTGTTGTCCTCGCGCAACGGCCGGCCGAGCGGGTCGCGCCGGTCGGCGGAGCGGCGGCCGTCCCAGCCCCCGTTGCGGCTGTCCTGCGGGCCACGTCCGCGGCCGCTCATCTGGCCGCTCATCTGGCCGTCGTCGCCGTCGTCGCCCTCGTCGCCTTCCGCGTCGTCTCCCTCACCCTGCTGGCGGCCGAATTGCTCGGCCAACTGCTGGTTCATCGACCGGCCGCCCTTTTGCAGCGCCTCGATCGCCTTCCGGGTGGCGGCGGCGGCGGCGGCATCGTCGCCGGCGTCCAACGCCTGCACGGCGTTGCGCATGGCGATGTCGGCGTCGTTCAGGCTGTCCGGCACCTTGCCCGTCAACTCGCCGTATTGCCCCATCAGCACGCCCAACACCCGGCGCAGCGCCTGCTCGGTGCGGGCGTCACCCTGGCGCTCGACGGGCACGCCCATGGACGGCGCCTGCGCCAGCGCCGGCGTGGCCGCCAGCACGGCGAGCAGGCCCCACCGGAAAACCCCCCTCATGGCCGCCGCAACCCGCGGCCGAGCGGCGGTTCGCGGTTCTCGGCACGATCCAGCAGCGTGCCCAGGCGCTGCACGACGTCCTGCAACGCGTTCATCTGCTGCTGCCCGCGCTGGCGCTGCTGGGCGCGCTGGTGTTCGCGCTCGGTCATGCGGCCGTGCTCGGGACGAACGTTCTTCAGCTCGTCCAGCATCTGCTCCAGCTCCGCCAGCTTGTCGCGCGCCGCGTCCAGGTCGCCCGTGCGAGCCGCCTCGCGCATCTGCTCGGCGAGCCGTTGCATGTCGCGGGCGTCCAACTGATGGGCGTCGGGGTCGAACTGCTGCGAATCGGGGTTGCGCCGCGCCTCCTCGGCCAGCGCCTGCAGGTGCTTCTGCAGTGCCTCCTGGACCGCGTTCATGCGGCGGTCGAGTTCGGCCGGATCGACCTTTTCGCCGCGCTTCTCGGCGTCCAGCGCCTCGCGCAGCGCCTGGCGCGCCTGCTCGAGCGCCTGCGCGGTGCGCGCGGTGGCGCCTTCCTCCAGGTGAACCGCCAGCTCCCACAGGCGCGCCTGCGCCTCGGCCACGGTATCGGCGCCCGGCCCGTAATGCAGCAGCGAGGCGACGGCGCGCAGGTTGAGAAAGTCGCCGGTGTCGTTGTCCCACACCTCGGGCAGTGCCGAGAGTTGCTCGATCTCCTGGACCGGCGTCAACCGGTCGTCCGGGTTCAGGGTCAGCTGCTTGCGAATTTCCATCAGGGCGCGCGCGACCGGGTTCTGGAACCGGCGTTCGGGGAGGACGAACCGCGCCTCGGCGCTGGTTCCGGCAAGCCCCGGCGCGTCGCGCGCCACCAGCCGCCCGGTGACCGGCAAGCCGGCCCAGGGATGCGCGGTCAGGTCCTGCACGCGGGTGCCCCTGGCCGATTTCGGGCTGCCGCCGGGCAGCGGGATCGGCACCACCAGCGCCGGCGCGTCGGGCCGGTCGCGCAAGTGAAGCTCGGCGTTCAGGCTGGTGACGCCATAATCGTGGCTGACCTCCCAGGGCAGCCGGGTCTGCGGCACCCGTCCGCC
>CAYWOW010000408.1:0-2609 GCA_964459005.1 uncultured Acetobacteraceae bacterium
TGGTGGCGCGCACGGACTGGGAAGTGATTTCCGACGGCAGCGTGTTCGATACTCTCAACTTTTCCAACCTTTCGGGATTTTCCCGCCTCGCGCAGGATCCGTCGGTTGAAACCGCCGCACTGGTGGCGGCGCAACTTGAGCGGCCAGTGGCGACCACGTTGGGCGGCGGGCTGGATGAGGCGCGGTTCGACCTCGCGGGCCATCCGCGTGCGCGCGCGGCGTTGCAGGACGTGCTGCTGCGCTCCTGGTCGGCAATCAGCAAAACAGTGTTCGTGCTGCGCCACGTGTTCCACGAGGACTGCATGTTTCCCGACACGCTGCGCAAGGCCGAAATGATGCTGCTGGAAGTGCACGGCATCGCCGAGTGGGAGCCGGCGCAGCGCGGGGCGCTCGACATGAGCGCCGACAAGCTGGCAGAAATCTGTGCGGAAAAGGACGCGGCGGTCGCCGAAGCCGATGCCATGTCCGACGACATCAGCGCCGCGACCGAAGACCTCCCGGAACCGGGGCGGGCGCAACTGCGCGACACGTTTTCGCTTTTCGCTTGGTATGCGCGGGGATTTCGGGCCTGCGCGCGGGCGTGCTTCGCCGTGCGGCTGCACCGCCAGGTGGGCAGCCCGGCCACGCAGGCATCGGCATACGCGGAAATCGACGCGCTCGCCGCCCATCGCGATTCGCTGGCGCGGCGCCTCGAAGGCACGCGCTACGCCTATATCGCCTACTGGATGCTGGACACCGCCCGGCTCGACCACCTGGAGACGGACCTGCGCGCCTCGATGACGATGTCGTCGACGCGGTGCGCGTCCAGCAGCATCACCACCTGATGCGGATGGCGGGCCTGCGTCGCCAACGGACGCAGCCCGTCGCCGAAGCGCGCGAGGCGGTCCACCGCGGCGGCGAAGGCCGTGCCGTCGGCCGCCGCGGGATCGCGCTCCTGCCAGCGCGCGCGCAGGCAGACCTCGGCACAGAGAAACATGCCCTCGGCATAGAGCGGCAGCAGTGCCGTGCTTTGCCGCCACAGGGCCAGCAGGTCGGCGGGCACGCCGGGATGCGGCGGGTCGAGGAAGGCGACCAGGGCACGCGCAGCGTCGACGGCGGACTGCTTCTGCGCCAACAGCGCCGCAATGCGCGATGCGCTCAGATCGAGCCGCCCCTGATGGGCCGGCGACCAGGGCACCAGGGCGTGCTTTTTTTCCATCGTCCACCAGGCCCGACCGATGCTGCGCGGGAACATCGACGCGTCGGAGAACAGGAAGTCGTCGATGTAGAGCGCATAGCGCAAGATCGGCCAGGTGCGCGCGGCGACCCGCGCCAGCCAGGGCGCAGCCGCTGCGTCCCAGCCGCGATCCCGTAGCCAAGCCGCCGAGATCGCCTCGTCGCTGGCCGGCCCGAGTGCCAGCATGGCCGCCGCCACCAGGTTCATCGCATTCGCGCCGTCGAGCGTGGAAAGGTCGTTGATGCGCTCCCACTCCGTACGGAACAGCCCGCCGGTGGCGCCCTTTGACGCGGCATGCGCGAGGCGGCTGCGGATGTCGTCGAACATGACGCAGGGAAACACGCCCCAGCCGTAGAACTGGCCCTGCGCGTCGTACTCCACCCATTGCGGGCGGCCGGCCAGACGGCCGAACGCCGGGTTGTCGGGAAACGTCGGGTAGAAGTCGTGCGGCGTGGTCTTGATGCAGAAGATGACGTCGTCGGGCTGGCGGCCAACCGCCTCGATCAGCGGCTCGTGGTCCACCGGCTTGTAGGCGAAGTCGCGCACCGCCAGTTGCTTGCCGCGAGCGGCGAGTGGAGCGTGCATGGCGCGGATGATGCCGTCGTACCAATCCACCAGCGAGGTCGCCGCGCAAACCGCGCAGCCGCACTTGTTCTGCGACCGCGACGCGCGTCCCTCGGGCGAACCGGGACTGAGAATGATGCCGGAGAGCAGCGGAAAGTCGGCCAGCAGCTCTTCCGTTTTGGCGGCGATGAAGTCGCGCCAGAACGGATCGCTCGGGCAGACCACGCCGGCCTTGATGAGCTCCGGCCGCGCCTCCAGCACCTCGTCGGGAAAGGTCAGCTCCTTCACCTCCAGCCACAGCTCGGTGCCCTGGTTGTGGGCGAGGTTCAGCAGGTGCTCGAAATAGATGCGGTTGTTCTGAATGGCGTTTTCGCCGCGGCGGGCCGGCGCGCTCGTCCACTGCGCGTAGGGGTCGAAGAAGGCACGCGGGAAGACGAGCTGGTGCATGATGTCGGGCTCGTGCAGCACCAGCGCGGTCATGTCGTGGGCACGGATGAAGGCCAGTGCCTGTTCGACGCGGTCGCGCTGCCACAGGCGCCGGCCGTGCATTTCGAAACCGCGGAAGGTGAAGCTCATGCGCTGGTGCTCCAACCGGATCATTTTACCGCCCCGGCGGTAAGACCCTGCAACAGGAAACGGTTGAGGGCGAAGGCGAGAACGAGCACGGGCAGAATCGTCAGCACGCCGCCGGCGGCGATGACGCCCCAGATCAATTGCTCCTCGCTGTTCACGTAGGACATCATGCCCACCGGGGCGGTGACGGCGTTGAAATTCGTCAGCACCAGCGGCATCAGGAAGGCGTTCCAGGTGTCGATGAAGCTGATGATGC
>CAYWOW010000409.1:0-2592 GCA_964459005.1 uncultured Acetobacteraceae bacterium
CACGTGCTGGAACGGCCGGGGCCGGTCATCGTGCTCGACCAGGTCTCCGACCCGCGCAACGTCGGCGCCATCCTGCGCTCGGTCCAGGCATTTGGCGGCGCGGTCGTCATCGTCCAGGAACGCAACGCGCCGGACGAAACCGGCGCGCTGGCCAAGGCCGCCTCGGGCGCGCTGGAGAAGGTGCCGCTGCTGCGCGCGGTCAACCTGGCCCGCACGCTGGTGGCGCTGAAGGCGGCCGGGCTGTGGGTGGTGGGGCTGGATTCCGGCGGCGCGCCGCTGTCCGGGCCGGCGCTGGCGCAGCGCCGCATCGCCCTGGTGCTGGGCAGCGAAGGCGAGGGGCTGCGGCGCCTGACCCGCGAGACCTGCGACGAAGTGGCCGGCATCGCCATGCCCGGCTCGGGCGGCGGGCTGGACAGCCTGAACGTGTCCGCCGCCGCGGCGGTCGCGCTCTACGAGCTGGGCCGCCGCGCCTGAGCTGATCCGGCCCCCGCCAACCGGTCGTTAACCGCCCGGGCGTACCCTGTCCTCATGGCCGCGCGAAACGCACCGCGGCGTCACTCGCCAGAACGGCGCTTCGGGTCACGACGATGCTCCGCAACTGGGATCTGCTTTCCGACGAGTTGCAACTCGCGCTGTCCTCGGCAGCGCTGCGCCAGGCCGTGAACACCGTCGCCGGCCAGGCGGAAATCCTGGCCGGCGAAATGGAAGCGGGCACCCTGGCCGATCTCGGCGGGCCGGACGCCCTGCGGCTGCTGGCCGTGGTGGTGCGCGAGGCCGGCCGCTGCACCCCGGCAACGGCCGGCACCGCGTGAGCCGCGGTCAGCCCTGGTCGGCGGGCGACGACCCCTTGCTCATGTCGATGGCGACGAAGGCGGTCTGCCCGTCGCGCAGGATGCGCAACGCCACGACATGATCCTTGTGCGCCGCCGAGCGGATGGCGCGCGCGGCGTCGCTGGGCGAGGCGACTATGGCGCTGCCCACGCCGACGATGACGTCGCCCTGGCGGATGCCGGCTTCCGCCGCCGGCGAGTCCGGCTTGACGTTCGCCACCACCGCGCCGCTTGTGCGCGCGGGCAGGTCCAGTTGGCCGCGCAGCTCCGGCGTCAGCGGGGCCAGCGCCACGCCGACGCCCTGCTGCTCCTGGCCGGCGCCGCCGTCGTTCGCGGCGACGGTGTCGGTCTTCATGCTGGCGATCGTCACGCTCACGGTTTGCGTTGCGCCGTCGCGCAGCAGGTCCAGTCTGGCCGCGCTGCCCGGGTGGATGTCGGCGACATCCACCGCCAGCTCACGCGGGTCCGCGACCGGCTTGCCATCGACGGCGCGGATCACGTCGCCGGGCTGCAGCCCGGCCTTGGCGGCGGGGCTGTCCGGTTCCACCTGCGCTACCAGTGCGCCGCCCTTGTCGGCCGCGGGCAGATGCAGCGCGGTCGCCATCGCCGGGGTCACCGGCTGGGTTCCGACGCCCAGGTAGCCGCGGGTGACATGGCCATCGGTCTTCAACTCGGCCACCACCGTGCGCACCATGTCCGACGGAATGGCGAAGCCGATGCCGACGCTGCCGCCCGAGGGCGAAATGATGGCGGAGTTCACCCCGACCACGTGGCCGTCCTGGGTGAACAGCGGGCCGCCGGAATTGCCCTGGTTGATGGGGGCGTCGATCTGGATGAAGTTGTCGTAGGGGCCCGAGCCGATGTCGCGGCCGCTGGCCGAGACGATGCCGGCGGTGACGGTGCCGCCCAGGCCGAACGGGTTACCCATGGCCACCACCCACTCGCCCGGCCGCACTTTCGCCGAATCGCCGAGGTTGACGTAGGGCAAGGCGTGGCCGGCGTCGATCTTCAGCACGGCGAGGTCGGTGCGGGCGTCGCGGCCGATCACCTTGGCGGGCAGCTGGGTGCCGTCGGACAGCGTGACGCTGACCGATTCGCTGTTGTTCACGACGTGGTTGTTGGTCACCACGGTGCCGTCGGCGTCGATGATGAAGCCGGAGCCGCGCGCCTCGACGGCGTGCGGACGATCCGGCCGCAGCATGCCGAACGGCGTCTGGATCTCCTCGTCGCTGGTGGACTGGCTGCGCAGTTTGGTGGTGATCGACACCACGGCGGGCTTCACGCGGGCAACCAGGTCGGCGAAGTCGGGCAGGGCTTGGGCCGGCGCGGCGGGCGCGATCGCGGCGGCGGGATCGGCCGCGGCGGCGAGGGCGAAATGGCCGGCGGCAAACCCGCCGAGCGCGGTGCCGGCCAGCAGCACGGCGGCGAGGCCGGTACGAAAGCGGCGCCCAACGGGGCGCGGATTAAGCTGGGACATAGAAAACTCCATGACAAGACGGGTGCCGGGGCGACAGCGGGAACTGCCCCGTCGCTGCTGGAGTAAATAGGTTCGGCACCCCATCGTGACGCTTTCGGCGGGGTTAAATACAGTTTACATGCGTGAATTGTAATGTTTGGAGCGGCGGGCGAGTCGGGGTGTGCGGGTTCGGCATTGCGCGGGGGGCGCCGGGCCGGCTAGGAGGGGGCCCGTGCCGGGTTGGCCGAGTGGCTAGGCACCTGATTTGTAATCAGGTCCACGGGGGTTCGAGTCCCTCACCCGGCA
>CAYWOW010000410.1:0-2582 GCA_964459005.1 uncultured Acetobacteraceae bacterium
ATCGCCTGCAAGTGGCTGTCCAGCACCCGGTCGGCCGGCGCGACGGTGTCGATGAACACGCCGCGCCCGCCCGCCTTGAGCACCCGCCGGGCCTGGCGCAACCCGGCCTCCATGTCCTGCCAGTGGTGGGTGGTGAAGCGGCTCAGCACGACATCGAAGCTGGCGTCGGGGAAGGGCAGGCTCTCGGCCGCGGCCTGGTGGATGGAAATGTTGGCGAGACCGCGCTCGGCCGCGGTGGCGGCGACCGCCTTCAGCATGGCCGCGGTGACGTCGCAGGCGACGACGTGGCCGACGTGCGGCGCCGCACGGTAGCTGACATGGCCGCCCCCACAGCCCAGGTCGAGCACCCGCGCGCCGGCGTGACCGCGCAGCACCGCCTCGATCAGGTCGAGATCCTCGCCCGAACTGTGGACTTCGCTGGTGACGTAGTCGCGTGCCCGGGGCGCGTAGTGCCCGGCGGCGAACTCCTGTTGCGATGTGGGCATGACCGGCTTCCCCGATGGCGGTGCCATCCTGCCGCCTCCGGCCGCGGTTGACCAGCGGCGAGGGCGGTCCGATGGTGGCCGCGTCGTAACGCGCGGTCAGGACGGCGAGTCCAGGCGCGATGTCCGGTGAGGAGAGTGACGTTGGCGAACCAATCCAATCCAGCCGCGGGCGGTGCGCCTCAGCGCTGCGATTCGCATTTCCATGTGTTCGGACCCCTGGCGGATTATCCGGTCGGCACGGACCTGCGCTACACGCCGCCGCTCGCGAGCTTTGGCGACTACACGGCGGACGTGAAGGCGCTCGGCATCTCCCGCTTCGTGTTCGTCCAGCCCAGCGCCTACGGGCGCGACAATTCCTGCATGCTGGACGCGATGCGCGCGCTCGACCCGGCGGTCCGGCGCGGCATCGTCGACGTCGATGAGGACGCGCCCGACAGCCTGCTGGCCGAGCTCGACGCGGCCGGCGTGCGCGGCGTGCGCATCAACGTGCGCCCGATCGAACCCCTCACCCCCGGCCTCGCGGCCAGCCTGCTGCCGCGCATCAACCGGCTTGCGGCGCGCTGCAAGGAACTGGGATGGCATTTGGACTTCCTGCTGCCGGGCTGGCTCACGACCGAGCTGCTGCCGGTGCTGCGCGACCTGCCGGTCGACTTCACGCTCGCCCACATGGGCATGCACCTGGCCAAGGACGGGCCCGCCACTCCCGGGTTCCAGGGCCTGCTCGAGCTGCTGCGCCACGGGCGCGGCCATACCTGGATCAAGCTGACCGGCGCCTACCGGATTTCCCAGCGCCCCGACTACGCCGACATCGCGCCGATGGCCCGCGCCCTGCTCGCCGCCGCGCCCGACCGGCTGATCTATGGCAGCGACTATCCGCATCTGTCGTTCCATCAACACAACACCGTCCGGCTGTTCGGCCTGCTCGCCGAGTGGTTTTCCGACCCGCGGGATGTCCAGCGCGTGGTGGTCGACAATCCGGCCCGGCTCTTCGGCTTCTGAGCCGGGAAGCGCGACCATGCGACCGCCAGGCCCGCTGCTGCGCCCCATGCCGATCGCCGACGACCCGCGCGAGGCCGCGATCATGCGGCGCGTCGGCCTGCGGCTGATCCCGTTCCTGGTGACCGCCTATCTGGTGGCGGTCATCGACCGGGTGAACGTCGGCTTCGCCAGCTTGCAGATGAACCACGACCTGGGCCTGACGCAGTCCGCCTTCGGGCTCGCCGCCGGGGTGTTCTTCCTGACCTATTTCCTGTTGGAGATCCCGAGCAACCTGGTGCTGCAACGGGTCGGCGCCAGCCGGTGGCTCGCCCGCATCATGATCAGCTGGGGGCTGGTGGCCGGCGCCACCGCCTTCGTGGTCGGCCCCACCTCGTTCCTGACCATGCGCCTGGTGCTCGGCGCGGCGGAGGCCGGGTTCTTTCCCGGCGTCATCCTGTTCCTGACGTATTGGTTCCCGTCCCACTACCGGGCCCGCATGATGGGGCTGTTCGTGCTGTCGGTGCCGGCGTCCGGCATCGTCGGCTCGCCGATCTCCGGGCTGCTGCTGGGTGCGGAGGGGTTCCTGGGTCTGCACGGCTGGCAATGGATGTTCATGGCCGAGGCGCTGCCGGCCGTGCTGCTCGGCATCTTCGGCCTGTTCTGGCTGACCGACGGGCCGGCGACGGCGAAATGGCTGAGCGCGGAGGAGCGGAGCTGGCTGGCGGCGCGGCTGCAGGCCGACCGGGCCGCCTCCGCCAGCGGCCAGGTCGCCGCCCTGCCGCTGTGGCGCATGTTGGCGAACGGGCGCGTCCTGCTGCTCACGTTGGTCTGCGCCGCCACCGTCACCATCAGCGCCGCGCTCGGCATCTGGCAGCCCGTCATCATCAAGTCGTTCGGCGTGGGCAATTTCCAGACCGGGCTGCTCAACGCCATCCCCTACATCGCGGCCTGCACGGCGATGGTGCTGTGGGGCCGCCATTCCGACCGCACGCTGGAGCGGGTGTGGCACAATGTCCTGCCGATGTCCGCCATCGTCGTCGCCATGGTGGCGACGCTGTTCACCACCAACCTGGTCGTCATGATGGTGCTGCTGACCGTCATCATGGTCGGCACCTTCGC
>CAYWOW010000411.1:0-2582 GCA_964459005.1 uncultured Acetobacteraceae bacterium
TCGATCTCGGCATCGACTGGGGCGGGGTGGACCAGGTGTTGCAGGTCGGCGCGCCGAAAGGGGTCAGCCGGCTGCTGCAACGCGTCGGCCGCGCCAACCACCGCATGGACGAGGCTTCGCGCGCCGTGCTGGTGCCGGCCAACCGTTTCGAGGTGCTGGAATGCGAGGCCGCCATTCTCGGCGTCGCGGCGGGCGAGTTGGATGGCGACCCGCCCCGGCCGGGCGGGCTCGACGTGCTCGCCCAGCACATTCTAGGAATGGCCTGCGCGGGTCCGTTCCATCCGGATGCGCTCTATGAGGAAGTCCGCCGCGCCGCGCCATACCGCGCCCTGTCGCGCCAGGACTTCGACGATGTCGTCGCCTTCGTGGAAACCGGCGGCTACGCCCTGGCCGCCTACGAACGCTGGCGGAAACTGTTCCGCGACGCCGAGGGGCGGCTGCACGTGCGCTCCGACCGGATCGCGCGGCAGCACCGCATGAACATCGGCACCATCGTCGAGGAACCGCTGCTGAAGGTGCGCTACGCCGGGCGCGGCGGCGGCACGCTCGGGGAGGTCGAGGAGTATTTCGTCAACATGCTCACCCCCGGCGACACCTTCATGTTCGCCGGCCGGCTGCTGCGCTTCCTGGGGCTGCGCGAGACCGTGTGCGAAGTGGCCGACGGCGGCGACGGCGACCCGAAAGTGCCGGCCTACGCCGGCGGACGCATGCCGCTGACCACCGGGCTCGCCGACCGGGTGCGCGCCATGCTGCACGACGCCGCCACCTGGGGCGCCTATCCGGAGCCGGTGCAGGAATGGCTGGCGCTGCAAAAGAAACGCTCGCGCCTGCCCGGCCGCGACGACTTGCTGGTGGAAACGTTTCCCCGCGGCAACCGGTTCTATCTCGTCGCGTATTGCTTCGAGGGCCGCAACGCGCACCAGACCCTGGGCATGCTGGTGACCCGGCGGATGGAGCGGTTCGGCATGGTGCCGCTGGGCTTCGTCGCCACCGACTACGTGCTGGCCTGCTGGTCGGCGCGCGAGCCGACCGGGGTGGCGCGGCTGTTCGAGCAGGACATGCTGGGCGACGACCTGGAGGCCTGGATGGCGGAAAGCTCGATGCTGCGCCGGACTTTTCGCAACGTGGCGGTGATCGCCGGGCTGATCGAGCGCCACCAGCCCGGGGCGGAGAAGAACCGGCGTCAGGTCACGGTGAATTCCGACCTCATCTACGACGTGCTGCGCCACCACCAGCCCGACCATATCCTGCTGCGGGCGACCCACGCCGATGCCGCGGGCGGCCTGACCGACGTGGGCCGGATCGCCGGGCTGCTGGCGCGGGTGCGCGGGCGGGTGCGGCACATGGCGCTGTCGCGGGTCTCGCCGCTCGCCGTGCCGGTGCTGCTGGAGATCGGGCGGGAGAGCGTGCGTGGCGAGGAGGGCGACGATCTGTTGCTGGAGGAGGCGGAGCTGGTGGCCGAGGCGATGGGCGAGGGCGAACCCCAGGGCTGGCTGTTTTGACGCTCGCGCCGCTGCATCTGGCGGGCGAGCGGCTGATGCTGGACCCCGCCGGCGCGCTGGTGTGGCCGGCGCGGCGGCTGCTGGCGGTGGCCGATTTGCATCTCGAGAAGGGTTCCGCCGCGGCCTCGCGCGGCGCGCTGCTGCCGCCCTGGGATACGCGGGAGACGCTCGACCGGCTCGCCGCTCTGCTGCGCCGGCACGCGCCGCGCACCGTGGTGGCGGTGGGGGATTCCTTTCACGACGCCGCCGGGGCGTCGCGGCTGCTGGCGGCGGACGCGGTGCGACTGGCGGCGATGACGGCGGTGGCGGACTTCGTCTGGGTGCTGGGCAACCACGATCCCACCCCGGCCCAGTGCGTTCGGGGAAATTTCGTCCTGGAGTGGCGGGCGGGTCCGCTGGTGTTCCGCCACCAGGCGGCGGCCAGCGCGGCGGGTGAAATCTCCGGCCATTTCCACCCGAAGGCGGCGGTGCCGGTGCAGGGAACCATGGTGTCCCGGCCTTGTTTCGTGGCCGATGCGCGCCGCGTGCTGCTGCCGGCGCTGGGCACTTACACCGGCGGGCTGGACGTGCGCGATCCGGCGATCGCCCGGCTGTTCCCGCGCGGCGGGCGGGTGTTCCTGCTGGGCCGCGAGCGGCTGTTCAGTTTTCCCTACGCGGCGAGATAGGACTAGCGGAACGGCGGCTCGTCGAAGCTACGCAGCTTACGCGAGTGCAGCGACGGCAGTTGATCGCGCAGGATGTCGAGCGCGGCGAGCCCGATGCGCAAATGTTCGCTGACCGCGCGCTGATAGAAGGCGCTGGCGCTGCCCGGCAGCTTGATCTCGCCGTGCAGCGGCTTGTCGGAGACGCAGAGCAGAGTGCCGTAGGGCACGCGCAACCGGTAGCCCTGGGCGGCGAGCGTGCCGGATTCCATGTCCACCGCGATCGCGCGCGACAGGTTGATGCGCCGGCGTTCCTGCGACCAGCGCAGTTCCCAGTTGCGGTCGTCGTAGGTCACCACGGTGCCGGTGCGCAGACGTTTCTTGAGCGCGTCGCCGCGTTCGCCGGTGACCCGGGCGGCGGCTTCCTGCAACGCCACCT
>CAYWOW010000412.1:0-2571 GCA_964459005.1 uncultured Acetobacteraceae bacterium
CCGGCGCGGCCGCGGCGGACAGGCTCCGCTCGTCCTGCTCCAGCGCCACGGCCTTTCCGTTCAGCTTCGGTCCGGCCGAATTACGCCAGGACGTCAGCGTCTGCCCCGGCCCGTGGTCGGACGGCAGGATGAGGCCGGGGCTGGCGGAGCGCGGCGCCAGCGTGCGCTGCCGCGCGTCGAACACCAGCGGATCGGCACCCCCGGTCGGCAGCAGAATCGCCGTGCCGTCGGCCGATACGGCGAAGCCGGTCAGCCCGGCGTCGCGGAAGTCCAGGTGTTGCGCCCCCTGTGTGGCCAGCGCATGCCCTGCCGGGTCCAGCAGCGTCAGCACCGGCTTGGCATCGCTGAACAGCAGGGCATCCGCCATCGGCAGCAGGTCGGTGACGGTTTCGTCGCCGGCATCGAACTCGCTGGCGGCCACGCCGTCCAGCCGCCAGCGCCGCACCTTGCGCGCGCCGGCGGTGCCGGCCTTGTAGGTGCCGGCACCGAGCACGGCGGCGCCATCGGGCGTGAACGCCACCACGTTGAACCCCCCACCGAGTCCGGGCGCACCCGACAAGGCGCGCACGCGCCGCAGCGTCGCCGCGTCCAGCAGCCACACCGTCGGATCGTTCTGCACCCCGGCGGCAATCAGCTTGCCGTCCGGCGAGAAGGCCACCGCATAGGGCCGCGCGCCGTTGGGCAGCACGCTGTCCGGCCCGATCCTGCCGTGGTCGGGACCGTACAGGCGGATGCGCCCGTCCTCTCCGCTCGCCACGGTACGGCCCTGGGCATCGGTGTCGATCCATTGCACCTGACCGCCATAGGCCGCGTCGGTCTTCGCGAGGGTGCCGTCATGCATGTCCATGAAGGTGAGGCCGCGCCCACCCACCATGCCGATCGCCAGCGTCCGGCCATCCGCCGAGAAACGCAGGGCGGACACCGGGGCCGGCAGCCCGGAACGGTGACCGATCAGCCGCAGTTCCGGAAATCGGTAGAACTGGACGGCGAAACCGTCCGCGTAGCGGATCCGCCCGCCGACCGCGATCAGCGGTCCGGCGGTGGCGACCGCGTCCAGCGCTCCGTCATCGCCGGGGCCGATCGGTGGGCGAATCACGCCCAGCGGACGCAAGGTCCGCGTGTCCCAGATACGGGCGGTCTTGTCGTCGGACACGCTCACCACCGCGTCGCCGCCCGCCAGCATGGCCAGCCCGTTGATCACCGCCTGGTGGGTGCCGGTCTCGACGCGCAGATAGGGAACCGGGGCCAGCACCTGGGCGCGCACGCCAACCGCCGCGAGCAGCGCACCCAGGATGGCCGCCACCGGGATCAACACTGTCAGCAGAACCGGCCGGCGATGCGGGCGTGCCCGCATCGGTCAACCCGTGTCTTCCAGGCTGAACGTGCTGGTGCTCTGTGCCTGCGCCGTCGTCACGGTGTTGTCGAAGCTGTTGCGCTTCTGCGGAATGGTCTCGGTCGCCGCCGTCTTGGCCGGGCCCTGGTTGAGGTTGGTGGCGGCGTAGGTGAACTGCTCGTCGCGTTTTTGCATGTTCACGCCCGCGTCCTTGGCCACGCGGATCTCCTCGTCGAACCAGCTCCGCTCCTGCGCCAGTTGGGCCTGCGTCTGGTCACGGGTGAGGGCACCGCGCCGGCCGTTGGTCTTGATCTGCTTGGCCTGGGCGAAGCGGCAAGTGCGCAGCGCGGCGAAGGCCCCCGCCGTCGCATCCATGTGGGAGGATTCAGTGCGCAGATCGGCGTTGACCGTCTGCGACAACTGCTGCTTGTCCAGGTTCTGCTGTTGCAGCTTGTCCCAGTAGCCGGATGTGAGGCCGAGCAACCCGCCGCCGACCGCGCCGATCGCGGCGCCGATGCCCGCGCCCTTGGCGCCATTGGTGGCGCCGCCAACGGCGGCCCCGGCGCCGGCCCCGACCACCGCCCCGGCCACGGCGCGCACCACGATCTCTTTGGTGAAGAAGGTTTGGCTGTCGGCGAAATGCTGGCGTTGGGTTCCACACGGATCGGCCGGATCGACGGCGAGATTGTCGCTGCCGCCCAGGCTCGCCGGCAATTCCGCGCATCGGGAGGCGCACCCGATAACGAGCACGGCCGATAGCAATAACCCGAAAAACCGACGGACCAGCATATGGGGCTCGACGGATACGTAAGGAGATCAATATACTCTACTTGCAACCCGGCGCAAAGGAAAGGGGTTCGTACATCCAGGGGAATCGAATTTGCAACGTTCTATGGGAAGTTGTGACCAGGCGGAAGTTCCTGGTCTGAGCGAACGCGACCGTGGGCGTCGGAATGTGACGCTGGCGAGGCTGTTCGTTTGCCGGCTCGTTGCGGTGTGTTGCCTGATGGCGCTGCCCGGCGCGTCGGCATGGGCGCAGCCCGCGCCGCCGCGGGCCATGGGCTACAAGCCGGACAATCCGGCAACGCTCGCCGCGCTGCCGAAGCTTTCGCGCTACCGGGACTTCGTGCCCGCGAGTCACGACCTGTCGCCCGACCTGCCGACGCCGGGCGACCAGGGGAACCAGGGTTCGTGCGTGGCCTGGACGGTCGGCTACGCGGTGCGCAGCTACTACAACC
>CAYWOW010000413.1:0-2562 GCA_964459005.1 uncultured Acetobacteraceae bacterium
CTTCTTCTTGCCGCCGAGCCAGTCCGACAGCAGCCCGATGGCCGGCTTGCCGACCAGCGCCACGATGCCGAACGTGCCGACGACGGCGCCGGCGAGCACGGGCGAGAAGTGCAGGCCACGGGTCATCAGCGCGCTCGCCCAGATGGCGAATCCCCAGGTTCCCCAGACCCCACCGAAACCGGCCAGGGCGACGAACAGCCACTGCCGGTTGGACACCAGATGAAGCGCCTCGCCCCAGCCAATCGGCTTGTTGGCGACGCCGCCGGGGTTGTCGCGCACCGCCAGGTAGCAGATGACGCCGAAGATCGATATCGCGATGCCGAACACGTGATAGATCGCCGACCACGGCATGATCGACAGCAGGCGCGGCACCACGAAATTGGTCGCGACCACGCCGAGCGAGGTCGCGGTCATGAACAGCCCCATCGCACGGCCGCGGTCGTGCAGGGTGAACCAGGAGACGATCAATTTGATGCCGGCGGCGAGGTCGGCGCCCGCCGTCAGGCCCATCAGGATCTGCAGCACGATGGCCCCGGTCATCGTCGTCGTATTGCCGAAGGCATAGGTGAACACGCCGAGCGGGATCACCGCCAGGGTCAGCATCAGGCGCGGACCGATGTAATCGCTCATCAGGCCGGTCAGCGCTTGCGAAATGACATAGCCGACGTAAAACGCGGTGACGAAGGCGCCGAGTTCGGCGACCGACAGGCCAAAGCTGGCGGCGGCGAGGCCGCTGATATTCGTCCAGATCAGGCGGTCGGCCATCGAGATCAGGAAGCCGGCCCAGGCGATCAGCAGGATGACCCACCGATAGGCCGGTCTGCTGTCCACCCCGCCGCGCGCCGACGGCGCCAGGGTGTTGGTCACGACCGTTTGGCTGTTCACGGACGTCCTCTTTCGATCTTGTTACTTCGCCGAGGCCTGCGCGAACTTTAGGTCGCCTGGGGCGGCCGTTCAATCGGGCCTGGCGCTCGGCCTATTCCTTCGGGAAGTCGGTCGCCAAACCCACCTCGCGCCAGGTCTCGATCTCGGCCAGGCTCGCCTTCAGCTTGGTCGTCACCGCGTTGAGGCCGATCGCCCCCAGCACCAGGTGGCGCGGCGGGTTGTCGATTTCGGTGATGTCGATCATGGCCTCGCCCGCCCGCACCGGGTCGCCGGGCTGGGTCTTGCCGCGCTGCAGCACGGCCTGCTGACGGGTGCCGACCGTCTCCAGGTAGTCGGGGCTGCGCGGCGGCGTCGTGTGCAGCGAGCGGCCGCCCCAATCGGTGCGGAACGGCCCGGGAGCGACGCAGGTCACCTTGATGCCGAGCGGCCCGACCTCGCCGGCCAGCGAGTCCGAAAAACCCTCGACGGCATGCTTGGTGGCCGCATAGTAGCCGGAAGCGATGAGGCCGACGAAGCCGGCCACCGAGGTGATGTTGATGACGTGGCCGCGCCGGCGCGCCCGCATGCCGGGCAGCACCGCCCGCGTGAGCGCGAACAGGCCGAACACGTTGGCCTCGAACAGGGCCCGGATTTCGGCGTCCTCGCCTTCCTCGGCGGCGGCCAGGTAGCCGTATCCCGCGTTGTTGACGAGCACGTCGATGCGGCCGAAGTGGGTTTCCGCGGCCTTGACGGCGGCGGCGATCGCGGCCGCGTCGGTGACGTCGAGATCGAGCGCCAGCGCCCGCTCGCCGGCGCCCCGCACGAGCCCGGCCAGGGTCGCCTTGTCGCGGGCGGTGACGACGGCGCGCCAGCCGCGGGCGAGCACGCGGCCCGCCAGCGCATGGCCGAGACCGGTCGAACAACCCGTGATGAACCAAACGGGAGAGCTGTCTGATGGCATGGTCCGTTGTCCTGGTGGTGAAATCAGGCGGGCAGGTTGACGCCGCGGATGGCTTCCACCACGGCGCGGGTGACGTCGGTGGTGCGCGCCTTGCCGCCGAGGTCGGGGGTCAGGATGCCGGCGGCGCAGACCTGCTCCACCGCCGCCATCAGCGCCACCGCGGCGGCCGGCTCGCCGAGGTGCTCCAGCATCAGGCTGGCGGTCCAGAAGCTCGCCACCGGGTTGGCGATGCCCAGGCCGGTGATGTCGAAGGCGCTGCCGTGGATCGGCTCGAACATGCTGGGGTAGCGGCGCTGCGGATCGACATTGCCGGTCGGCGCGATGCCGAGCGAGCCGGCCAGCGCGGCGGCGAGATCGGTCAGGATGTCGGCGTGCAGGTTGGTCGCCACCACGGTGTCGATCGAGCGGGGCCGGCGCACCATGCGCGTGGTCATGGCGTCCACCAGTTCCTTGTCCCAGGCGACGTCCTTGTAGTCCTGCGCCACTTGCGCCGCGATCTCATCCCACAGGACCATGCCGTAGCGCTGGGCGTTGCTCTTGGTGACGACGGTCAGGTGCTTCGCCGGGCGGGCGCGGGCAACGTCGAAGGCAAAGCGCATGATCCGCTCGACGCCGACGCGGGTGAAGATGGCGACCTCGGTGGCGACTTCCTCGGGCAGGCCGCGGTGGGCGCGGCCGCCGACGCCGGAATACTCGCCCTCGCTGTTTTCGCGCACGATCAGCCAGTCCAGGTCGCC
>CAYWOW010000414.1:0-2558 GCA_964459005.1 uncultured Acetobacteraceae bacterium
ACCAGCATCAGCCGGCTCATCAGCCGCGCCGCCGCGTGCCCGTCGGCCAGGTCGCGCACGACGGCGCGCGGGATCACCATGCTGGCCGAGCCGCCGAACGCCGAGATCAGCCGGAACGCCGACAACGTCGGCAGATCCGGCGCCAGCGCACAACCCACGGTCGCCAGCGTGTAGAGCGCCGTGCCCACCACCAGCGGCCAGCGCCGGCCGAACCGGTCGGACAGCGTGCCCTGGGTGATCTGACCGACCGCGAGCCCCGCGAACCAGGCCGCGAGCGTCGCCTGCGCGGTGCCGGCCTGGCCGCCCAGCGCCTGCTCGATGGCCGGGAAGGCCGGCAGGTACATGTCGGTCGAAACCGGCCCGACGGCGGTCAGGAAGCCGAGCAGGAGGGGCAGCCAGGCGGGAAACTTCATGCCGCTAACATCGGTCCTGGACCGCGAGCGCGAAAGCCCCATTGCGGTGTCGCCGCGGCGCGCGGGATTGCAAGCGGACCACCGCGCACCCAACGTTTGCCTCGCCCGTCGAGGAACCGGCATGACCCGCCGCATTGCCGTGCTGGCGCTGCTCTGCGCCGCCGCCGCCCCCGCCCCGCCGTTGCCCGGCGGCGTCCAGCTGCGCCTGCCCGTGCCGGGAGCCTGCCTGACCTCGCCCTTCGGCCCGCGCCACACGGTCGGCCCGCGCGCCCCCGCCGGCATGCACAACGGCGTCGACCTGCGCGCCGCCGCCGGCGCCTGGGTGAGCGCGGCGGCCGCCGGCCGCGTCTCCGCCGTGCGCCGCCGGGGCTCCTACGGCCTGGAGGTCGACATCACCCACGGTCCGCCCGGCGACGGCTTCATCACCCGCTACGCCCATCTCGGCAGCGTCACCCCCGCCATCGCCACCGGCCATACGCGGGTCGCCGCCGGCGAGATCATCGGCCGGGTCGGCCGTACCGGCGTCACCTACGGCACCCACCTGTATTTCGAGGTCCACCTCGCCGGCCGGCCCGTCGATCCGGAACCGTATTTGAACACGCAGCATTGCTGATTGTTACGTTTACCCCTGGTGCATGATCGGCATGCATGTTACGCAACGACATGCACTCGTGGACCCGGCCTCTGCGGCCCGTGATTTTCGCCCTGGCCCTGATGGCGGCAAACGCCGCCGCGGCCGCTTCATATTGCGGGGACATGATGATGCCGCCCGCCGCGCTGAAGAACGTGGGTCGCGGCTTCAGCGCCTGGCATTCCGGCATCGACCTGCTGGCCCCGCAGGGCTCGCCGGTGCGCGCTGCCGCCGACGGCACGGTGATCTTCGCCGGCCGCTATTTCGGCTACGGCAACATGGTCGACCTGCGCCACGCCGACGGCGTCGTCACGCGCTATGCCCACCTGTCCGCCTTCGCCCCCGGCCTGCACCCCGGCACCGTTCTCAGGATGGGCGAGCCGCTGGGCCGCATCGGCGCCACCGGCCGCGCCACCACGCCCCACGTGCATTTCGAGGTCCGCGTCAACGGCCACGCCGTCGACCCGAAACCGGCCCTCGGGCTCGCGGCCTGCCCCGGCGCCCCGGCCCCGCGTGAACCCATCGAGGAGGCGCGGGCCCCGGAGGACCATTCGGGCGGCTGGGCCAGGTAGGTCAGCGCCCGGGGTCAAGGGCCCCCGGTATCAGAACACGCCCTCGTGATTCTGCATCCAGGCCAGCAGCGGCACGACGCTCGCCGCTGCGAGCGCCGCCTGCACCGTCCACGCCACGCGACGGTCGAGCCGGGCCAGAACATCGTGCAGCGCGAACAGGAAGGCCGGGTTGCAGGCCACGAAGCGGGGCAGGGAATCCAGCCCCGATGCGGCGGGCAGCAGCACGCAGCCCGCCAGCAGCCAAGCCTCCGCCCAGCGTCGCCGCAGCGCCAGCCAAAGCGCCGTGGCCAGGCCAACCAGCCCGCAGGTCGCGAGGAATGATTGGCTGGCCTTCGCCATCAGCCCGCCCAGTTCTGCCCAATCCCAGACCGTCAGCCCCTCCCACAGATAGGCCTGCGGGCCGCGCCACTCGCGGTTCCACAGCACCTGCACGTGGCTGAACGCCAGCGGGTCGCCGACCGCGATCCATTGCGCCACCACGAAGACGACGAGCCCGAGCGGCGCGATCGCCGCCGGCAGTAGCGCCCGCACGCCCTCGCGCCGCAGCGCCAGCAGGCCGCGCAGGGCGAAGACCGGCGCCAGCAGGATGCCGGTGGCCCGGGTCGCGCTGGCCAGCGCCGCCGCGACGGCGCCGGCCCCCGGGCGTGCCCGGGCCAGGCCCAGCAGCGCCAGCGTGGTCAGCAACGCAAACAGCGCCTCGGTGTAGAGCGCGGAGAAGAACAGGCCGAGCGGCATCACCGCCGCCAACACCACGAACTGCCCGGGCGCCGCCTGCTCCCCTCGCGTGGTTCGCAGATAGGCCACCCCGGCCGCCATGAATCCGGCCAGGCACAGGCTGGACAACGCGATGCCTGCCACCCGCGCCGGCAACCCCGTGACCGCCACGGTGCCGCGCAGCAGCAGCGGATAGAGCGGAAAGAATGCCCAGTGCGGCAGGCTGCC
>CAYWOW010000415.1:0-2540 GCA_964459005.1 uncultured Acetobacteraceae bacterium
CCAGTTCCCGCGGCACCCCCTCGAAGAAACCGAGCATCACCCAGATGACGAGCGGCAGCCCGATGATGAGGTGCGTCAGGATCAGCGCCAGGTAGGTGTTCGCGAGACCGAGCTGCTGGAACAGGATGAACCATGGGATGAGATAGCTGAGGGCCGGCGTGATACGGGCAACCAGAATCAGGAGCGCCGTCCCGTAGCGCCGTGACCGGGCGATCCCGTAGCCCGCCGGAATGCCTAGCACGAGCGCCAATCCTGTTGATGCCACCGCCACGATCAGGCTGTTCACCGCGAACCGCAGCAGGTGGCTGTTGGCAAACACATAGACGTAATTGGCCAGCGTCAGCACGCGCGGTAGCAGAACCGGCGGATAGGCCAGGTTGTCCACGTCCGTCTTCAGCGACAGCGAGATCATCCAGTAAAAGAAAAAGATGGTCGGTGCCATCAAAAGCCCGAGGCCCAGGCCAAACCCGACCTGACCCATCGCCTTGCGGCCGGCTACTGCCATGACGTTTTCTGCCTCGTCACCAACAGACCGATGCTCATGGCCACCAGGATGAGAAAGAAGATGACCACAATTGCCGAGGAAAGTCCGACATTGTAGAAGGCAAACGCCTGCAGGTACAGGAAGATATTGAGCGTCTCCGATGCCGTCCCCGGACCGCCCTGGGTCATTACGTAGATAATATCGAACGCTTTCAGCGCATCAATGGAGCGGAGCAGGATCGCGGTCATGATGTACGGCCACACCAGCGGAATCGTCACGTACCGGATTGTTTGCAGCCGAGAGGCGCCATCGATCAGGGCAGCCTCATACGGCTCGGTGGGCAGCACCGCGAGACCGCCCAGCACGATAAGCATCACGAACGGCGTCCACTGCCACGTCTCCACGATCGACAGGGTCGCGATCACCGACCGCGGCGAATAGACCCAGAGCTGGGGGGAGACGTGAATCAGGCTCAGGAAGTAGTTGAGAACTCCGAGTTGGGGGTGGAACATCATCTGCCAGATCAGGGCGATGGATACCGGCGTGGCCATCATCGGCAGCGAAAAGACGGTGCGGAGCAATCCACGTCCCGGGAATTCGCGCGCAAAAGCCAGCGCTGCCGCGGTCCCGATGATGGTCGGGCCCAGGACGCCCAGAACCGTGAAGTAGAGGGTCCGCGGAATCGCTTCAAGGAAGCGCTGGTTCCTGAAGGCTTCCACGTAGTTGGCAAGGCCGAGGAATCGGGGGGGCGCGTTGGCCCCCATCGAGTATTCGTGGACCGCCATCCACAGCGTATAGATCAGCGGAAAGACGATAATCAACAGCACCGTCACCGCCGCCGGGACGATCATCAAGCTGTACGTGTGGCGCTCCAGCGAGAGCCCCATGCGTCGAAGGGAGATGTCCACGGGCCTACGCCGGTGACACTTGCGCAAGATCGGCAATCAGCGCTTTCACGCCCAGGGACCTCAGCGGGGACACTGACAGCGTCCCCACCGGGCGCCCACTCGCACCATGTTCGCCGCCCCCGCGGTCCGCATCGTGCTACATCCGAAGCCCTTTTTGGAAGATCGGCTCGAATTCCCGCGTGGCTTTCTCCAGCTCAGTCCTGGCGTCGGCACCCGCAACGATGTTCGCAAGCGCGACCCCGTAAATATCGCGGTACTGACTGACGTCGCGCACTTCCGGCAGTTCCGGAACCGGGTTGCCCAATGCCTCCGCCACCGCGTCGATCCATGCCTTGGGCATGTTGTGCGCCTTGACGAACTCGGGGTCCTTGTAGATGGAGGTGCGCGTGCCGATCATGACCCCTTCGGTCATCAGGCGGAACATCACCGGCCGGCTACTGACCCAGGCCGTGAACAGCCAGGCCGCCTCCTTGTTCTTCCCGAAGGGGTTGATGGCCATGGCGTCCATCGCGGTGCCGCCGAACGGCATGCGCTTGCTGCTGCCCGGATGCGGCGCGTAGCCGACCTTCCCTTTCACCTTCGACTTGGTGGGGTCCTCGAAGGGCGCGGCAAACTGGATGCTGTCAGGCCAGCAGGCGATGATCCCTTGCGTAAAAGCGCCCTGGCCCTCCATCCAGTTGAAGCCGATCGAGCCGGGCGGACCATAGTTGCGCATCAGGTCCGCATAGATCCTGGCCGCCTCGACCGCCTCCGGCGACGTGGCGAGAAGGTGGGTCTTGGAGTCGTCCAGGTAGTTGCCGCCGAGCCCGATCGTGAAACATCCCCAGACCGGGATGTTCGCGTTCTTGAGGCCTCGCCCCACGTAGCCGTAGACCGTCGGGGGATTGTGCAGCGCCTTCACCGCGGCGACCAGTTCATCCATGGTGGTGGTGGGCTTCAGTCCCTTCTGCGCGTACAGGTCCGCACGGTACATGTAGGCGCCGAGCCCCACGCCCATGGAAATCGAAACGATGGTCCCGTCCTTCTTCTCCCCCCAGTACGTACCGGCCGGCCCGAAATCCTTGTAGTTGTAATCCGGCGGCGTAAGGTTGGGGTTTTCGAGGTACTTGTTGAGCGGTTCATACCACCCCGCGGCCGAAAAAAGCAGC
>CAYWOW010000416.1:0-2537 GCA_964459005.1 uncultured Acetobacteraceae bacterium
GGATGCGCGGCCAGCCAGGTCTGCAGGTCGGGGTCGATGCGGTCCACCAGCCGCAGCCAGGCCGCGCGGTGCAGCTCGCGGCCGTCCTCGGCCGACACCGTGTCGCAGGCCAGCTCCGCCTCGACGCCGTTGCGCGCCAGCAGCAGGTCGAAGGGGGCGCCATCCTCGAAACCGGAAAAACGCACCGCGAAGCCGCGCTCGCGCTGCCGGGCGGCGGTGCGCAGCAGATGGAAGATCGGCATCAGCGTGCCGCCGGCGTCCAGCCCCACCCGCAGCGCCGCGCGCAGCCGCTCGCGCCCGCCGCGCGTGAGCCCGCGATGGGTGCCCACCGTCTCGGCCGCCACCGCCGCCATGCGCCGTTCCGCCGGGCCGGGCGCGCGCAGGGAGCGCCGGCGCAGCCGCTCGATGGTCACCTCCACGGCATGGCGTTGCAGCGCCGCCTGGCCCTGCCGCTGGCCCAATGCCACGGCCTGCTCGATGCCGGCGAGGCGGCGGCGCCAGGCCCGCACGCCGACCAGGTCGACGAAGGCGTCAAGGGAGGAAAGCGAAGGCTCTGCGGTCATGCCATCCTCGATCGGGTGCGGACATCCTGTCCGGGGGTCCCAGAGAGGACTACGTTAGTCCTGTTTGTTCCGACACCACAAGCGCGCCGGCCAGGCGGCGGGGCGATCAGTTGCGGGGCAGGCGCGGGGTATCCGGGGCGTCGGGGTTCTGGGCACGCTGCCGCAGCAGGTGGTCGGCGAGGACGCAGGCGACCATGGCCTCGCCGACCGGCACGGCGCGGATGCCCACGCAAGGATCGTGCCGTCCCTTGGTCGTCACGGTCACGTCGCGGCCGTGCCGGTCCACCGAGGCGCGCGGGGTCAGGATGGAACTGGTCGGCTTCACCGCGAACCGCGCCACCACGGGCTGGCCCGAGGAAATCCCGCCCAGGATGCCGCCGGCGTGGTTGGAGGCGAAGGTCACCATGCCGTCGCGCATGCGCATTTCGTCGGCATTTGCTTCGCCCGACAGCACCGCGGCGGCGAAACCGTCGCCGATTTCCACCCCCTTCACGGCATTGATGCTCATCAGCGCCGCGGCCAGGTCGGCGTCGAGCTTGCCGTAGACCGGCGCGCCCAGGCCGGGCGGCACGCCCTCGGCGACCACCTCCACCACCGCGCCGCAGGACGAACCGGCCCGGCGGACACCGTCGAGCCAGGGCTCCCATTGCGCCGCGGCGACCGGGTCCGGACAGAAGAACGGGTTTTCGTCCACCGCGTCCCAGTCCCAGCGCGCGCGGTCGATGGCGTGCGGGCCGATCTGCACCAGGGCGCCGCGGATGCGCACCCCCGCGCCGAGGACCAGGCGCGCCACCGCGCCGGCGGCCACCCGCATGGCGGTCTCGCGCGCCGAGGCCCGGCCGCCGCCGCGCCAGTCGCGGATGCCATATTTCAGCAGGTAGGTTAGGTCGGCATGGCCGGGCCGGAAACGCTCGGCGATCTCGCCGTAGTCCTTCGAGCGCTGGTCGAGGTTGTCGATCTGCAGCGCGATCGGGGTGCCGGTGGTCAGCCCCTCGAACACGCCGGAGAGGATGCGCACCTGGTCCGGCTCCTGGCGCTGGGTGGTGAAGCGCGACTGGCCGGGCCGGCGGCGGTCCAGCCAGGGCTGGATATCGGCCTCCGACAGCGGCAGCGCGGGGGGGCAGCCGTCGACCACGGCGCCGATCGCCGGACCGTGGCTTTCGCCCCAGGTGGTGACGCGGAACAGGTGCCCGAAACTGTTATGCGACATAACTGTTATGCCCCATAATCGAATCCGCGCGGCGCGGGGTTACTCGTTGACGACGGAGAAGTCCGGCGCCTCCGGGTTCTTCATGCCCTGGATATGATAGCCGGTATCGACATGGTGGACCTCGCCGGTGACCCCGGAGGCGAGCGGGGACAGCAGGTACATGCCGGCGCCGCCGACATCCTCGATGGTGACGTTGCGGCGCAGCGGGGAGTTGTACAGGTTCCATTTCAGGATGTAGCGGAAGTCGCCGATGCCGCTGGCCGCGAGCGTGCGGATCGGCCCCGCGCTGATGGCGTTCACCCGGATGTTGCGCGGGCCGAGGTCGGCCGCGATATAGCGCACCGAGGCTTCCAGTGCCGCCTTGGCGACCCCCATCACGTTGTAGTGTGGTGTCCAGCGTTCGGCGCCCAGGTAGCTCAGCGTCAACATCGCGCCGCCCGATTCCATCATCGCCGCCGCCCGGCAGGCGACCGCGGTGAAGCTGTAGCAGGAGATGTCGAGCGCCTGGGCGAAGGCCTCGCGCGGGGTGTCCACGTAGCGGCCGCGCAGGTACTGCTTGTCGGCGAAGCCGATCGCGTGGACCAGGAAGTCGAGCCGGCCCCAGTGCCCGGCGAGGGCGGCGAAGGCGGTGTCGATGCTGGCGTCATCGGTGACTTCGCAGGGCATCAACAGGCTGCTGCCGAGGCTCGCGGCGAGCGGGCGCACCCGTTTCTCCAGCGCGTCGCCCTGGTAGGTGAAGGCCAGCTCGGCGCCCTGCGCCGCAC
>CAYWOW010000417.1:0-2517 GCA_964459005.1 uncultured Acetobacteraceae bacterium
TGCGGCCGAAATTCTCCTCCGCCGCGCCGAACGGCGGGCCGTAGTTGTTGGCGAGGTCGAAACTGGTCACCCCGCGGTCGAAGGCGCGCCGCAGCACCGCGCGGCCGGTCTCGAAGGCGTCGGTGCCGCCGAAATTCTGCCACAGGCCGAGCGAGATGGCCGGCAAATCGAGCCCGCTGCGCCCGCAGCGGCGGTAGG
Organism: uncultured Acetobacteraceae bacterium; assembly: GCA_964459005.1. Taxonomy (GTDB): domain Bacteria; phylum Pseudomonadota; class Alphaproteobacteria; order Acetobacterales; family Acetobacteraceae; genus Rhodovastum. The sequence goes on from CAYWOW010000417.1 coordinate 199, forward strand.
TCATGGCCTGGTAGCGGTCGGCGGCAGCGAGATAGGTGGGGGCGAGCGGCATGATGGCGGTCCTCCGGCGACTGGGGGGACGAGCCATAGACTCGCCGGGCCGGCCGGACAAGACTGCGCGGCGCGACCCGGCCGTGCCTCTCCGCGCTGGCGCAATCGCGCCGGTCCTGTAGGGTGGCGGCTGCGACAGAAGCTTACGAATGGAACGACGCGCATGGTGGACACCGCCCGCCCGACTGACCCCGCCACAGGCCCGGGGAACGGCACCGAACCGGGGCGCGACTTCGTCCGCGACATCGTCCAGGCCGACCTGGACGCCGGCCGGGTCGGCACCATCGTCACCCGTTTCCCCCCGGAGCCGAACGGCTACCTGCATATCGGCCACGCCAAGTCGATCTGCCTGAATTTCGGCATCGCGCAGGAATACGGCGGGCGCTGCAACCTCCGCTTCGACGACACCAACCCGGTCAAGGAGGAGCAGGAGTTCATCGACTCCATCCAGCAGGACGTGCGCTGGCTCGGCTTCGACTGGGGCGAGCACCGCTACTTCGCCTCGGACTACTTCGACACGCTCTATGAATGGGCGGAGCACCTGATCCAGGCCGGCCTGGCCTATGTCGACGACACCTCGGCCGAGGACACGCGGACCATGCGCGGCACGCTCACCGAGCCCGGCCGCGACTCGCCCAACCGCAACCGCACGGTGGCGGAGAACCTCGACCTGTTCCGCCGCATGCGGGCCGGCGAGTTTCCCAACGGCGCGCGCGTCCTGCGGGCGAAGATCGACATGGCGTCGGGCAACATGAACCTGCGCGACCCGGTGCTCTACCGCATCCTGCACGCCGCCCACCCGCGCACCGGCGATGCCTGGTGCATCTACCCCACCTACGACTACGCGCACGGCCAATCCGACGCCATCGAGGGCGTCACCCACTCCATCTGCACCCTGGAGTTCGAGGACCACCGCCCGCTCTATGACTGGTTCATCGAGCACCTGCCGGTGCCGGCGCGGCCGCACCAGTACGAGTTCGCCCGGCTGAACATCACCTACACGGTGCTGTCGAAGCGGATTCTGACCACCCTGGTGCGCCAGGGCCACGTTTCCGGCTGGGACGACCCGCGCATGCCCACGCTCGCCGGCCAGCGCCGCCGCGGCGTGCCGCCCGCCGCCTTGCGCGAGTTCGTGCGCAGCGTCGGCGTGGCGCGCGCCTACAGCGTGGTCGATGTCGCGATGTATGAGCACGCCATCCGCGAGGTGCTCAACGCCACCACGCCGCGCCGCATGGCGGTGTTGCGGCCGTTGAAGGTGGTCATCGAGAACTGGGATGAAGGCCGCACCGAAACGCTGGAGGCGGTGAACAACCCCGAGGACCGCGCCGCCGGCACCCGCCCCGTGACCTTCGGTCGCACCATCTACATCGAGCGCGAGGACTTCATGGAGTACCCGCCCAACCGCTTCCACCGCCTCTCGCCGGGGCGCGAGGTGCGGCTGCGCTACGCCTATTTCATCACCTGCCGTTCGATGGTGAAGGACGCGCGGGACGAGGTGGTGGAACTGCGCTGCACCTACGACCCCGCCACCCGCGGCGGCGACGCGCCGGACGGACGCAAGGTGCGCGGCACCCTGCACTGGGTGGCGGCGGCCGACGCGGTGCCCGCCGAGTTGCGGCTGTACAACCCGCTGTTCACCCGTCCCGACCCGGGCGCGGAGGGCGACATCATGGCCGACCTCAGCCCGGACTCGTTGCAGGTGATCACCGACGCCCTGTTGGAGCCGGCCCTGGCAAACGTCAGGGCCGGCGAGGTCGTGCAGTTCGAGCGTCAGGGCTATTTCTGTGCCGACCCCGATTCCCGGCCGGAGGCGTTGGTGTTCAACCGCACCGTCGGCCTGCGCGACACCTGGGCGAAGGTCCAGGCCGGCACGAAAGGGGACTGAGCCATGCGCATCGCCTTCATCCACACGGTCGGCTTCCTGGTGGACAATTTTCGCGAGCGGGCCGCCGCCGAGCTGCCGGGCATCGACTGCTTCCACATCCTGAACGAAAGCCTGTTGCAGGACCTGCTGCGCGGCGCGCCGAAGCCGCTGGTCTACCGCCGCGTGGTCACCCAGATCGTGCTGGCGGCGGACGCGGGCGCCGACCTGATCGCGGTGACCTGTTCCTCCACCTCGCCGGCGGTGGACGTGGCGCGTCCGCTGGTGGCCCAGCCCGTGCTGAAGATCGACGACCCGATGATGGCCGAGGCGGCGCGCACCGGCGCGCGCATCGGCCTGCTCTGCACCACGACCAGCACGGTCGAGCCGAGCAGCGCGCTGCTGGC
>CAYWOW010000418.1:0-2492 GCA_964459005.1 uncultured Acetobacteraceae bacterium
GCGCCCGGGCGAGCCAGGCCTCGGCATAGTCCGGCGCCAGCACCAGGGCCGCGTCCATATCGTCCAGCGCGGCGTTGGCATCGCCCGCCTCCAGCTCGCCGGCGCCGCGGTTGAGCAGCAACAGCACCGCCGGCGAGCCGGCCTGCAGCCAGGCCTGGCGGATCTTCGCCTCGACCTGCGCCGCCGCCGCCTCGCTGGGCGCCGTTTTCAGCGCGACGAAGAACTGGTCGAGCTCGGCCCGGCGCGCCTCCGCTCGCCCCTGCGCGAACGCAGGCCCGGCCGCGAGCAGCAACAGAACGAACAATAGACGCATTGCAATACCGTGATGCCTCCCGCCCCCCGGCGCAAGCAAGAAGGCCGGGGTCAAGGCCGCGGCCCGCCGGCCATCCAGTCCAGCAATTCCACCGTATGCACGACCGGCAATCCGTGCCCCGCGAGCTGGGTCATGCAGCCGATATTGCCGGTGGCCACCAGGTCCGGCCCGGTCGCGCGCAGGTTCTCCAGTTTGCGGTCGCGCAGGCGCGCCGCGAGGTCGGGTTGCAGCAGGTTGTAGGTGCCGGCCGAGCCGCAGCACAGGTGCCCCTCGGCGGGTTCCACCACCCGGAAACCGGCCTTGCGCAGCAGCGTCCTGGGGGCCTCGGTCACCTGCTGGCCGTGCTGCAGGCTGCACGCGGCGTGGTAGGCGACGGTCAGCCCGGGCGCGGGCCGCGACGGCGCGTAGCCGAATTTCACCAGCGCCTCGGTGATATCCATGGCCAGCGAGGCGACCCGCGAGGCCGCCCCGGCCTCGGGCTCGCCGCGCATCATGAAGCCGTAGTCCTTCAGCATGGTGCCGCAGCCCGAGGCGTTGACGACGATGCCGTCCAGCCCCTCGCCGGCGGCCTCCCGGCTCCAGGCCGCGACGTTGGCGCGGGCCGACGCCATGGCCTGGTCGTGCCGGCCCATGTGATGGGTCAGCCCGCCGCAGCAGCCGACCTCCGCGGGCACCACCACCTCGCCGCCCAGGCGCGTCAGCAGGCGGATGGTGGCGTCGTTGATGGCGGGGTTCAGCACCCGCTGGGCGCAACCGGCCAGCAGCGCCACACGGAACCGGCGCGGACCCTCGGCGCGGTGGACGCGCAGGCCGTCCAGCGGGCTGGCCGGCGGCCGGCGGGCCGGCGCCACCGCAATCATGGCCCGCAAGCGCCGGAACAGCGTGCCGCGGCGCGGCAGCAGCCCGGCGAAGGGGCGCGCCAGCGCGGTCGCGGCCAGCGCCAGGCGGAACCGCCCGGGATGCGGCAGCGCCCAGGCCAGCAGCGCCCGCAGCGCCCGGTCGTGCCACGGCCGGCGGGCGGTCCGGTCGATGTAGGTCCGGGCGTGATCGACCAGGTGCATGTAGTGCACCCCCGACGGGCAGGTCGTCATGCAGGACAGGCAGGACAGGCAGCGGTCGATATGCAGCACCACCTCGGCGGGCGCGGGCCGGCCGGCCTCCAGCATCTCCTTGATCAGGTAGATGCGCCCGCGCGGGCTGTCGACTTCGTCACCGAGAAGCACGAAGGTCGGGCAGGTCGCGGTGCAGAAGCCGCAATGCACGCAGGTCCGCAGCACCTGGTTGGCGACGGCGGTGGCGGGATCGCGAAGCTGCTCGGCGGTGAAACTGGTCTGCATCGGCGCCGCCTCACGCGCCCGCGCGCAGGCGGCCGGGGTTGAGGATGCCCTTCGGGTCGAAGGCCGCCTTGACCCGGCGCGCGATCGCCGCCAGCGGCGCCGGTTCGGGCGGGATGACGGCCACCGCCGCCCGCAGGGCCTCGGGCGCGCGCATCAACAGCCAGGTGCCGCCGGCCGCACGCGCCGCGGCGCAGACGGCGTCGTGCGCCGCCGCGGTGGCGGGTCCGGCGATCCATACCAGGCCGCCGCCCCAGTCCAGGAACCAGCGCGTGCCGAAGGCCTGCTCGAGCGCCGCCGCCACGCCCGGGCCGGCGGAGGGGCGCACCGAGACCCGCCAGATCGCGCCCTCCTCGCCCGCCAGCGGGAGCGCGTCGCGCACCGCCGCCCAGGCGGCCAGGGTGGCCGCCTCATCCAGCACCTCCACCGGCCCGAACGCGGCCAGTTCGGCGCGCAACCGCTCGCTGCGATAGGCGACGAAGGAAGAAAAATCCTCCAGGCGGACGAGGGCGGCGGCGCCCGCCAGCCCCGGCACGCGATGGGCGAGGACCGCCGGCACGTAGGCGGCGGCGGAAACCCCGTAGGGCGAGCCCAGCGCCGCCGCCAGCGCCGCCACGCCGCGCACCGCATCGAGCCCGCGCACCACCAGGGTTGCGCGCCGCTCGGGCACCGGCAGCACCTTCAGCGTGATCTCGGTCAGCACGGCCAGCGTGCCATGGCTGCCGGTCAGCAGCTTGCAGAGGTCGAGTCCGGTGACGTTCTTCAGCACCCGGCCGCCCGTGCGGATGATCTCGCCGGTGCCGTTCACCGCGCGCAGGCCGAGCACGTGGTCGCGCATGGCGCCC
>CAYWOW010000419.1:0-2480 GCA_964459005.1 uncultured Acetobacteraceae bacterium
GGGCTGGCGGCGCGGCTGGTGCTGGCCATCTGCGAATTGCTGCTGCTGGAGAACCTGCTGCGCAACGCGCCGGAGGAAGCGCGCTGGAACGTCAACCTGGCCTGCATCGGCCTGGGCGCGCTGGCGGTGTACGACATTCTGCTGTGCACCGACGCCGCGCTGTTCCGCCAGGTCTCGCCGGTGCTGGCCGATGGGCGGGCGCTGGCCAACGTGCTGGTGGCGCCGCTGCTGGGGCTGGCCGCGGTGCGCACCCAGAAGGCGCCGACCCTGGCGATCTCGCGCACCGCCGCCTTCCACAGCGCCAGCCTGGTGGCCAGCGGCGCGCTGCTGCTGGCGCTGGCCGGCGTGGGCGAGGTGTTCCGCGCCTTCGGCACGCGCTGGGGCGCGGTGGCCGAGGTGGGGTTGATCTGCGCCGGCGTCATCGCGGTGGCGGTGATGCTGACCTCGGGTGCCGGCCGGTCGCATATCCGCGCCGCCCTGGTCGACCCGTTTTTCGCCGAGCGCTACGACTACCGCCGCGAATGGCTGCGCTGCATCGACACGCTTGCCGGCGCCGAGGGCGGCGGCGGGGCGGCGCTGCACGCGCGGGTGATCCGCACCGTGGCGCAGGTGGTGGACAGCCCGGCCGGCGTGCTGTTCCTGCGCGAAACCGGGCCCGGTCCGGACCACCCGGCATTCCAGTGGGCGGGATCGTGGAACATGCCGGCGATCTCGCTCTCCGTCCCGCCCGACCATCCCCTGCTCGCCGGCTTCGGCGCCGGCGAGGAAATCGCGGTGCTCGACCCCGCCACCCGCGGGCATCCGCCCATCGACGCCCTGCCCAATCTGTGGCTGGCGGTGCCGCTGCCCCAGGGCGGCGGCCCGCCAGCCGGGTTCGTGCTGGTGGCGCCGCCGCGCGCACCCTTTGCCCTGGATGCCGAGGTGTTCGCCGTGCTGCGCACGGTGGCGCGCGAGGTGGCCACCTACCTGGCCGAGCAACGCGCCCTGCAGGCGCTGATGGAGACCCGCCAGCTGCGCGACTTCGGCAAACGCTTCGCCTTCGTCGCGCACGACATCAAGAACGTGTCGAGCCAGCTTTCGCTGCTGCTGGCCAACGCCGAGCACCACCTGGATAACCCCGAGTTCCAGCGCGACATGCTGGAGACGGTGCGGGCATCCGTCCGCAAGATCGGCGGCCTGTTGCGCCGGCTGGCCGAACCGGCGGAAGGCGTGGGCGGGCCCGACCGGGTGCAGCCGCTCAGCCGGGTGGAGACGATCGCCGCCACCTGCCGCCGGCTGCGCGGCGCCCGCGTGGTGGTGGAGGCCGACGCGCTGTCCGCCGACGTGGCGATCGGCCCGGCCGCGTTCGACGCGGTGGTGACCCACCTGCTCGACAACGCGGTGGAAGCCGCCGGCCCGGACAGCACCATCCGCATCGTGCTGCGCCATGACCAGCGGCGGGTGATCGTGGACATCGTTGACCGCGGACCCGGCATGACGCCGGACTTCGTGCGCGACGAGCTGTTCCAGCCGTTCCGCTCCTCCAAACGGGAGGGCAGCGGCATCGGCGCCTTCCAGGCGCGCGAACTGCTGCGCGAAGCGGGCGGCGACCTCGTCGTGGTCAGCCGGCCCGGCGAAGGCACCACGATGCGCCTGCTACTGCCGCTGGCCGAGGGCGCCGCCGCCGTGCCGGCGGGGTAGAAAACCCCCGGGTCTTCCTGCCCCGGGCCTGACGTCGTATGAAACCGGGTGGAACGAGGGGATGCCGTGGCCAAGCCGAAGTTGTTGATCGTCGAGGACGATGTCGGGCTGTGCAACCAGTACCGCTGGGCGTTCCCCGGCTACGAGACGCTGTTCGCCCAGGACCGCAAGCAGGCGCTGGCGGCGGTGCAGCGCGATCAGCCCAAGCTCGCCATCATGGATCTCGGCCTGCCGCCCGACCCGGACGGGGTGTCGGAGGGGTTCGCCACGCTGGAACAGATCGCGCGGATCGCGCCGGACCTGAAGATGATCGTCGCCACCAGCCACGGCGACCGCACCCATGCGCTGCGGGCGGTGGCCAGCGGCGCCTACGATTTCTGCGAGAAGCCGATCGAGATCGAGGTGCTGCGCACCGTGGTGGACCGGGCGCTGCGGCTGTTCGAGCTGGAGGAAGAAAACCGGCAACTGGCGCAGGCCAACATGCCGACGCCGCTGCGCCGCATCGTCACCGGCAGCGATTCCATGTTGAAGGTCAACCGCACCATCGAGCGGGTGGCGCCGACCAACGTGACGGTGCTGCTGCTGGGCGAGAGCGGCACCGGCAAGGAACTGCTGGCGCGCGCGGTGCACGAACTGAGCCCGCGCGCCGCCCAGCCGTTCGTCGCGATCAACTGCGGCGCCATCCCCGAGACGCTGCTGGAAAGCGAGCTGTTCGGCTATGAGCGCGGCGCCTTCACCGGGGCGGTGAAGCAGAGCATCGGCAAGATCGAGAGCGCCAGCCACGGCACCCTGTTCCTCGA
>CAYWOW010000420.1:0-2478 GCA_964459005.1 uncultured Acetobacteraceae bacterium
CGTCAGGTAGTCGTCCAGCCGCTTCGGCCCGGCGTTGTAGGCGGCCAGGAAGCCGGGAAAGCCGTAGATGTCGTACATCTCGCGCAGATAGGCGGTGCCCGCCATGACGTTGTCGTGCGGGTCGTAGGGGTCGTCGCCGAGCGAATAGCGGACGCGCAGCTCGTCGTAGGTTTCCGGCATCACCTGCATCAGGCCCATCGCGCCCACCGGCGAGGTGTCCATGACCTTGCCGCTGGATTCCGCCCGCATGACCTCGCGGATCCAGCGCTCGGGCACGTCGTAGTGCTGCGCCGCCTCGACGATATAGGGCCCCCACGGGTCGGAGGCCGGCCCGGGCGGGGTGTAGTTGCGCCGGGCGTGCGCCTGGTACTGCGCCGCCTCCTGGTTGGCGGTCAGCTGCTTGCCATGGTTGGCGGCGCAGGCCGACAGCAGCGCCAGGATGGAAAGGCAGGCGAACACGCGCAGCGCCGGCACCCACGAAAGGACAGGGGCGGGCTTCGTGCTGGTGCGGGACGGCATGTGGTCGCAGTCCTCCATCGTGGCCCGGCCGGCAGAGCCGGCTGGTTTTCTGGACCGCCCAGGCGGCCGTCGCATTGAACCCCGCCCAGGAGTGGTTACACCACATCCTTGAGGGGGCCGGTCAGGATCACGGCATAAGCCTCTAATCCAATTCGCTGTTAAAGGCAATACGTCACGCAATCCCGACAGAATATTGCGGTCCGGTCGCAGCGATGGTGCTTTGCTCCGCTGGATCGTGCTAGCGGTTGTGTACGGCGCGACCGTGGCGATTCCGTGATGGCGGACGCGGCGGGGGAGAGCAACACATGACGCGATTCGCGCTGGCGCTGACCGCCCTGCTCGGGGTTTCCGCCTGCGCGCCCGTCAGCACGACCACCCCTTATCCGGACACGCTCGGCACGGCCGGGCGGGGCAGCTACGGCATCATCGTTTCGTGCCGTCCGATCGCGGCCGCGGCCGCCGGCGGCGACGTGCGCGGCGCCATCCTTGGCGCCGTCGGCGGGCCGGCCGGCAACGGGGCCGGGCAGGGGGCGGTCGAGGCGGTGTTCGAATTCATCGTCCGCGAGGACAACGGCCAGACCCTTTCGGTGGTCCAGACCAATGCGGCGGGCTTGCGGCCGGGCGAGCGCGTGGTGCTGTCGATGGGCACCCGGACGCGCCTGTCGCGGGCCGCCGACTGATGCCGGCGAACCGGCTCCGGCGCTCATGGCGCGGGGCAACCGGACCGTCGGGTTGCAGCGGCCGGGCGGATCGGCTATCGCCGCGCCATTCATGACGGTCGCCCTTCGACATGGCGCGGGCCGGGCCAGCACCCTGGACCTCACGCCGGACCCTTCCTTCGCCGCGCGCCAGCGCATGGAGATCCGCGACCTGGCGGATGCCGCGCGGTTGTGGCGGCTGTGCTGGACGCTGGCCTGGCTCGACATCCGGCTGCGCTACCGCGGGTCCGTGCTCGGCCCGTTCTGGCTGACCCTGTCCACCGCCGCCATGGTCGGCTCGATGGGGGTGGTCTACGCCTTCCTGTTCCACATGGACTCGCGCGAGTACCTGCCCTTCCTCGCGTTGTCGCTGGTGCTGTGGGGATACCTCAACGCGCTGGTGACCGATGGCTGCCTGACCTACACCACGGTCGAGGCCATGATCCGCTCGATGCGCATGCCGTACTCGCTCTATGGGGCGCGTGTGGTGATGCGCAACCTGCTGGTGCTGGCCCACAACGTGGTGGTGATCGTGGCCGTCTTCGTGACCCTGCGGGTGTGGCCGGGCGTCACCGCGTTGCTGGTGCTGCCTGGCCTGGTGCTGTGGCTGGCCGACAGCCTCGCGGTGTGCGTGCTGCTCGGCGCGCTCTGTGCGCGCTTTCGCGACATCCCGCCGATCGTCGGCAGCATCATGCAGATGGCGTTCTTCATCAGCGGGGTGATCTGGAAGCCCAGCCAGCTCGGCGCACGGGAATGGCTGCTCGATTTCAACCCGTTCTTCTCGCTGCTGGAGGTCGTGCGCGCCCCCTTGCTGGGCGAGGTTCCCTCGGCGTTCGTCTGGGTTTCGGCGGCGGTCTATTCCGTCGTGCTGTGCGCCACCAGTTGGCTGCTGTTCGCGCGCGTCCGCAACCGCATCGCCTTCTGGGTCTAGCGCCATGGAAGCGGCCATCACCGCCGAACACGTCTGCGTCGATTTTCCGCTCTACCACGGCAACGCGCGCAGCCTGAAGCGGATGGTGCTCGGCACCGTCACCGGCCGGGTGGCGGCGGACACCAAGCGCCGCGTGGTGGTGCAGGCCCTGCGCGACATCAGTTTCCAGCTGCGCTCCGGCGACCGGCTGGGCCTGATCGGCGGCAACGGCGCCGGCAAGACCACGCTGCTGCGCACGCTCGCCGGCATCTACGAGACGCAGACCGGGCGGATCCTCGTGCAGGGCAGCCTGAACGCGCTGCTCGACCCGAACCTGGGCATGAACGTCGA
>CAYWOW010000421.1:0-2476 GCA_964459005.1 uncultured Acetobacteraceae bacterium
GTGTTCACCGCTGGGTTGTAGGGCAGCAAGGCTTCGCTGAGCGGGATGCCGGCGATGCGGCCGAGAAAGGCGAACCCGGTGGCGACGTGGCGTGCCTCCAGATTGCGCATGGTGTTGCTGATCAAATACCAGGCAACTGCCGCCACAACACCCACGATGACGATCTGCCAGACCAAGCTGCGCAGGCGCGGGTCCGACCACGTCAGGTTCATCCGGCGCGTAGGCACGCGCCGGGGGGCGATGCGGCGGGCGTTATCGACGGCCGACATAAGCGAAGCAGGGTCCTTTCGGTTTCCGGGGATAGCCGGGAAGCGGCGCGACGCGGGCCGTCCGGTTGCCCGGACGGCCCGCGATGGTCAGAGTGCAGGACGGCTCAAAGAATCGGCGGCGCGTACTGCAGGCCGCCCTTGTTCCACAGCGCGTTGATGCCGCGTGGCACCCCGAGGACGGTCATGTTGCGGTCCCACATCTCGGCGAAATTGCCGACCTGCTTGATGATGTTGTAGGCCCACCTGTTGTCGACGCCGAGCGCCTTGCCCATGTCGCCCTCGACCCCGAGCAGCCGGCGGACGTCGGGCGACTTGCTGGTGAGCATCTCGTCCACGTTCTTGCTGGTCACGCCTTCTTCCTCGGCGCTGAGCTGGGCGAAGTGGGCCCAGCGGACCAGGTCGAACCACTTGTCGTCGCCCTTGCGGACCATGTAGGCGAGCGGTTCCTTGCTGATGATCTCGGGCAGCAGGACGAAATCGTCCTTGTTCGGCTGGACCGCCCGGAAGGTGGCGAGCTGCGAGCTGTCGTCGGAGAAGGAATCGCAGCGGCCGGACATGAAGGCGGCTTGTACCTCGGGCTGGGCCTCCATCAGGATCGGCGTGAACTTCATGTTGTGCACGCGGTACCAGTCGGCGATGGCCAGCTCGGTGCTGGTGCCGGACTGAACGCAGATGGTGGCGCCGTCCATTTCGGTCAGCGACTTCACGCCGCTCGACTTTTTCACCAGGAAGCCGGTGCCGTCGTAGAAGTTCACCCCGGCGAACAGGGCGCCCAGGTTGGCCTCGCGCCCGAGCGTCCAGGTGGTGGTGCGGGCCAGCAGATCGACCTCGCCCGATTGCAGGGCGGTGAAACGGTTCTGCGTGGTCAGCGGCACGAATTTGACCTTGCTGGCGTCGCCCAGCGCCGCCGCCGCGACGATGCGGCAACCGTCGGCATCCAGGCCGCGCATCACCCCCTGGCTGTCCGGCAACGAGAAGCCGGCAATGCTGCCGCCGACGCCGCAGGCGACCTGGCCGCGCGCCCTGACGGCGTCCAGCGTCGCCGAGCCGCTGCCCTGGGCCTGCGCGACCCCGGCCGAAAGCATCCCGCCAACAAGGACGGCGCCCGTTACGAGGACGCCCAGCACAGCGGACGATCGGATCATGTTGTCTTTCTCCCAAAACACGCGGGGGCATCCCGCTGGCCGGTGACAATGCGTCGGACCCGCTGTGTGATCAATGGGGGGTTGCGTTTGCCACATGGCATCCCGCTGGTAGGCTGGGTCCCGACACCTACCGCAGGGACCCAGCATGCAAATCCCATGCAAGACCGCCCGCAGCGTCTTCGCCAACCCGTATGGTCGGCGGAGAGGCTCGGCATGCTCCACATGATGAAGCTCGCCGTCGGCGTCCGCGACGTCGCGCATCTGCGCGAGTTGCAGTCGAACCGCTTGGCGCGCGAGGGCAGGCTGCGCCACCTGACCCGCAGCTTTCCCCGCCGCGCCGCGGAGATCGTCGATGGCGGTTCGATGTACTGGGTGATCGCCGGCGCCATGGTGGTGCGTCAGCGCATCCCCGATATCGTCGCGGCCCGCTACGAGGACGGCTCAGCCTGCGCCGCCATCCATCTCGATCCGGAACTGGTGCCGGTCGCGGGCCGGCGCACCCGGCCATTCCAGGGCTGGCGCTACCTGGCGGCCGACGCCGCGCCGCCCGACATCACCGCCGGCCGCGGGGCGGACAACCTCGACGAACTGCCGGAAACGCTGCGCCGCGACCTGAGGGAACTCGGATTGCTGTAGGGGTCCCCATAGGCGCGAAGATAAGCAAGGCCAGGGGCTTTGCCCCTGGACCCCAATCAAGGCAGAGCCTTGATAATCCATTCCTTATTCTTGGCGCGCCAGCAGCCATTAGATGCTATCGACATTCAATTATGGGCTGCTGCGCAGCCAAGAAAGTATTGGGATCCAAGGGCCTCCGGCCCTTGGCGGGTCCAGGGCGGAGCCGTCGCGCGAAGGCGCGCAACGGGCCTGGTGGGGCTGGGGGCAACGCCCCGATAGCCGCTCAGGCCATGCCGGCCGCGAGTTCTTCCAGCGCCGCATGGTTGCGCAGCACGATTTCGGTGGGCGAGACCATGTCGATCAACCGCTCCGCCCGCAGACGCGTGAACGTACGGCTGATCGTCTCCACGGTCAGGCCGAGATAATCGGCGATGTCGGTCCGCGCCA
>CAYWOW010000422.1:0-2464 GCA_964459005.1 uncultured Acetobacteraceae bacterium
TGCCTGCTGGTCGCTCCGGCCTCGTTGCTGGCCAACTGGGCCGCCGAGATCGACCGCTTCGCACCTGGCCTCAAGGCGCGCATCCTGCATCCCTCGGCCATGACCGCCGAGGAAGCCAGGCAGTTCGGCGCCGACGACGCGGCGGGCCTCGATCTCGCGATCACCAGCTACGGCACGCTGCTGCGCATGCCGGTGTTGTCGGAGATCGCGTGGCGGCTGGTCGTGCTCGACGAGGCGCAGGCGATCAAGAACCCCGGCGCGAAGCAGACCCGCGCGGCGCGAGCGCTGAAGGCCGACGCCCGCATCGCGCTGACCGGCACGCCGGTGGAGAACGGCCTCGGTGACCTGTGGTCGATCTTCGATGTCATCAACCCCGGCCTGCTGGGCGGGATGAAGCAGTTCAGCGCCTACACCAAGCGGCTGGCCGAGCGGGCCGACAATCCCTACGGCCCGCTGCGCGAACTGGTGCGCCCCTACATCCTGCGCCGGATGAAAACCGACCGCGCCGTCATCGCCGACCTGCCGGACAAGACCGAGGTGAAGGCGCATTGCCACCTCAGCCGCAAGCAGGCGGCGCTCTACACGCAGGCGGTCGAGGAATTGCAACGCGACCTGGAGGAGGCCGAGGACATGCGCCGACGGGGCCTCGTGCTGGCGATGCTGATGCGGCTCAAGCAGATCTGCAACCATCCCTCGCAGTGGCTGGCCGATGGCGGCTGGGCGGAGGCCGACAGCGGCAAGCTGGCCCGCCTGCGCGAGATCGCCGAGGTGGTGGCGGCGCGCCAGGAGAAGATGCTGGTGTTCACCCAGTTCCGCGAGGCGACGGCACCGCTGGCGGCGTTCCTCGGCGGCATCTTCGGCCGCGCCGGGCTGGTGTTGCACGGAACCACCGCAGTGCGCGATCGCCGCGGCCTGGTGACGCGCTTCCAGGAAGATGAGTCGGTGCCGTTCTTCGTGCTGTCCTTGAAGGCCGGTGGTTCGGGCCTGACGCTGACGGCCGCCTCGCATGTGGTGCATTTCGACCGTTGGTGGAATCCGGCGGTGGAGAACCAAGCGACCGACCGCGCCTTCCGCATCGGCCAGAAGAGGAACGTGCTGGTGCACAAATTCCTCTGCCGTGGCACGGTCGAGGAGAAGATCGATGCCATGCTCGAGTCGAAGCAGGGGCTGTCGGACGCGCTGCTGGCGGGAGGCAGAGAGCTCAGCCTCACCGAAATGCCCGACGAGGCGCTGCTGCGACTGGTCGCGCTCGACCTGAACGCCGCCATGAAGGACTGATGATGTCGCGCTGGTACGGAGGATGGGCGCCTTACGTTCCTGTCGCCGAGCGCCGCCGCAGGGCCGAGCGCGCGATGGAGAAGCGCCGCAAGGCCGGACATCCGGTGTCGCCCGTCAACGTCAGTGGGCGCGCCATCGCCACGACCTTCTGGGGCAGGGCGTGGTGCGACAACATGGAAAGCTACCGCGACTTCGAGAACCGCCTGCCGCGCGGCCAGACCTATGTCCGCAACGGCTCGGTGGTCGATCTGCAGATCGCGCCGGGACGCGTTGCCGCGATGGTCAGCGGCTCGGAGCTGTACGAGGTGACGATCAGCGTGAAGGAAACCCCGAAGACGCAGTGGCGCGCGATGTGCTCCGACTGTGCCGGCGGCATCGATTCCCTGGTCGAGCTGTTGCAGGGACGCCTTTCCAAGGCGGTGATGGAACGGCTCTGCCGCCAGCAGGGCGGGCTGTTTCCGCGGCCCTCCGACATCCGCTTTTCCTGCTCTTGTCCGGATTACGCCGTCATGTGCAAGCACGTGGCGGCGGTGCTGTACGGCGTCGGCGCGCGGCTCGATCACCAGCCCGAGTTGCTGTTCCGGCTACGCGCGGTGGACGCGGCCGAACTGGTGGCCGAGGCCGGCACCGAGCTCGCGTTGCCGAAGCAGGCCCCGGCTTCCGGCCGGGTGCTGCAGGTGGATGACGTCTCCGCGCTGTTCGGCCTCGACATGGCGGCGGCTCCGGCAACGCCCGAGAAGAAAGCACGAAGCTCCTCCGCGACAGCGCTCGCGGCGCGGGAGCGGACGAAGACGGTTGCTCCGGCACCCCGGGAGAAAGCCCCGCCGTCGCGCAAGGCCGCGGGGAAGGGCGCGGCCGGTGCCCCCGCCGCGCCGAAAGCACCGCGGAAGAGCGCCGCCACGGGCGCCAAGGGCCACGGCACGCAACCGGCCGGAGCGGGCGCAAGGTGGAAGGATTCGGCAGCGCCGACGAAGCAGAATGGCACCGTCCCCACCAAGTCCGGAAGAGCCGCCATCGCCAGGACCGTTGCCGCGAAGCCGGTGGGCGCCGCCGGGGGAAAGCAGAAGCCGGTTCGTTGGTGGTGATCGCCGGTGGCGCCCGCCACCATCCGCAGCGGCGCGTGCCTGTGAGGCGGCGCGCCGAATAATACCTGCCCGTCTGATGCCGGTGGAGCGGCTACCGACCC
>CAYWOW010000423.1:0-2451 GCA_964459005.1 uncultured Acetobacteraceae bacterium
GCGATGTCGATGCCGCCCAGCAGCGCCACCAGCGCGTTCTGAATCCCCATGTGGTAGAGCCGCGCCAGGATGGTCTGCGCCACGCCGCGCTGGGCGAATACGCTGGTGCCGAGGAAATACGGCTTCACGAGTTCCAGGGTGGCGCGGGTGACCCCGGGCGGTCCGCCGGCCTCACCCAGCCCCAGCGCGCCGTCCTCGGTCAGCAGCAGCACCAGGGCGGCGCCCCGCGCCCGCGTCAGCCCGCGCGCCGAGCCGTAGGCCTGGGCGGGCTCCAGCGTGTCGGTCACCGGCACCACGGTGATGTCGCGGATGCGGGACATGGTGCTCTCCCTTTCGTCCGGTGCGGGTGAGGATAGGAACCGGCTGCGCCGCGGTCTACGGCTGAACCTCGGTCCAGGCGCCGCCGGCGGCCTGCGAGGCGATCGCCGCCGCCATGAAGGCCAGTCCCGCCACGCCGTCTTCCGCGGTGGGGAAGTCGAGCGCCGCGGGGTCGGCGGGAACGCCCAGGGCGGCGGCGGCCATCGCCTCGGCCGCGTCGCGGTAGAGGTTGGCGAATCCCTCCAGCAACCCTTCCGGATGACCCGCCGGAATGCGCACCAGCCGCGCCGCCGGCGGCAACATGCCGGGACCCCCGCGCGACAGCGTGCGGACGGGCTCCCCATACGGGGCGAACGTGAGGAAGTTGCTGCGCGCGTGCACCCATTCCAGATGGCCGCGCTCGCCGAACACGCGCAGGATGATGACGTTCTCCGCCGCCGCCAGCGCCTGCGACACCGTCAGAGTGCCGCGCACGTCGCCCTCCATGCGCAGCAGGAAGGCGCCCCAGTCCTGCACCTTGCGCCCGGGCACCACCGCGCCGAGGTCGGCGGACAGCCGCTCGATCCGCCGGCCGCTGACGAAGCGCAACAACTGCTCGGCGTGGGTGCCGATATCGCCCAGCACCAGCGACGGCCCGGACTGCGCCGTGTCGAGCTTCCAGCGCAGCTTGGTGGTGAGCGGCCCGTCCTCGACGCGCTGGCTCATGCCGCCCTGCAGGTATTCCACCTGAACCGCGCGCAGGTCGCCCAGCGTGCCGGCGGCGACCATGGCGCGGGCCTGGCGGATCATCGGATAGGCGGCATAGGCGTGGGTCAGGCAGAACACGCGCGACCGCACGGCGGCCAGCGCCGCCAGGGCGCGCGCCTCCTCCAGCGTGTTGGTCAACGGCTTGTCGCAGACCACGTGCAGCCCGGCCTGAAGCGCCGTGCGGCAGGCGTCGAAGTGATAGTGGTTCGGCGTCATCACCGCGATCGCGTCGAGATTCGGCTCGCCGGCGACCATCGCCGCCACCGACGGGTACGAGGCGATGTCGAGGGCCGCCGCGGCGGCGCGCGATTTCTCCGGGTCCGAGGACAGCACGCCGGCGACCAGTTCGAACCGCCGGTCGAGCAGCGCGGCGGCGCGGTGCACCGGGCCGATGAAGCTGCCGGGCCCGCCGCCCACCACGCCCAACCGCAGCCGCCGGCCGAGCCGGGGAAAAGCCTCAGTCATCACCGCACCCGTTCTGCTTGTCGTTCATGACCCACTCCCATTCCATGCGATCTACTGCGTCTTCGGGCTCAGCCCGTCCACATCGGTAACCTGGTCCGACCGTCCGACATAGGTGTAGCGGTCCTTGAACGCCCACACCGAGGTTTCCCAGTATAGCGGGATGATGGCGTTGTCGGTCAGCGCGATCCGGGTCGCCTCCTGCAGCCGCCGGTCGCGGCTGGCATCGTCGAGGTCGGTCAGCGCCGGCAGGAAGGCGTTATCGAACGCCGCGCTGTGATAGCCGCCATAGTTCGACCCGCCGAGGCCGCGCGCCAGGTCGGTCGTCACCACCCAGGTGCGCAGCACGGAGATCGTCGACAACGGGCTGTAGCCCCAGCCGCCCATGGCCAGACTGAATTCGCGCCTGGCCCGGCGCGGGAAGAACATGGTCTGCGTCATCGCGTCCACCCTGGCGCGGATGCCGACGCGGGAGAGGAACTGGCCGAGCGCCTGCACCACTTTGCCGTCGTTGATGTAGCGGTCGTTGGTGGCCGAGATGGTGAGGTCGAAACCGTTGGGATAGCCGGCCTCGGCGAGCAACCGGCGGGCGCGGGCTGGGTCGTAGGCAAGCTTCGGCGGGTTATCCAGGTGGCCGGGCAGCCCTTCCGTCACATACTGGTCGGCCGGCACGGCCAGCCCGTCCATCAGGCGCTCGGCGATGGCGCGGCGGTCGATCGCCAGCGAGACCGCCTCGCGCACCCGCGCGTCCGCCAGCGGGTTGTTGCCGCCCGCCTCCACCAGGGGGCTCGGCGTGCGGGCGATGTCGGGTTGCAGGAAGATGATGCGGTCCGACGGCGTGGTGGTGTAGGCCAGCCCGCCCTTGGCCTTGATGGCCGGCAGGTCCTGCGCCGCGGGATTCTCGATCAGGTCGTAATCGCCGGC
>CAYWOW010000424.1:0-2442 GCA_964459005.1 uncultured Acetobacteraceae bacterium
GATGTCGGCGACGATTTCGGCGAAGCGCGCCTCCGGCACTTCCTCCTCCGGCAGGTACTCGTAGCCCAGCTCGTGGTCCGGCCGGCTCGGCAACACCGCGCAGCAACGCACCTGCGGCTGGTTCTTCAGCACGATGTCGCGGAACGACTCGAGTCCGTGCAGGTCGGTGAACACTTTTAGCGTGTACGACACCTGGTTGCCGCGCTCGGCGCCGATCCAGTAGCGCTCCAGCAACTGCAGCCAGCGATAGTGCTGCGCCGGCGTGGCCTCGGGCGCGGTGGTCAGCCGCGCGCCCAGGCCCAGGCGCTGGATCAGCGGCAGGGTGGGGAAACCGACGATCGACATGTTGGGGAAGCTGCGCAGGGTACGGATCGGGTAGCCACGCTCCTCGTACTCGCCCAGCAGCTTGTCGGTGTCATGCGTCCAGGCGCCGTTCTCGTCCCTGGTGCCCTGGAACATCACCCAGCGCAGGTACTGCCGCCGCGCCGGCAGATGGGCGCCCTCGGTCAGGCCGAACAGCTTGCTGGTGGTGCCGGCCGGCTTCACCGTGGTGACGGTGAGCGGCGCCGGGAGGTGACGCTCCTTGGCATAGATGTCGCCCTCCTCCTTGGCCGCCTCGGACAGGCGCGACAGCATGTCCCAGAACGGCTTGGACCGTGACTCGTCCAGCAGGTCGTCGAAATCCAGGCCATAGCGCACCCAGGCCCACTCGTGCAGGCCGGTCGGCCCGATGCCCATGCGGTTGGTGCGCCGCACCTCCTCGGCATAGAGCGCGTCCATGGTGTTGGCGCGGGTCAGGAAGCGCACGCCGAGGCGCACCGATTCCTCGACGCGGGCGTCCCACAGCGCCGCCACGTCGTCGGGAATGCAGCCCGGCACATAGCTTTCCGGCGCGTCCGGGCAGGCCAGCAAGGGCGCGAAATCGGCGATCACGCAGTAGCCGCCGGTGACGTGCAGCACGATCTCGCCGCACGGGTTGGTGGTGACCGGGAAACAGGCGTCGTTGGCGCGGCGCGACAGCTCGGCCAGCAGCCCGGCGGCATGGTCGACCTGGTAGCGCCCGGATCGGAAATCGCGCCCGTCGGCATGCACCGGCTTCTCCCAGGCCGCGCCGTTGCGGTGGTCCTCCAGCCGGTCGCCGTTGATGAACCCGGGCTCGCCGTTGATATAGGCGCACCGGGTGACGTCCTCGAAAACCGTGAGCGCATGGCGGGTCAGCGGCTCGAAGCTCTCCGGCTCCTTGCCCTCGGCCACCAGCGCGGTCGCCTGCCCGACCCGCCGCCAGAACTCGCGGTCGACCATCACCGAATTGTTGGCGGTCCACAGCCCGCCCTCGCTCTTGCAGCGGATGAAGCGGAAGATGCCCGGGTCGCGCCAGTTCTTGGTGGCCATGCGGGCGGCCCGGCGGGCGCCGCCGACCTGCACTTCCACCGAGAGGTGGTGGTCGACCAGCATCGCCTGCGCCCACGGCGGCAGATCGGGACCCTGGGTGCGGGCGGGCTCGATGACCTGGCGGCGGATGTTCAGCAGCGCCCGCAACAGGGAAACCGGACCCGAGGCCGGGCGCCCCTGCATGCCGCGAATCGGCGCGCCGCGCCGGCGGATGGCGGAGAGGTCGAGCACCAGCGACGTCCCGCGCGCTCCGGCGAACGTCATGCTCTCCAGCAGTTCCACCGCCTTCGCCCAGCCCTCGCGGCTGTCCGCGATCTGGTGGACGACGGCGCCCGGCGGCAGCGCGGCAAGGTCGCCCACCAGCTCGCGGGCGATCCAGGCGCGCGCCGCCTCCGCATCGACGGGCTGCGCGGGGTCGGGCAACAGCGACAGCTCGGTGGCGAAATGGCGCAACTCGGCGTCGCTGCGCGGATAGTCCGGATGCTCCGGCGACAGGTAGAGCAGCAGGTCCGGCGCGCGGGCCCAGTCCACCACCACCAGTTCGTCGTCATAGGCACGGCCGACCCCGCTGCCGTTAAGCAACAGATAGAACAGGGCGAAACTGGCGATCGCGGTGGCGCAGTTGGTGAACACCTCCATGTTCCGGCTGGTCTGGTCGGCGTCGCCGTGCTGCAGATGGCGGCCGGAGGTGATCAGCGCGCCGGTGGCGATGGCGTTGCGCAGCCGCGCCAACTCGTCGCGCTCGGCAGCGGTCAACGGATGGCCGACCAGCGACATGTTGCCCGCCGCCACCCGGTCGGCAACCCTACCGAAGTCCTCGGCATCCTCGGGACGAAACACGGTGCGCCGCCCCACCGCCAGGCCCATGCCAGGCTCCAGGGGACGGGCCGGCAACGGCTCGGTACCGAACGCGGAAGGCGATCGGGCAAGGGAAACGGCCGCGTGGACGGAATGCAGCTGGGCTGGGACAAGCGACCCGTCCATCAGGCGTTCTCCTCTACATCTTGGACCGTTAACCGCGATGCAACACAAGATATGGAGAAAATTCGT
>CAYWOW010000425.1:0-2424 GCA_964459005.1 uncultured Acetobacteraceae bacterium
GCTTGCGCCAGGCGCCCAGGAGATAGCGGCGGAGCAGGGAGCGGAGCTCGTCCATGCGGGTCTCCTCTCAGAACCAGGACTGCGGGATGATAAGCGTATCGCCGGCCTGCAACTCGACGTTCTGGTCGATGTCGCCGTCCTTCAGCAGATCGTCCAGCCGCACGTGGATGGTTTCCTGCTTGCCGCCGGCGCGCCGCACGATCACGGCGCGGTTGCCGGCGGCGTAGTGGGTCAATCCCTTGGTCATGATCATAAGGTCGAGCACGGTCATGTGATCGCGATAGGGCACGGCCTGCGGGTCCGCGGCCTCGCCGATCACCCGGATCTGCCGGTCCAGCGGGCCGACGAAGCCGCTCACGATGACGGTAACATTCGGTTCCTTTACGAATTCCTTCAACCGCTCGGTCAGATCCTGGGCCAGTTGGCTCGGCGTTTTGCCGGCCGCCATCATCTCGGGCACCAATGGGGTGGAGATCCGCCCATCCGGGCGTACCGGCACCGCCATGCTGAGTTGCGGTGAGTCATAGACGAAGACGCTCAACTGATCGCCCGGACCGATCACGTAGACATCCGGTTTCGCCGCCGCGGCATCCGCGGCCTTGGCCAGGTCGGCGGCGGTGGCGACGGGCGGGCGCTTGTCGTAACAGCCGGCGAGCAGGACAAGTGCCGCAACGCAGGCCAGGCGAGTGGTGAGTGTCATGACCGTTCCGCTATCAGCGAAGGGAAACCGTGCGTGCATATGGCATAGGCGCGGAAGGAATCGAACCCCCGACTTCTGCCATGTAATGACAGCGCTCTGCCACTGAGCTACACGCCTCTATAGGGCGATCCGGAACGGCGCGCCAAAGGCAATTTCCCCGGCCGGCAAAAAGCGTTGGGAACCAGCGGGCGCTGGTCGCGTCTGGCATGGGGGTATTCCAGCACAAAATCCGCCTGTCACAGGTAGACGCATGCATAGCACAGGCAACGCGACGGGAGAACAAATCTTTGACCACCCCGCCAATCGCCGCAAACAGTCAGCCCGGCGCGATCCGTGATTCTCCTTCCGGTAAAACCGAAGCAGGGAAGCTGTGCATTCGGACGCTTCAGGAACGCCTGGAAATTACCGGGCTGGCGAGGTTGCTTGACCACGGCACTGGGGTGGCATTTATATCCTGTTCACGGAGCCCAATTGAGATCGGGCGGGCGGACAGGGCGTTTGTCCAGCGAATGATCCGCAGTCTCCCCAAGCGTCGCCTTGCCAGTCGTCCGATGCCGACAGCCCCGGCGCGGCCAGCCAGCAAAACGTCTCGGCAGGATGGGCGGGACGCGGTATGCCTGTGCCGACGCGACCGCCGCGGCGCTGGTTTCTCCGGCAATGGTGAAGCATGAAGAAGAAGTACTTTCTGGTTGTCCTGGCAATTCTGCTGGTCGGCGGTGCCGCCGGCGGTGGTGCCTGGTACTGGCACCAGTCGCACGATTATCTTAGCGCCGCCCGCGCCGCCATGGCGCGCGGCGACATGCACACCGCACAGATTGCATTGCGCGCCATGGTGCGCAGCCGACCGCAAAGTGCGGAGGCGCATTACCGGCTCGGCGTGGTGCAGTTGCAGTTCGGTGACCCGGTGGCCGCCGAGAAGGAGTTCAAGCTCGCCCAGGCCGGCGGCTGGAACAACCGCGCGGTGATGCCCCTGTTGGCCCGCGCCTACCTTGCCCAGGGCCGCTTCAAGGAGGTGAAGGACCTTGCCGTCGAGGACCTCCCGCCGGAGGAGGCCGGCCCCCTGCTGGTCACCAGGGCGATGGCGGAACTGGGGCTGAAGGACGTGGCGCAGGCGAAGACCACGATCGCCGAGGCCGAGCGCCTGGAACCGAACGCCGTCGAGGCGCCGCTCACCGCCGCCCGGGTGGCGCTGGCCGCCAACGATCCCGCCACCGCCGATCTGAAGATCGACCGCGCGCTGGCGATCAATCCCCGTTCGGTCGATGCCCTGCTGCTGAAAGGTCAGTTGCAGCACGCCCACGGCAACTACGAGGCGGCGGCGGCCGCCTTCACTGCGGCGCTCGCAGTCACCCCGGACGTCGTCAATCTCCACCTCGAGCGTGCCAATACGCTGATTGCCCTGAACCAGTTCCAGAAGGCGCGGGAAGACGTCGATGCCGTAATAAAAGTCGATGGCCGCAATCCGCTCGCCAATTATTTCCTGACCGTGCTGCTGGCGCATGCCGGCGACTGGCAAGGGGCGGATACCGCGCTGCAGAATATTTCGCCGGTCATTTCGCGCTTCCCCCGCGGCGAATATTTCCAGGCGCTGGTAAAGATCAACCTCGGTCAGACGGCTCAGGCCACCGACGCGGCGACCAAGTACGTGGCCCGGTCGCCGACGGATATTGCCGGCTACAAGCTGCTCGCCGGCATTTACGCGCGGTCGCACCAGCCGCAGCAGA
>CAYWOW010000426.1:0-2393 GCA_964459005.1 uncultured Acetobacteraceae bacterium
TCGGCCAGAAGCGGTCCACCGTGGCGCAGCTGGTGCACACGCTGGAGGAAAACGGCGCGATGGAATATTCCATCGTGGTCGCCGCCACCGCCTCCGACCCCGCCCCCATGCAGTTCCTGGCGCCGTACTCCGGCTGTTCGATGGGCGAATATTTCCGCGACAACGGCATGCACGCGGTGATCTTCTACGACGACCTGTCCAAGCACGCGGTTTCCTATCGCCAGATGTCGCTGCTGCTGCGCCGCCCGCCCGGCCGCGAGGCCTATCCGGGCGACGTGTTCTACCTGCACTCGCGCCTGCTCGAACGGGCGGCGAAGATGAGCGATGCCCATGGCGGCGGCAGCCTCACCGCGCTCCCGGTCATCGAGACGCAGGCCGGCGACGTCTCGGCCTACATCCCGACCAACGTCATTTCGATCACCGACGGCCAGATCTTCCTGGAGACCGAGCTGTTCTTCAAGGGCATCCGCCCCGCCGTGAACGTCGGCATCTCGGTCTCCCGCGTCGGCTCGGCGGCCCAGGTCAAGGCGATGAAGCAGGTCGCCGGACGGGTCAAGCTGGAGCTTGCCCAGTACCGCGAAATGGCCTCCTTCGCGCAGTTCTCCTCCGACCTCGACGCCTCCACCCAGATGCTGCTCGCCCGTGGCGCGCGGCTGACCGAGTTGCTCAAGCAGCCGCAGTTCCACCCGGTGCCGGTCGAGGAGCAGGTGGTGGCGATCTTCGCCGGCACCCGCGGCTATCTCGACAGCATCGACATCGGCAAGATCGGCGCCTTCGAGAGCCAGTTGTTGGGCGCCATCAAAGCGCGCGAGCCCGCCATCCTGGACACCATCCGCACCGACCGCGAGATCAAGCCGGAGACCGACAAGAAACTGGCCGCCTTCCTGGACGGCTTCACCAAGAGCTTCGTCTGACCCGGCGGCAGTCAGGTAGCCCCCTCCCATGCCCAGCCTGAAGGCACTCCGCGGCCGCATCGCCAGCGTGAAATCGACGCAGAAGATCACCGCTGCCATGAAGATGGTGGCGGCCTCCAAGCTGCGTCGCGCCCAGAGCCAGGCCGAAGCGGCCCGGCCCTATGCCCAGCGGATGGAACGGATGCTGGCTTCCCTGGCCGCCAGCGCCACGCGTGGCGCGGGGGCGCCGAAGCTGCTGGTCGGCACCGGGCGCGATCAGGTCCACCTGCTCATCGTGGTGACCGGCGACCGCGGCCTGGCCGGCGCGTTCAATGCCAATGTCGGGCGGCTGGCGCGCACCGTCGCCCGCCGGCTGGAGGGCGAGGGCAGGACGGTCAAGATCTTCGCCGTCGGCCGCAAGGGGCGCGACTATCTGCGCCGTGAGTTCCCCACCAACATCGTCGGCGACGTCAGCTTCGTCGGCCGCAAGTCGATCGGCTTCGCCGACGCCACCGCCATCGCCGAACAGGTCATCGCCATGCTCGGGGCCGGCGCGTTCGACGTCTGCACGATGATCTACAACCGGTTCCAGTCGGTGGTCTCGCAGGTGCCGACCGAGGTCCAGCTGATCCCGGTGGCGGTGCCGCCGGCGACGGCGGCCGGACCGGGGGCGCGGACCATGATCGAATGCGAGCCGGACGAGGAAACCATCCTCGCCCGCCTGTTGCCGCAGAACCTCGCGGTGCAGATCTACCGTGCCCAGATGGAAAACGCCGTCGGCTTCTTCGGCTCGCAGATGAGCGCGATGGACAACGCCACCCGCAACGCCGGCGACATGATCAAGCGCCTGACGTTGAACTACAACCGGGCTCGCCAGGCGAACATCACCCGGGAGCTGATCGAGATCATCTCCGGCGCCGAAGCCGTCTGACGATAGCGATTGAGACAGGAGTCCAGAATGGCCAGCAACAACGTCGGGCGTGTCACCCAGGTATTGGGCGCCGTGGTGGACGTGCAGTTCGACGGCGAGTTGCCGTTCATCCTGAACGCGCTCACCACCAGCGTCGGCGATCGCCCGCTGGTCCTCGAGGTGGCCCAGGAGCTCGGCGAGAAGACCGTCCGCACCGTCGCCATGGACAGCACCGACGGCATGGTGCGCGGCCAGGAGGTCACCGACACCGGCGGGCCGATCACCGTGCCGGTGGGTCCGGGCACGCTGGGCCGCATCCTCAACGTCATCGGCGATCCGATCGACGAGCGCGGCGCCGTGCCGTTCACCCGGCGCGATCCGATCCATCGCGCCGCGCCGAGCTTCGAGGACCAGGCCGCCACGGCCGAGATCCTGGTCACCGGCATCAAGGTGGTGGACCTGCTGGCGCCCTACCTGAAGGGCGGCAAGGTCGGCCTGTTCGGCGGCGCCGGGGTCGGCAAGACGGTGCTGATCCAGGAACTGATCAACAACATCGCCAAGGCGCATGGCGGCGTGTCGGTGTTCGCCGG
>CAYWOW010000427.1:0-2392 GCA_964459005.1 uncultured Acetobacteraceae bacterium
GATTGCGGTATCCAGGCTGCCGAATTCGCTCATCCGTCGTTTCCTTCCTTCGTTCTGCTCAATCCCTGTGCGGTCCGGAGGGACAAGGCGGGCCGACGCTCGAGGCTATAATATCCGGTCGCGGATTGAAGCACACCGCGACGTAATGGAGCGCCGGTGCGCCAGGGATCGATGGAGCCCCATCGAATCGGTGCTGTTCCGCCACGGCGTAGCCGGCGCGCAGATCGTCCAGCAGGAAGCGTTGATCGTCTTCGAATATCGCCCACCCGGATCGCCGCAACCGGGCAACCGAGCGGCGGATGTACAGCTGTCGGCGTTCGCTCGGGACGTAGATCCAAAGCGAACTCGGGTCCACCGGCGTCCAAACCACCTTCTCCAGGGGCTCACGCAAATAGGACGGCCCGAAATCCGCGATGCCCAACCCTTCCGGATTGGGGATCTGTTCCCGAACCCGCTCGATATCGGGTTCCAATGAGTCAAATTTCGCTACCACCGCTTGAATGTCGACGGTTGCGCGGGGGTCATAGGGCACCGAATGCCACGGTGACATCGTCAGTGCCGCAACCGATGCCGCGAGCCCGAAATCCGTCACGTCGGCGAGCAACGAACGATCGCCGCTTGGCCGGTCGAGCGCGCGCATGGCCACCAGCACCAGGAAGGGCGCCAGGTTGCAAATGTTGTTGGGGTGGCTGCGGCCGAGCCAATAGCTTGCCGCGGCGAAGAGCAGAAACGTGGCGGTGCGGTCGCGGCGCGCGGTCACCGGATCGGGCGAAACGTGGACCATGAGCCAGCCACCGAGCCCAAGCACAGCGACCAGCAGCAAAGCATCGCTGAACGGGTCGATCGGCAGCGGCCCGGGAACATGCAGTACATATTCCGCAAACGCCGCAGGATCCATCCAGACTCCGAAGGTGGCACGGTGCAGCAGCACGAGACAGGCATAGACCCCGGCAAGCAATCCGGCGCTGCGCAAAGCCGCCCTGAACAAGCCGATGCGGGCGGTTTCGCAAAGACCAAAGACGGTGATCGACATGGCGGCGGACTCGGGTGACCACAGCACGGCCAGCGCGAGTGCTGTTGCGGCTGCCGCGGGATGGCCGAAGAAGAGCAGGCTCGCGACCAGCATCGTCGGCAGAAACCGGATCCCTCCGACACTTGGAACGGCCAACAGGCTGTTGCCTTCAGCCGGGACGCCAGTCCAGAGAAAGACCGCGGCAAACACGACGATCGTCGCCGCGCAATGCCACAGCCATCCCCGCGGCACCGCCGTGGCCAATGCCATGCGCAGGATCAGCAGTGCGTTGGCCAGGTTGATGATGACGACAACGACTTCCGTGCTCGTCCAGCAGTCTGTTTCGCGGCATGCGGCGGCGATCACAAGCGTCGGGCCGAGACCATATTGCAGCGGAACATCATAGAACGGCACGAGACCAGCCCTCAGGTGGAGCGCCGGCCCGATGAACGCCCCCCAGTGCTGCGCCAGCAACTCGAGGATCGGCTGGCCTGGTCGATATCCGCCGAGATCGATCTGCAACAGGAATCCGGCAACGAGGAAAATGACGATCGGAATCGCAAGCGTGCTCGGGGGACGATCCCAAGGATCCGAAAAGCCGACCATCAGGCAGCCCAGAACGACCGTGAAGGCCGCCAGCGACAGTGGCGCGGCCGCGCCCGGCGCAAACCGCCACCAAGCGAGAGACAGAACCAATGTAACCGCCGCACCGGCCGGGAGGACAGTGAGCGGCATCTTCCGGGCGGCGTGTCGGACAGCGAAAATCGCGACACCGATCGCCGCGGCTGCCAGCAGCAGATGGCTGCCCGTGAAGGCGAACCTGGCGAGCAGCAGACCTGCAGCAAAGACCAGAAGTAGAAGTGAAAAATTTTGTCTGTATGTTGCTTTTATGGCCGCAGCAGCGTTCCGGTGGTACAAAACAGCCCGACAAAGGCAAAAAACACCAAACGCACCATACGATAGAATAAAATATGGCTTGTAATTATAAAAGCCTTCTACTGCGATCAATGTCGGCGCCTCATGTATTTGAAATTAATTTTGGCTTGCGGCCAACCGCCAGCAGGTTGCCGACATCGACGCCGATACGGACTCCGTCAAGGCTTGCAAGGCCGAGCAGGCGGTCGAATACCCTCATCGTCCGTGCGCTTCCGGCAACAACTGCGTCGTCTCCCCGTCCTTAACCAGCACTCCCCAGTTGGTCGGGCCGTCCGACGATCCGGCTGGCACGATAATCGCCGCCGAGACGTTCGACAACGATGCCATCACCAAGACGAAAGGGAATGGATTATCAAGGCTCTGCCTTGATTGGGGTCCAGGGGCAAAGCCCCTGGCCTTGCCTTCCTCGCTACCTGGAGTGATGCAGAATTTCGCTGGCGTGCC
>CAYWOW010000428.1:0-2387 GCA_964459005.1 uncultured Acetobacteraceae bacterium
CCGCGCGCGACCTCTACGCCGGCGCCCGCCACCTCGCCGCCGACGAGCTGCGGGCATTGCGAAGCATCGCGCACTGACCACGGGCTTGCGCTCGGCGGACAAATCCTGGCGAATAGGCGTCGTTGCGCCGGGAACACCATGCATTTCTCCGTCCTGCTGCCCACCCGTAACCGCCCCGCCCTGTTTCAGAACGCCCTGAACTCGGCGCTGGCACAGCAGGTGGACGGACTGGAAGTGCTGGTCATCGACGACGGCACCAGCGATCCCTTCGCCGGCCCGCTCGCCGCCATCGAGGCGACCTGCGACGAGCGGGTGCGTTTCCTGCACCTGCCGCCGAGCGAGCACGGGCATGGCCAGAGCTATGCCCTGAATTTCGGCGCGGCGCAGGCACGCGGACGCTATCTTTGCTTCCTCGATGACGACGACGAATGGTCCGACCCGCAATATCTGGCCTGCGCGGCCGGTCTCATCGCGCTCCCCGGCCCGCCGCTCGACCTGCTGTATTTCGACCAGGCGGCGTTCGCCAAGGGACAGCGGATCGAGCGCACCGTGTGGATCGAAGACCTCGCCGGCATGCTGCCGCCAACCGGGCGGCTCGAGCCGGGCGGCGCCTGGCGAGTCGGCGCCGCGGACCTGCTGCGCGCGCACGGCTTCAGCCACGTCAACACCAGCATCGTGCGGCGGGCATTCTTCACCGCGATCGGCGGCTTCGACGAGGCACTGCGCTACGAGTGCGACCGCGACTTCTACCTGCGCGCCATCGATCAGGCGCAGGCGATCGTCTATGTCCCGCGCACCGTCTCCCGCCACAACGTCCCGGACCCCGCCCGCCGGGACAACATGTCCACCCTGGTGTCGGACATCGAGAAACGGACTCTGCAACTCATCCTGCTGGAGAAAGCCATCCGGGACTCGCGGCAGGAAGTGGTGCGCGCCTACGCCCGACGCCACCGCGGCTACACGCTCAAGCACATGACCATGTCGCTGTACCGGGCCAAACGCTACCGGCAGGCACGGTCATATGCCTTTGTTGCCCTGACGGCGGGGTTCAATCTGAAATGGCTGGCCTTCTGCGCCTGGCTCGGCCTGCGGGCCACCTTCGCCCCGCGGAACAGTTAGCCCAGCAGGCGTCCCAGCTCCGTCGTCGCAGCCGCGATCGTGGCGTAGACCGCGGCGAATGTCCCGGCGTCGCCGTCGACCGGATCGGCGATGTCCGCCCCGTCGAGCAGGTCGCCGAGTTTGATCACCCGTTCCCGGAGATCGGGATAGCGGTCCAGCACCGCGCGGCGTGTGGTTTCGTCGAACACCAGCACGTGCGTTGCCGCCTCCGCCATGGCGCGGGAGAGCCAGACCGAGCGGTGCATGGTCAGGTCGATGCCCCGTGCCGCCGCCGCCTGCACGCCGAGCGGCGGGGTGGGCCGGCCCGGCCGCGGCAGCATGCCCGCCGAGCCGATGCGGACGGACCGCATCGCCGGCTGTGCCCGCAGCGCGGCGGCGGCGAAGGGACTGCGGCAGATGTTGCCCAGGCAGACGAACACCACCTCGCCGGTCCCCTGCCGGCGCAGCCGCGCCCGCGCGTGTTGGCGCACCAGCGCCGCCCAGCCCGGCAGCCGCATCGCGCCGCGTCGCGCCGCCTCGCCCAGTACCGTGCCGAGTTCGGCCAGTGCCGGCCGGGGATCGTCGCGCACCAGCACATCGTGGATTTCCCGCCCGGTCGCCACCCTGCCGAGTTCCGCCAGCGAGCGCGCGAGGTGGGGCAGCCCTCCCGTGCCGCGCCCATGCGCCTCGGCCAGCACCGCCTGCAGGTCGGGCAACAAGTTGCGGCCGAACACCCCGGCGCGGTAGCCGATCGCCGGGCTTTCCTCGCCCGCCGTCAGCAGGCGATACCAGAGCCAGGGAAAATCCACCCCGAGGCCGAGCGGCAGCGGCATCGACCCCCAGGGCCGCGCATTCACCTCCAGCAGCACCCAGGCGCCGGTCTGCCGGTCGCGGCGGAACTCGAACATGCCGACGCCGGTGTATTCCAGCGCCGCCACCAGCTCGGTGCAGGCGGCCAGCAGCGCCGGCGTCAGGGACGCGCTGACGCGGTAGTAGCTGCCCGAGCCGTTCTCCCGCACCCGGTGGTGCTCAAAGGCCTGCAGCACGCGGCCGTGGTTGGCCAGCAGCGACACGCCCAGCCCCTGGCCAGGGAAGAACCGCTCCAGCACATGGTCCTCGGCGCACAGCTCGGGTTGCAGCTGGGCCAATTCGGCCGCATCGCGGGCAAACTGCACCTTGCCGCGCCGCTCGAGACGGTCGAGCACGAAGGAACGGCGCGGCTTGACCACCACCGGCGCGCCGAGCGCGGCCAGCACGGCTTCCGCGCTTTCCCCGGGTTCCGGCAGCCG